>CAJTTM010000016.1 GCA_910579135.1 uncultured Erysipelotrichales bacterium | reverse complement strand
CCTATTATTCTATACTAATAAAAAGAGGCTTTTTCTTTTTTTAAATGTATAATTTAATAAATTGTTTCTATAATCTATTATAAGGGTATAAAACAGACTTATCATTGGACATTTTGTCCAATAAAAAAAGAAGCTAACTCGTCCGCAAACTTAAAGCGAACACTGATATTGCCGTTTTCATAAATCTTGATGTGGTCTACCAAGTCCGTGAGGATTTCACGGGTGAGCGTTTCGATGCTTTGATACTTTGCAAAGGCTACCAGCGCGGGGTGTTCCTTGTCAACGCCATTCAAGAGCTCCGCCCGTTCCGCGTTCACCTGGGGTCACCCGCTATTCAGTTGTGGAGAAGAAAAAACTTCCTCTCATATACCACCAGAAAAGCGGAGCAAATGGAGGGGCAATCAAGGATTTTTTGCAAATATTTTTTCATGCTTTTCAAACCGCTCAGAACAGACTCACGGACAGAGGTTTTGTCCACGTCCTCGGCCACATCATCAGTAACCTCAATATATTCGTCCTAGGTGTACGATATTGGACAGGCTGTTACATCATAGTCATATCATACAGATAGATGGACCGTCTTATAGAACCAAAGATATTGTAAAGGAGGAAACAGATGGAATTTAAATGCAGTGATGGAAAAGGAAAATGGTCACACAATGTTTAAAAAAATTAAAGAAACTATGAAAGGATTACAAAAATTCTTTAAAATATAATTCCGATTTTTCTTCAATTTAGATTCCGAAAATTCTACAAGTCAAATTCTCATTTTTCTTCAATTTATAGTTGACATTTACACCCTGATGGAGGAGCTAAACTTTTTTAACAAATTAAGTTGAGTGCAGACAAAAAAGGACACGACGATACCTCCCAGATACCGTCGTGTGGCAACATTTTGAAAATTATTATTTTACATTAAATTTGATATAACGCATGTTTATCATACATATCACGCAAAAATAGCAAACATATAAAATGAAAAAGCAAATTATAAAACAACCAATAGCCTTAGCTATTAAATTATGCAAAGATAAGGAGGCAGAAAAAATCACATTTAGCTTATAGTTTATAAAGGGTGTTGCCAATAAAAGCATAACAAAAGCCATTAGCGTTGGTAGAAACAGCTTTATAAGCGTCTGAGAATAAAGCAAAGTTTTCAGCTCAGATCGATTTTTTCCCATTTGAAATAATAATCGGATATTTTTCGCCGCTTTTTTCAAATCTACAATCTGCAACAACGAGATGGTAGAAAAATAAATAATCATAAATATGATACAGATGCCAATTTGCAAAAACCCCATCCATTGTTGTTTAGCCCATTCATAGATATGAACATTCGCGTTAATTAGCAACATTCCAAATGTAAAGGAAAGTGCAGAAAAAATCAGACAAACACAAAATATTGTGTTCATATTTGCATTTGACTTTGAACCTGTTGTCATTTCTGCAATTTGGTATAGTCGATTGTCCTGGTACAAAGTATTTGCTTGTGACAGCCGCAAAAAAGCAATAAAGGCGTATAGCCACTTATAAAATGAAAAGACGCATAGTAACATCGGCAACGAAATGAATGAAATGGAGACGGACATCATCTCATTAGACATAACGGAAATAGCAAGCAATAATATTACATAGAAGAATAAATTGACAATACACATCCAGCCCCAAAAAGCTCTCTTACTTGCTCCAAGCGGTTGATTGCGTCGTTTTTCATTCATAAGCTGTACAATCTGTAATTTATATATTTTTTGTTTCATAAAAAGTATTGACAAGATTTCTACACAACAAAAGTAGGCAAATGTCTGTAAAACACTTTTTAAGATTATTTGGAGCATAGACTGATGCCTGGCTCCTTGTAGTATTGAATAACAAAAAGTGCCAAATACTACAACACCTAAAGCTACACCCAAGATGAAACAAATCAATCCTATGACAAGTAACTCACTTAGAAACACCCAAGATAGTATATCTTTTCTCATTCCTAACAACATATAAGTGGCAAACTCTTTTGCTCTTTGCTTAACAATAAAAACATTGATATAGTTTACTAACATTACCATAATTATCGCAATCAATAGAGGTAGCGCCATTGTCTGAAAGCCAGCCTGTACGTCTCCCCAATTTGCAATGCTGGTCGAAAGACAGATGATAGATGTAAGCATAACCATTGAAAAAATATAAAGGATGTAATCAAATATAGACCGTTTTGCATTTCGTAACGCTAATTTAAGATACATAATGAACCCCTCCTGTGATTTTGGCTATGGTGTCCAAAATTCTGGTAAAGAACTCCTGCTTATTCTCTTGTTCTCGTTCTAGCATAGCCTTAAACTCACCATCCTGCATGAATAAAATTTTGTCGCAATAGCTGGCGGATAGGGCATCATGTGTAACCATCAAAATTGTAGCGGAATATTTTTGAGAGAGCATAACAAAGTTTTCTAATAACTGCTTTGCTGAATGACTATCTAAAGCTCCAGTCGGCTCGTCCGCAAGAATAAGGCTGGGGCTTGTAATAATCGCTCTCACACAAGCACATCTTTGCCGTTGACCACCCGATATTTCATATGGAAACTTACTTAATATTTCAGATATGTCTAATCTTTCTGCCCAATCAATAATTTTTTGTTTTACAGACTCCTTCGGCATTTGCTTAATTGTCAACGCTAATGCAATATTTTCATAGACCGTTAAAGTATCTATTAAATTGTACTCTTGAAATACAAAACCTAAATGCTCCCGACGAAAAGATGCTAAATCATTTTCAGAAAGCTCGGAGACACTTTGCCCATCAATTTCTATCTGGCCACTGGTGGCCTTGTCGATGGTTGCAATCATATTGAGCAAAGTAGTTTTTCCTGATCCAGATGCACCCATGATACCAACAAAATTTCCTTTAGTAATTTCAAAGCTAACATCTTTGACTGCCTCAATTGAAGTGCTTTCGGTTTCATATATCTTTCTAACTTTTTTTAATTTTAGAACAGTTGGAACTTGGGTATCTGTTTTGCTTTCCCATTGATCCTTGCCCAGCCAGCTCGTAACTACTTCAAACAACACTTGATTGGATTTTTCTTTCAAGTTTTCATCTGATATAAATTCGCCTAAAAGCAATTCATTCAAAGTAATTTGAAGTAAATTACATAGAGGATTGAATAGTGATAGGTCGGGCATAGATTTACCTGTTTCCCATTTTGAAATTGCTTTGTCTGTAATCCCTAATTTTTCGGCCAGTTGACTTTGCGTTAGGCCATTATCTTTTCTTCGAGCTGCAATAAAGCTGCCGATTTTCTTTTGATCCATATGTCAAAAACCTCTCTTTCGCGTTTTATTATACTGTGGCCTGAGAAAATGAACACCTACCAGCGGTAGAGTTGCCAAAAATCCACTTGTTTTTAGCTTTATCACGGTGTTATTATAGCTCTATTCAGCCCAAACAACAAGGTTATCACCACTTTGGGACATTTTGTCTCAAAGCTGAGCGGCTATACTCCATGAATTATTCTTCAATTATATATGAAATTAAATACTACTTAAAAATAAAATCACGTTTCGTTCTCATATTCTGCCCCGAAATGTAAAATAATATAGGGATGATGTGAGAATGTACCAATATGAAAAACGCCTTGACTGTCATGCTCTGGGCCAAGAAATCAAACGCAGACGAAAAGCCAAAGGCTGGACGCAGGAGCACCTAGCCCAGCTTGTAGACCTCACCCCTCGCTCCATCATATATATTGAGAACCAGACTAGCACACCAGCCTCAACGCCTTTTACAAGCTCGTCACCCTTTTTGACATTTCCGTAGATGAATTTTTCTACCCAGACAAGCTGGGCTGGGGATTTTCCTCCAAGCTCACGTTCAATTTTTCGTCTACCATTCGTTACCTCCTTTTTTAATTTCATGAATGTTGCACAAATCTTGTGCTAAAAGTTTGTTACTATTTTTTCGCCTCCCTCCTGGCTATCCACGCAAAAAAGCCGCCCGTTTTTTCATGCCAGACGGCTTTCTGCGTAATGTGATAGCTCAAATAATATTTTTTGTGGTTGCTAGCTCCAAAAAGCCTTGATATTACAGTGTTCCTAATAGGAGTCATCACTCATATCTTCATTTTTAATTAATATATAATAATCATTTGTATCAATCTTTTGTTTATCGAAATGATACCACTCTTTATACTTATCTTTAAGTTGAATCCAACTTGTAAAGTTAAAAATATAATCTTTTAGTTCACCTATATCTTTCTTTGTGACTTTATGATAATCATTATCATTTATAAATAATTGATCATCTTTATATCTATACTCACAATAATCAGTAAAGTCTTTAAATCCTTCTTCATCAAAATGTTCATTTGATGATAGATATCCATCCCATGCCTTTTCTGGTTTTATACCATAAGCTGTAAGCAATAACACAATACACAATATTAATATTTTACTCTTCATCTTTCCATTCTAATATATCACCAGGTTGACAATCCAAAGCTTTACATATTTTATCTAAAGTTTCTATTCTAATGGCTTTTGCTTTTGCATTTTTTAAAATAGAAATATTAGCCATGGTAATCCCTACCCTTTCACTTAACTCTGTTACACTCATTTTTCTTTTCGCCAACATAACATCTATATTAATTATTATCATGATATCCTCCTAAATCGTTAAATCATTTTCTTCCTTAATTGTAACTGCATTTAAAATAAGCGAAGAAAGCGAAAAACAAATAACTGCAAAACTACTACCAATAAATATAAAAACTGAAGAAACAATCAATAAACCAGGATGAAGAAAACCAACAACCCCCAAATAAATATCACCTACTAAGATAATAGCACATACTAAACTAGCCATTATACTTATCATTTTCATTGATGAGGCATTTTCAATACAGAAACTCTCTTGTATTCCTATTTTATCACAAACCTTCCAAAAGAAAAATAAAGCAACATAACATACTATTGAAAGACATCCAATCCCAATATAAGAAGGAATCTGTAAAAATTGAACTTCTGGATTTTCCATAATAAAGACTTCAATGATATGTGGAAAATACCAATAAAAAAATAATCCTCCTAGTATTCCTGCTAAAACACTAAAAACTTTTAAAACTTTTGAAATCATCTCTTGTTTCATAATATCAACTCCTTACAGATGTATATTATCACTTCACATCAACAAAGTCAATAATTATTTATTGTAATTCAATAAATAATTATATTCCCTTTTTCTTTATATTTAGTGTATAATAAGTAAAGAGGTGAATTTAATGCGTATTATTAATGGACTTAATTATTATGAAAAGTTAGATATAATAATCAAAGAATGTATTCAAAAAGCTCAAGAATACCCTTATAGACAGTTTATATTTATTGTAGAAGATAAAGAAATGATTGAAAAAAGATTTTTCCAATACACTCATTTTCTAGTTAATATTGAGATTATGACATGGAATCAATATTTATATAGACTTATGTTAAATCATCATTTCACATATAAACAACCAGTAAACAACATAGAATTAACTTATTATTTAAGACAAATTTTAAATAATAATGATTTTTATTGTTTTCATGATGTTAACTACTCTCTTATCAATGAAATGATTTCATTAATGAAAGAGCTTGAACTTCATCAAACATTTTATGAAATTAATTCAAATAAATTAAAAGATTATATGAAAATATATCATTGTTTAAAAGAATATTTAGGCAATAATAAATATTTATGCTTAGAAAGTCTTTTTCAAAATATTCAAATCAATGAAAAAAATATTCATTTATATGTTGAAGCAGATCACTTATATCAACAAGCGAGGCAAAACATTCTTCAGAATTTATCCTTAAATAATGATATGACATTATTATATACCCATAATTTTGATAGTAGACTTTTTAATAAACCATTACATCATTTATGTTTAGATGCAAATACAAATACTAAAGATACATATTTAACTAAAAATCTCTTTTCACAAACATTTAAACATAATCATCAAGAAAATAAATTTTATACTTTTAAAGCCTCTACACCACAAAATGAAGTCAAAAGAGTTGTTTATACTCTTTTAGAAGATATTGTAGATAAACAATTACATTATAATGATTTTATCATTGTTTATCCAAATGAGAGTTATAAAGAAATATTACTAGATACTCTTTCTAAGGAAAACATTCCTCATAACATAAAAAAAACAACATCTTGTTTATATGATAAAGATTATCAGAATATTTTAAACATCTTAGAATCCACAGATATTACTCAATCTGTTCAAGATTGGTCTGATAATTTGTCTAAGGAAATGAGTGATAATAAATATAAAGATTACTTTTTAATATTAAAAGATTTTGATGAATTAATGTCAAGTGAAGAATTTAAAGATTTTTTTATATCAACTTGTCAATTAGATAGAAGTGAATGTTTTTATAATGATGATCAAGTACAAGTTGTTTCTATAGATAAAGTTAAATCTGATAGAAAGAAACATATTTTTATTTTAGGTATGAATGAAACTGTTTTACCTTCTAGGTTTAAAGATACAGGATTATTATTAGACGAGGATATAGAATTATTAAGAAAGAATCATATTCCTACTTCATTTACTTCATTAGAATTATTAGGAATGCATCAAAATGATATTTTAAAGGCAATACAGTGTCCTTATGAAAGAATTGTATTTTCTTATGCTTATACAACTCAACTATCTGAAACATTACTTTCTTCTTCACTGTATAACCAATTAAATAAAATGTATGATTTAAAGCCATTAAAAGAAAATAAATATCTTCCTTTAGATGAATATTATTTAAACGGAGGGAGAATGAAAGAAAAAGAAATCTTAAATCAAAATATTACAAACTACATTGAAACTCAGAATCAACCTCTTTCTATTAATAAAGAAATTATCAAAAAACTTTATAGTCCTGTTCTTTCTGTAAGTCAGATAGAAACTTATAATAAATGCCCATTTTTATACTTTGTTCAATATGGACTAGGTGTTTATCCTTTAAAAGAAGAAAAATTACTTCCAAACGAATTAGGAAGTTTAGTTCATTATATTTTATCTATTAATATGAAAAAAGATAAAAGCATTAATGATTTAGTACAACATTATTTATCTAAAAATCAAGATTTAAAAGAAAAAATATATTCCTCTTCTATTAATCAATATTTTATTGAACAATTAAGTAAAGATCTAGAAATCACACTAAAGGTATTACATCAAATGATGGATATATCATTATTTAAAATATATAGCGAAGAAGAAAAAGTAGAAGATAAAATTAAAGATATTAATTTTAAGGGCTTTGTAGATAGAATGGATGTTTATGATCATTATCTTTCTATTATTGATTATAAGTCTAGTGCTAAAGATATTGATTTATCACTTGCAATTCAAGGATTTAATATTCAAATGTTATTATATTTAAAGATGATGACTAAAAAATATGATAGCGATCCTGGAGCTGTTTTATATTTTAATACTAAAAGAAGAATAATGAGTGGTAAAGGAAGTATAAGTGAGAACATTAATGAAGATGATTTCTATGGTTTATACAAATATGGAGGCTATGTGATTGATGATAATACTGATGTCATTCAGGCTATTGATCCTTCAATGAACACAAGATCAAATCTTGTGAATGTAAGTTATGTTAAATCTAGAGGTGAATATAAAGGACATATTATGTCAACCGATACTTTAAATCAACTTATGGAGATGATTGAAGAACATATTTATGAGCTTTATACATATATGATTAATGGTAATATCGAAATCGCTCCTAAAGGCAGTGATGATAATAATATTCATCAAAAAGTAAATCCTTGTCGTTATTGTCATTATCATTCTGTTTGTCATTTTGATGTCTTTTATAATGAATATAATCTTGTAAAAACATATGATATAAATGAAATATTAGGGAGGGATGATTAATGCCATTTAATGAAGGTCAATTAAAAGCTATTATGCAACGTAATTCTTCTATTTTAGTCAGTGCTCCTGCTGGAAGTGGTAAAACAAAGATTCTTGTCAGTCGTATTATTGAATTATTAAAAGAAGGATATAATATTTCTAACTTTCTTGTTTTAACCTTTACAGAAGCAGCTGGTAATGAAATGAAACAACGTTTATCTGATGAATTAAATAAACTTGTTGTCAGTGATATTGATAATGATTTATCTATTCATCTTAATGAACAGTTATTAAATCTTCCTAATGCTTATATTACCAATTTTCATGGATTTTGTAATTTATTATTGATGAAATATGGGTATCTTATTAATGTTTTACCTGGCTTTAGTATTAATAGTGATCCTCTTGCTATTAAAAAAGAAGTTTTAAAAGAATGTGAAGAACAATGGGTCAAAGATCCTCTATATAAAGACTTTTTCTCTTTATATTTTCATGGTTATCAATTTGATGAATTTGAAGATGTTTTATTATCTATTGATGAACTTTCTCATTCTATTGATGGATTCTATGATTTTGTAGAAAAAATATATCATGTTGATTATCAAATTTCATCTATTAATGATTGGAATTTATTTCCTGCACTTAAACATTTATTTTACAATGAATGTCAAATGGCTATGAATAAACTTGTAGAATTAAGATATTATTGTGAAACACAACAGTTAAGTGATTTTTATGAAAGACCCGATGATCAAAGTGAAAAGAATCAATTATTAATGATTCCTTTTGATTCATTATATGATTATATAGATGAAAGGATTCAAACACTTGAACATCCAATCACCTATGATACATTAGTAAGTTTATTAAACGATAAACCTTTAAAAGCATATAATATGAATTGGAAAGAAGTTGATGAAGTTGTTAAGAAGACTTTTAATAAGATGAAAAGAGATGTTTTAGATTCTTACAATAAAGCTATTTCTTCCTATATTGATATAAATGAAAAAGAGTTTATTGAGAAATTAAATATTAGTTATCAAGCTATTCAAATCTTAATTGGTAAAAATGGATTGCTAGATCGTTTTCAACTGGCTTATAATCAAAGAAAAAGAGAATTAAATCAATTGGATTTTTCTGATTTAGAAAGATATGCCCATCAATTATTAAAACCCCAATATGGAATTGTTGAAAAGCTTCATGATTCTTTAAAAGAAATTATGGTTGATGAATATCAAGATACTAATCAAATTCAAGAATCTTTATTATTAAAGATTTCAGAAGCTAAGAATCCCCATATTCCATTATTTATGGTTGGAGATATGAAACAATCTATTTATCGTTTTAGACAAGCTGATCCTCAAATTTTCTTAAATAAATATAATCAATATTCTTTATCCGATGAAGATTGTTTAAAGACAAAGACGAGAAGAATTGATTTAGTTTATAATTATCGTTCTTCTAAAGTGGTTTTAGATTCAATTAATTATATATTTAATGCAATCATGGATAAAGATATTGGTGGATTAGAATATTATTTAGATGAGAGCGCAAGATTAAATTATGATTATGATGGAAAAGAGCAAGGAAAAAAAGAAGAAGCAAGAAAGCGTTTCTTTCATGATAAGCATTTAGAAACAGAAGTCTTAATTGATATATATGATCCTCAAGATGAATTAGACAAAGAACAATATGAAGCACATATGTGTGCACAAAGAATAGCAAGGTTAAAAGAAGAATCACAATCTTTCTCTTTTAATGATATTGCAGTGTTAATGAGATCCACAACTTCTTTTATTACATTTAAAAAGGTTTTTGATCAATATCATATTCCAACTCATATTGTTTTGTCTCAAGGATTACTAAACTCTAATGAAATAATAAGTATGATTTCTTTTTTAAAAGCTATTAATAATCCTTATGACGATATTTCTTTATTAAGTGTTTTAAGACTACCTTATAGTTTCTCTCATATTGATATGAATGAAATCGCAAAGTTAAGAATTGATCATAAAAATATTCCATTATATGAATGTTTAAAAGAAAGCTCTTCTCCTCAGATTGTTCAATTTCTTGAATATTTTGAAGAATTAAAATTATATAGTTATCAACATAGTCCTTATGAATTAATATTAAAGATCGATGAATTAACAGATTATAAACTCTTTGTTTCTAATTTAAATAATGGAGCTCAAAGAAAAGCCAATCTTGATTTATTCTTTGAAATTATTAAACAATTACAATCAGCACATCCTTATCTTAACGATCTTATTTATACATTAGAAAATTCATCAGACTATGCTCCAGGAGCATCTAGTTCTAATGATGAAGCGGTAGAATTTATGACAATTCATAAATCCAAAGGTTTAGAGTTTCCTATTGTCTTTGTATGTAATATGCATAAACGCTTTAATATGCAAGATAGTAAAGAGAAATTAATGATTGATAAACAACTTGGTTTTGCTTTAAAACCTCGTTTATATAAGAATATTGATAACATCAATAATATTATTATTGAATATGATAATGTTTATCGTAATATGATTGCGAAATATCAAACTAAGGCATCTATCGATGAAGAAATGCGTATTTTGTATGTTGCATTAACAAGAGCTTCTTCAAAGCTTATTTTAACTGGTGTTATTAAAGATATCGATGAAATTATAGATATCCAACAAAAACTACTTGTGAATGAATGTGAAGATATTTATAAAAGAAAAGGAGCAAAAGATGTGCTGCTTTATAATCGTTTAAGAGAAACAAATAATTATTTATCATGGATATTAGCTGCTATACTGAGGCATCCTTCTATTATTGAACAGTGCTTATCTATTCCAAAATTAAAAGATAAAGCAATGTTATTAAAACAATATCACTTTGAAAAAAGATTAACATTCGATTCAACTGAACATGCAATGTTTTCTTTACAATTAACTGATGATAAAACACTAGAAAGTTTAATACCACATTATCATCATATAGATCAACTTGTAAATGATGAATACCAACAATATTATAGCCATTATAAATATCCTTATGATTTAAACAAACCTAAAACTTTAGCAGTTACTGCATTAACTCATACTAAAGATGATCATTATATTCATGTTGATGAAGATGATAATCAAGTGATAAAAGCAAGTGATAAAGGGACTTTAGTTCATTTATTAATGAGTTATTTATCTTTTAATAATGATAATGTTCAACAAATTATTGAAAATATGTTTAATGAATCATTGATAGATGAAACAGGAAAAGAAGTTCTAATTGATTACAAAGATAATATTGAATCCTTTATTAAAGGTCCATATTATCAAATGATTAGTCAAAGCGATTATATTTATAAAGAAAAATCTTTTTCTTATTTTGATAAATCTTTAAATCAAATAATACATGGAATCTTTGACCTTGTTTTTATAAAAGATAATCAAGTTTATGTTTTGGATTACAAAACTGATAGAGTACAACAATCAACATCAAATACAATACTTATCCAAAAACATCAAATACAACTTGATTATTATAAAAAAGTTCTTAAAGAAATGTATGGAAAAGAAGTTCAAGCCATTGTATATTATTTACATATTTCTAAAGGTGTAGAATTTTAAAACGGACATTTGTCCGTTTATTTTTTTACTTTTATTCCTATCCAATAACGATTATCCTCTTCAATACTATGAAAATCACTATTTGAAAAATCCGATCCATATTTATCATCCTTATATTGTAGATAATATAAACGATTTTTATCACTTATAGATAATTCATCAGTATTACATTTAATGTATACATTAAATTCAAAACTATCCATTTGTTCTTTAACTCTTTGAGGTATTTTTATCTTAAATACATTAGACTTCATATCATATTCATACTTTTCTTCTTTCGTAGCTAGAAGTTCTTTTTGAGAAGTCTCTCTTTCTAACTTCAAATCTCCTTCTTCTAACATAAAATTCTTTTGATCATTTGTTGCATAAGTACCATGAGATAAAGAAATAAAGTTCTGTACATATCTATTTAATGTCTAAGATAATTCATATTGAGCAAAATATCCATCTAATGCAATAAAATATCTTGTTTATATTTTGTATAACAATCATCACTAAGCACAATCAAATTGACACCATGATGATAACGTTCAAAAGACTCATAAAATGAATTACTGATTTTTCCCATTCTATATTTCCATCATAATAATCATAAAAATAACTCTCTTTATAATCATCTGCATTTTGATATTTATTAAATATTAGCTCATCACTTTTTTATTTTTACTTTCGACTTACCCTTGACTTAAACAGCCTGTTAAAAAAATATAATCACAACTATTAAAAATATTTTCTTTATCATAAGCCATTCCCTTATTTATATAAAAAGCCATGAAATCTCATGACTTTTACTTTTCTTTTTTCTTTTTTAGTAAAATAAATGCTAGAACTCCAGCCACTAATCCAACTCCTACATAAATAATAATATTTTGATCATCAGAAGTATCTACTTGTTTAACATTATGATTAACCTTTTTGTATATAATCTTCTTAGAAGGATTATGAATAAGATCCTTTTTATCTTTCTCCTTATCTGTATTACCACTTAATACATCTACTGGTGTTAATCCATTATCCACATTCATAATAACAAACAAAGTTTCAGGTGCACCTTCATAATGAATAACACCATCAATAACATCTATTTCAAATGGTTCAATTCCTTCATACCCCTTTGGAACAACAGATTCATAAACAACATAATGTCCATCTTCTAAATCCATAAAATCAAATCTAGGTCCTTTATCAACTGTTCCTACGATAATTTCATTACCATCTTCAATTATTCTTACAAGCGTAAATGATGCGCCTTCTAATAAATTCTCATCTTGATCAACTTGATAAATAGTGAGATTAGCTTTTCTCTCACTATTCTCCTTTAAACTTGACATTTCTATATGCTTAACATTTCCATCTAAGTAAACTGTAAACAATATATCATCGGCAATCCTATATCCTTCTGGTGCCTTCACTTCATGCAATACATAAGATTTACCTGCAATCAAAACTCCATCTAATTGATACTCTGTTCCATCTGTTTCAAAACACTTAACAACTCGACCATCTAATTCTTGTATTTCTAGTTGAGAGCCTGATAACAAAACCTTCTCATTATTAGTTCTACTAATTGATACTCTTGTCATTTCATAATGATTAGTAAAAGTAATACTTTGACTCAAATGTTCTGCATCAATTACTACATTAGTATTCCCCTGCACGTCTAAAACATAACCATCAACATCCGCAAGACTTTCAGTAACTTTATATTCTCCTAATACAAGATTTTCTAATTGATATTCTCCATCAATAAACTCTGAATACTTAATAACCTTATTATAATCATTTGGTCCTATCACCATAAACTCAGTATTCTCAGGTGTAACTGTTCCATTTGATATCTTTTTTATGATAAGAGTTCCACCACTTTGATTGAAGTCATCATCCGATGATATCTGATCATTAACCTTAGAATCTTTTTCTGTTATTGATTTATCCCCATCATTAAAAGATTCAGTTTCAACTGCTAAAGCATTAAAACTAAAATAACTACCAATAGAAATTAACAATAATAGTGAAAGAAAGATTTTAAAAATTTTCAACTCTTTTCTCTTCATAACCTCTCCTCCTTAAATTTTAACAATCTTACTATAAATATTAACATCTTCATATTAAGAATAAATTTCTTCTAATATTATTTTGCTATTAATATTGCTAAATGTCAACTAATAAATTATTGTTTGACCAATTAATTTCATTTTTAATAAAAAAATAAGGATAAGAGAGATTATCAAAACCTCTCCTATCCTATTATTTCTTTTTCTTCTTCATAAGAATGAAAGCAACTATACCAGCTACTAATCCAACTCCTACATAAATAAGAATATTTTGATCATCAGAAGTCTTAACATGCTTAATATCACGAACAACCTTATCTCCTAAGACATTATAGTTGAAACTATCTTTTTCAAAATCTTTATTAACATATTTATCACCTAATACCCCAGGTGTTAATCCATTATCAGTATTCATGATTGCAAATGAAGTTTCAACTTCTCCATCATAATAGATTTGTCCTTTAATAATATCTATTTCAAATGGTTCAATTCCATCATATCCTTCAGGAATAACTGTTTCATAGATAATATAATGTCCATCCTCTAAATCTTTAAATTCAAATCTTGGTCCATTATCAATTGTTTCTATAATCGTCTCACTTCCATTTACATCTATCTTAGATAATGTAAATGATGCACCCTCTAATAAATTCTCATCTTGATCGACTTTATATAAAATCAAATTTGTTCTTCTTTCGATAACTTCACTATTTTCTTTTAAGTCAATCATTTCTATGCTATTAACACTTCCATCTTTATTAACTGTAAAGAAGATATCATCAGCTACCTTATAGCCATCAGGTGCTTTAACCTCATGCAGCACATATGTCTTCCCTGCTTCTAAGACTCCATCTAATTGATATTCATTTCCATCTGTAACAAAATCTCTTATAATATTTCCACTTAAATCAAGGATTTGTAACTCTGCACCTGCCAACAATTCTCCATCCTCATCAACTTTATTAATTGATAACTTTGTTGTTATATAATCATTAACAAGAGTTAAACTTTGATTTAAATGATTTTCATTAATAATTACAGAACCATCACCACTTACTGTTAAGGCATATCCCTTAACCTCTGCACCACTTTCAACAACTTTATATTCTCCTAATACAAGATTATCCAATTGATACTCTCCATTCTTAAATTCTGAATATTTAATTGTCTTTTCATATCCATTTGGCCCAGTTACTTTAAATTCTGTATCACTTGGTGTTGTTGCTCCATTTGTGACTTTTACAATCTTTAAACTTCCTAACATTTCAATGTTATCGTTTTTTTCATTTGTAAGAGTAATCGCTTTTACAACTTCTTTGCTCATCTTTTCTTGATGAATTTCACCAGAAACATGTTCATATTTCTTAGCAATAATTGTACCACCTAAGTTACCTATCGCTCCAATATAATGACTATTTGGAGCCAAAATAACACCTGTATATACACTTCTTTGATCAATCTTACCACTATATGGAGTTCTTACTCCATTTTCTTCAATATAGAAGTTAAATAATATTTTTGTATCAATTGCATTATCTTCTTTACCAAAATCAGCAGCAATGTGTTTTCCATCTATTGAAAAATCACCATTAATACCAATTGAATCCTTATATTTTGAAGCATCTACATTAACAACAATGTAACTCTTTCCATCTGATTCATAATTACGAGGTCCACCATTATTATTATTGAATTCATCTATATCAAAATAATAAACCTTAACATCTTGAGATGAAACAATATTGGATAAACGTTTAGATAGATTAGATAATGCTACAAACTCATCATCAAAATTAATTACATTCTTGTAGCCTTCTTCACCTGCAAGAACCAATTCTAAATCACTAGGCATTTTATCCTTATAAAGATCATAATCCGCTTTCTTATTAACGACAATAACCCCTGGTCTTCTACACTTATTAATAACTCCATCATTAATAGAATCAAAATAACTAATGTTAGAATATCCACTATTAATAATCACTTCACTCTTAGATAAAGTGACATTAACATTCTTTCCATCACTATCTTTTACAATCATATTTTTTGAAACTTCTTGACCATTAATAACCTCTACAAGGTTATAACTACCATCAGTCAATTTTTCAAACGTTGCATTAAATAGCCCCTGCTCATCCGTTTGACCTCGAATTTCATCTATTAAGTTTTGAGTCCCTTTACGATACAACCTTAAGATAATTTCCTTGTTTTTAGCTGGTTGTCCATTTTCTTTATAAATCTTATTAACAACAATTTTATTATTAATAAAATCAAAGTTATTACTAGAAAAACCATAATCAGCAGTAATATAAGCATTTTTAGCTGCAATTGTAGATTCAACATCTGCACTTTGCATATAATCTAATGCAAAAGCTCCAAAACGAGTAGCAGTTTCTAATGAACTTTTAATAAAATCATAATCTGCAATAACATTTCCTTTTGCTCTCGCTATAATATTTAATTGATTATCTTGATTTCCACTAATGATAATCTTTTCATCAGTATTGATTTCAAAGCAACCATTAATCTTACTACCTTGATCGTGTGTAACAATATTATTTTGCTCATATCTTGTTGTTTCATTGATATCTTGATTTTTTCTACTCGCCAATTTCACATCATATTGCCCAACAGATAAATCATGTGGATTTCCACCATTTTGATCATAAATCTTATCAATTGTTACACTTCCTTGACCATCAACAACTTTAATTTCTTTAGTTATTCTATCGTTATTAACTCCTGTAATAAATGTATAATAAACTCCATTCACATTTGTATTGATTGTTTGATTATCAGCATTTACAAACTTCAAACTTACATTTAATGATGTTTTTTGTGAAAGTTGAGAAATAGCATAAACTGAAAAATGATTAGTTTCAATATCAACTCTTTTTCCATGATGACTTATCTTAGAATCAATATCTTCTACCTTCTTATTTAAAACATGGTAAACAGCAACTTCTTTATTCTTTTCTTCAGAAAACGGAAGCTTTGAAAACTCAACCTTAACATCACCATCAGGTTGAACCTCTTTCCCATCTACTAATAAAGTCATATCATAAGCTAAGACATTCTCTAACTTCATGTCTTTATTTAAAGATTTTTTAATTGTAGATTCAATAGCTTTACTATTTACTTTTTTCACATTTAAAACTGTACTATCTTTTAAAACTCCAGCTTTAGCAGTTAATTTTATTTCTACCCCTTCAATACTTTGAGTCAACACAACATTTTCTTTTCTCTTAGTATTTTTATCAATATCTGTGTTTTTCGTTTCTTCATTTTGTTGATTTGTATCATCTAAAACAAGTGTCTGTTCTTCTTGTTCTAGAATATTCGTTGCAACAGCATCAAATCCTGAATGATTCAAAAAGGAAATCAATAATACTAATGAAAGAAAGATCTTAAATATCTTTAATATTTTTTCCCTCATGGACCCTCCTCCTTTAATAGCCTTTATAACTAAATCACTAACTACAAAACAATTTTAGCCATCATTATATAGTATGCTTACGCCATCAAAATTATAACTATAAATTATAATTTGTTGAGCCAACTATCTTTATAATTATAAACCTTAAAAATCACTTCTTTAATTTCTAGCAGATTTTATACTAATACATTTTAAAAATCAAGTCATAAGCTCACATTTACATAATTAACCATTTATATAGCATTTTTAACATAACTAATAAAAAAACCACTCATTTTTCATAATAAAAACCACCTTCATCTTAGAGTACTATAGGAGTCAATATTATTCTCTTTCATTAATGCTTTATAAATAATAAAACTCTATTTACTAAATAAACAGAGCCATTTTACATTTATTATAAATCATATATAGTTTATAAACAATTGCAACTGACTGTCATTTTAAAGACCCTATAGCTTTGCGTCACTACCTTTCAATAGTTTTGCTAAATTAATTTACACCAACATAATAACAAAAATCACACTAAAAAACAATAAAAAATACAGTTTTCATCATATAAAAATATAATTTTTAAAATATTTATTTTGAAAAAAAAGAAGTAATACTAATGATGATATTACTTCTTAATTTTATTTTTATTCTTTTCCATCCCAACAATATGTACATAATTTACATGGCTCAATACCAATAGATTCAATCATATCATCTAATCTATGATATCTAAGTGATGTAAACTTTAATCTCTTACAGATTTCATCTAACATATTTTGATATTCTTGACTATCTGGATCACTATATCTCTTTAAAACTTCATCACTTACATTTCCTCCTTCTAAATCATGAATAACACGTCTTGTAATTAAATCCATTTCAGAATTAGAACGTGAGAAATTTAAATACTTACATCCATATAATATAGGTGGGCATGCTGGTCTAACATGAACTTCTTTAGCTCCACTTTCATATAAAAATTCAGTAGTTTCTCTTAATTGTGTTCCTCTTACAATAGAATCATCAATTAATAATAAACTTTTATCTGAAATCAGTTCTTGTACTGGTATTAATTTCATTTTCGCAATCAAATTTCTTTGATTTTGATTTTGTGGCATAAAACTTCTTGGCCATGTTGGTGTATATTTAATAAATGGTCTTGAAAATGGATATCCAGAACGATTTGCATAACCTACTGCATGAGCAATTCCAGAATCTGGAACACCTGCAACACTATCAGGTTGCACATTATCTCGTTTTGCTAGCATATCTCCACAATCATATCTCATTTTTTCAACATTAACACCTTCATAAGTTGAAGTTGGATACCCATAATATACCCATAAGAATGAACAAATCTTCATTTTATCTGAAGGTTTTTGCTTCTGTTCAATTCCATCACTTGTCATAAAGACAATTTCAGCAGGGCCTAAATCTCTTTCATGATGATATCCTAAATTTAAAAAGGCTGTTGACTCAAAAGTCACACAATAAGCATCTTCTTTTTTACCAATAATAACTGGTGTTCTACCAAATTTATCTCTAGCACAATAAATGCCATCAGGAGTCATTACCAATATACTCATTGACCCTTTAACTTTTTCCTGTACATGCTTAATCCCATCAACAATACTATCTTTTTGATTAATTAAAGCCGCAACTAATTCTGTTGGATTAATATCCCCCCCACTCATTTCTAAAAAATGACTTTTACCAGAATTAAAACATTCCTCTTTTAATTCATGTAAATTATTAATCTTACCAACAGTTGTAATTGCAAATGAACCTAAATGAGAATTTACTAATAATGGTTGTGGCTCTGTATCAGAAATACAACCAATTCCTAAATTTCCTTCAAATTCTTCTACATCTCTTTCAAATTTTGTTCTAAATGGTGAATTTTCAATATTATGAATAGAACGATTAAACCCATCCTTTCCATAAACCGCCATACCACCACGTCTTGTTCCTAAATGTGAATGATAATCTACTCCAAAAAACAAATCCATAACACATTGTTTTTTAGAAGCTACCCCAAAAAAACCACTCATTGTACTCACCCTTTCTTTTAATGTCTATACTCTATCACTTTTATGACTATATTTCTACAATTTAATGAAAATTATTTAATATAATAATATTTTATCCCATTAATTATATATTATCAAGCAAAAAAAGAACCAGAATTAACTGATTCTTTGAATAGTATAACTTAAGCTTTCAAATTTTTCAATAATCTTTTGAATATGTGTTTCACCATTAGTTTCACAAGTCACTCTTAATTCTACTTCTGAAAATCTTGCGAAATTCTTAAACTGGTTATGATCTACCCCAATAACATTCGCATTCAATCCAGCTAAAACATTTGCAACGAATTCTAGCTGACCTGGAATATCTGGTAATTGAACTGAGAATGTAAATATTCTTCCTCTTGCAATCAATCCTTTATTGATCATTGAAGAAATTGTTAATACATCAATATTTCCTCCACTAATAAGAGAAACAACTTTTTTATTCTTTTCAGCCAACTTTTTTAAAGCAGCTAAAGATAAAATACCTGAATTTTCAGCAATTAATTTATGTTTTTCAACCAATAACAAGAAAGCATCCATTAATTCATAATCAGATACAGTAATAATACCATCAACATATTCCTTAATGTAATCAAAAGTCTTTTCACCAATCTGTTTAACAGCAGTTCCATCCGCAATAGTCACTGCTTCCTTTAAAGCTACAACTTGATCTTCATTAATTGCAGCTAAAGCGCTTGCTGCCCCTTCTGGTTCAACCCCAATAATTTTAATTGTTGGTTTTATTTGTTTAGCAGCACATGCAATGCCTGAAATTAAACCACCACCACCGATTGGTACTAAAATAATATCAGCATCTGGTAATTCTTCTAATATTTCTAAAGCAATAGTTCCTTGTCCTTCCATAACATCCTCATCATCAAAGGGATGAACAAATGTATATCCATGTTCTTTTTGTAAATCTACTGCTTTTTGATATGACTCATCATAAACTTCACCAGCTAAAACAACATTAGCTCCATATGATTCTGTTGCTTCAACCTTAATTAATGGTGTATGAGAAGGCATAACGATAGTTGCTTTTACACCTAAACTTTTAGCTGCATAAGCAACACCTTGAGCATGATTTCCTGCTGAAGATGCAATTAAACCTTTTTTCTTTGATTCCTCATCTAATTTGACTATTTTGTTATATGCTCCCCTAATTTTAAAAGCCCCTGTTCTTTGTAAATTTTCTGGTTTTAAATAAACTTGATTTTTACACTCTTTTGAAAAAGCTTCACTATAAATAAGAGGAGTAGGTAATAAAACCTTATCTAATCTTTCTTTTGCTTGTTGAAATGACTCTAACTTTAACATATCTACTTACTCTCCTTTACATAGTATTCATATTATAACACCAACAAAAATATATGCAAAGAATTATTTAAACTGATTTTGTGTTTTATCATAAAAATAATTTATTTTTTCTAATTTATCTAAAATTTCATTCTTATCAACTTGAAAACCATCACACAAATCATCTAAAGATGAATATTCATCTCTTAATTTCATATTAATAAAACTAAGCAACATCACTGGATCATTAGGCATATTAACACTTCCTTTCTAAACTTAGAAAAGGTCATCCATTGACCTTTTACTTATATTCTTGACGATAGTTCACTAACGCTCCTATTAAATTAGCATCACCAAAATATTGGCAACTTACAACTTGAGGTTTAACTTTCGCAATTCCAACTTTCTCTAATATTATATCTAAATGTCTAGAAACATTATCACATAAATCTTCTCGTTTAGAAATTGCTCCTCCAATCACAATTAATTCTGGATCATAAGTATATTGAATATTATAGATACCTAAAGCTAAATAATGATAAAACTTTTCTATTGAATCCTGACACACTTGATTTCCATTACTAGCCTCTTTAAAAACTTTTAATCCATCCCACTTTCCACCTAACTGTTTTTCTACTCTTCTTACCATCGCTTGAGTTGAAGCCACTTCACTAAGTATAGGCATATTTCCATTATCTTCACAAACAACTGTATAACCAAATTCTCCACCATGAAGATGTTTTCCATGATGCACTAAACCATCTTTAATCACAGCTCCTCCAATACCACTACCACATACAACAAAACAAACATCATTATATTCTTTTGCTGCACCTTTATAAACTTCTGCAAGAGCTGCACAATTAGCATCATTTTCAATACTTATTGGTAAATTTAACTTTTCTTTAAATACTTCTTTGAAATTTGGTCCATGAATATAAGGAATAGCACTTGCCCCTCCTATGATACCACTTTTAACATCAACTGCTCCTGGTGCACTAAAAGCAATCCCTTCAATATCATACTTCTTTTGTTTTTCTTTTATCCATCTTACAATTTCTTGTACAAAACTATCAAAATCTTCTCTTACTGGTAGTGTATCCTTATCTAAAAGTTCATCATTATTTTCTACTGCAACTTTTAAAGATGTTCCACCAATATCAATGCATACTATCATATTTTTCACCTCAATTATATTATAATCAATATCTTAAAAATACTAAAGAGATTTCTCACTTTTTTATATTTCTTGACTTCCTTACAACTATATTGTTAAATACTACATGAGGTGAAACAATGAACACAAAAAAACAATTTTTCAAATATGTAAGTTTTAGTATGTTAAGTGCAATTGGAATGTCTTGTTATTGCCTAGCTGATACTATTTTTATAGCAAATGGTGTAGGTATTAATGGACTAACTGCTCTTAATTTAGTTATGCCTATTTATAATATTATATTTGCAATCGGATTTTTGCTAGGTATTGGAGGAGCTACACGCTATTCTATTTTAAATGCTCAAAAAAAAGAAAAAGAAGCAAGTGATTATTATAGTTATTCTCTAACTCTAGGAATTATTTTATCACTTCCTATCATGGTAATAGGATATATTTTTTCAAATAAAATTGTTATGATGTTAGGAGCAGATCAAACAATCTTACCTACTGCATCATTATATTTAAAAAGCTTTATTTTATTTACACCCTTTTTTATCCTTTCACAGATTTTTTGTGCTTTTATAAGAAATGATTTCAATCCTAAACTAGCGAGTATTGCTAGTTTTACTGGAACAATATTTAATATCGTTTTTGACTATATCTTAGTCTTTCCTTTTAAACTAGGAATGATGGGTGCTGCTCTAGCAACTGGTTTTTCTCCAATTGTAACTATTCTAATATGTAGTTTTCATTTTATTTCAAAGAAAAATCATTTCCATTTTAAAAAAATAAAATACTCTATAAAACCTATCATTCAAATTATTCAAACAGGATTACCATCTTTTATTACAGAACTCTCTAGTGGTCTTGTGATTTTTACTTTTAATTATGTTATTTTATCTATTAGTGGTAATGTTGCTGTCGCAAGTTATGGAATATTAAGTAATCTAGCTGTTTTCGTCATTGGATTTTATAATGGTATATCTCAAGGAATTCAACCTTTGCTTAGTCATCATTATGGAGCAGGTAAACTTGATAAAATGAAAGAATATTTAAAACTTGCGATTTCTACTTCATTTATTATTTCTATTATAATGATGAGTTTTATGCTTTTATTTCCTCAACAGATCGTAGATGTATTTAATAGTGATAATAATAAAATCATGGCCAATATCGCAATAGAGGCATTACCTATTTATTTTTCATCTTTTTTCTTTATTGGATTAAGCCTTATTTTTATTTCTTATTTTACATCAACAAATCAAGTCAAATCATCATCCTTGATTTCTATTTTAAGAGGTGGCGTTATTATTATTCCTATATTATTTATTTTCTCTTATCTATTTCATATTATTGGAGTATGGCTTGCTTATCCTGTTAGTGAACTCATTATTTTGATAATTGGAATCATTTTAATAAAAAATCAAACCTTGATAACAAAGAAGTACTGATAGTATTTCTTTTTTTATAAATATTTTCATTAAAAACAATAAATTATTATTGCATTTAATAATATTTTATTATATACTTTAGATATCTTAAAAGCGATGATTTGGAGAGTAATGTTAAACAGAAGTCTTAGCGAGTTAGAGTATGGTGAAAGTCTAACGATGGAGTTTATCATGAAAAACACCTTTGAGCTTTCTACCGAAAGAAAACAAGTAGGCTAGAACGACTTCAGCTATGTTACAGCTGACGGGTATCGAGTACTCATAGAAGTATTTTCCGTACTTTGTGACTTTATTGTTATAGTGTACATTGATACTCGCATTATGCGAGTTTTTATTTTAAGGGGGAATAAATATGTGTGGTTTTTTAACAGTAGGTTCTAAAGAATTTGAATTAAGTGTTTTTGATGAATCTTTAAAAAAAATAGAAAATAGAGGTCCTGATCAAGTTGATTGTTATGATATGTTTGATAAACAATGGGGATTTAATCGTCTTGCAATCATGGATCTTTCACCAAAAGGTATGCAACCTTTTATGTATGATGATTGTATTTTGGTTTGTAATGGAGAAATTTATAATTATCCAATGTTAAAAAAGAAATTAAATAATTATAGCTTTAAAAGTCAAAGTGATTGTGAAGTTCTTATTCCTTTATATAAGAAATATGGCATTGAAATTATGACAAAATATTTAGATGGAGAATTTGCCTTTGTATTATATGATAATCAAACAAAAGTTACTATGGCGGCTAGAGATCCAATGGGAATTAGACCTATGTTTTATGGTTATTCTAAAGGAAATCATGAGATATGTTTTGCTTCTTGTGCCAAGGCTCTAATTCATTTATGTGATGATATTATGCCCTTTCCACCAGGTCATTATTATTTAGATGGTCAATTTATTTGTTATAATGATTTAGGTGATGTCAAATCATTTCATGATGATGATTTAGAAACAATTGCTTTTAAGTTACGCACAAAATTAGAAAAAGCAGTTGAAAAAAGACTTCAAAGTGATGCTCCAATTGGATTTTTATTAAGTGGTGGATTAGATTCATCATTAGTTTGTGCCATTGCCTCTAGACTTAATGATAAACCTATTCAAACATTTGCGATTGGTATGGATAAAGATCCAATTGATTTAAAATATGCAAAAGAAGTAGCTGATTATTTAGGAACAGATCACACTGAAGTGATTATGAGCAAAGATGATATTTTATCATCTTTAAGAAAAGTTATTTATGAATTAGAAACTTGGGATATTACAACAATAAGAGCAAGTCTAGGTATGTATTTGTTGTGTCAATATATTCATGAAAATACAGATTTAAAAGTTATTTTAACTGGTGAAGTTAGTGATGAAATATTTGGTTATAAATATACTGATTTTGCTCCTACTCCAGAAGAATTTCAAAAAGAATCTCAAAAGAGAATTAGAGAATTATATATGTATGATGTATTAAGAGCCGATAGATGTATATCCTCTAACACATTAGAAGGACGTGTTCCTTTTGCGGATAGTGATTTTGTTAGTTATGCTATGAGTATTGATCCAGCCAAAAAAATGAACATTTATAAGAAAGGAAAATATTTATTAAGACATGCTTTTGAAGGTAAAGGTTATTTACCTGATGATATATTATTTAGAGAAAAAGCTGCGTTTAGTGATGCAGTTGGACATTCTATGGTTGATTATTTAAAAGAATATGCAGATTCTTTATATACAGATGAGGATGTTATTAAAGCTAAAGATAAATATCCTTATTGTCCACCATTTACCAAAGAATCTTTGTTATATCGTGATATCTTTGAAGAATTTTATCCAGGACAAGCAAAATGGATCAAAGACTTCTGGATGCCTAATAAGGAATGGGAAAACTGCAATGTTGATGATCCTTCTGCAAGAGTATTAAAGAACTATGGAGAGAGTGGAAAATAATAGAAAGTTGACTTTATGTCGACTTTTTATCATTTTAACAACCAAAAATGTAGTATTCTAATAATTATATTGCATAAAAATAATTTTGATAATATAATGTTATTAAGAGGTGATGAATATGTGGACAAGATCAGAACTTAAGTCTAAAGGTAAATATGCAATGAGGAGAAATTATTGGAAATGTGTAATAGCAGCTTTATTTCTTACATTTATTGTTGGTGGTTTTTCTCCAGAAATCAATTACAACACAACAAGCTATGATAATTCTTATTCTATGTCATATATAATTGATGAGGAGGATATTCCATATATATTTGATCAAGATGAGCCAGTTGATGTTTTTTTCAATACACCTACAGATAATCATATTACAATTAAATATCATGGTTTACCTATTTCTATGTTACTTAGTTTTGGTATCTTGATAGTGGTAGCAGGATTGTTATTAGATATCTTTATTTTTAGTCCTATGGAAGTAGGTGCACGTAAATATTTTATTGATAATTCTAATGAATCTGGAGATTTAAAAGATTTCTTATTTGTATTTAATAGTGATTATTATCTTAATATTGTGAAAATTCAATTTTTAAGAAGTTTATATACTTTTTTATGGGCGTTATTATTTGTAGTTCCTGGAATCGTGAAAAGTTATGAATATCAGATGATACCTTATCTTTTAGCACAAGATCCTAATTTATCTTCTCAAGAAGTTTTTTATACAAGCAAAAAGATGATGTTAGGTCATAAATGGAATAGTTTTATATTAGATTTTTCTTTTATAGGATGGCATCTATTAAGCGCACTCACATTTGGCATTGTAGGGGTCTTTTATGTAAGTCCTTATGTTTATGCAACTCAAGCAGAACTCTATTTAACTTTAAAAGAAAATGAATATTCATTATATGATGAAAGAGGCATTTAGCCTCTTTTGTTTACTATTAAATAACTTTCATCAATTAGTTTTTTGACTTCTTCTATATTCACATAATTATCAAGCAATATTGATATCCAATACTTCTTATTCATATGATATGCTGGAAAGTAATGTTTATGATCAATCAAATCTTGAATCTTTTGAGAATCATTTTTAAGATTTAATACATCTATTTTACCTTCTTTTGATATTTGAAGAGATTGATAAGGAATATCCATAAAGATTCCATACCACTTCTTATTTGTTCTTACAATACATGTATTAGGTGTATCAGCCCATAAATATTCAGGTTCACTTTGATACTTATCTTTTACATAATCAAGTAATTTGTTTTTAATTTTTAAACTTTCAAAACAATTCTTTAAAATATCTTCTAAATATATACTAACCTCATTTTTAATTTGTATAATATAATCACTTGTTGTATTTTTAATATTAAAAGGAAGATATTCATCTTCATCATCAAAGACTTTTATTTCAAATAAACTTTCATTAATTTCAAAACGTACATACATAGATTTGTCTTTTAATTCTTTTTCATATATATATGTATTCCCTACTTTATAAAATCCATAATTCAATAGTTGATCTATATAACATTTATATTTATCAAACACATTAATTTTCATCTTTAAAATCCCACCATTTTGATTGTTTATCAAGTCTGTTACTTTCAACATAATGAACAGCACATCTAAAAACATATAACATACAACGATCTATAGTCTGTCCTTTTAAATCATCAACACAAAAAATACCCATTTGAAATAAATCTTGTTCAATACTTTTACCAATACCATGTATTTCTCTTAAATCACTCATTTTAAAAACTCTAATATTTCTAAAGGATTCTTTGTAGGACTTGCTTTCTTATATACCTTAACAATCATTCCTTCTTCATCTATAACATAAGTAGATCTTACAACCCCCATATAAGTCTTTCCATACATTTTCTTTTCTTGCCAAACATCATAAGCTTTAATTGCATCTAAATCAGGATCTGATAATAATAAAAATGGTAATTCATTCTTTTCAATAAAGCGAGCATGACTCTTTTGAGAGTCTTTGCTTATTCCTATAACTTTAACATTTAGCGCTTTAAAATCTTCATAATGTTCTCTAAATGTACAAGCTTGTTTCGTACACCCTGGTGTACTATCTTTAGGATAAAAATAAACAACAACCTTTTGTCCCTTATAATCACTTAATCGATGCAATTCTCCTTTTTCATCATATAACTCAAAATCTGGTGCTTTTATCATTTCATCTAACATATCTATACCTCCTATATCCATCCATAGCATTGACAAGCATATTCAATCCCATCACTCTTACAATCTTTAGTTATAAAATCAGCAATTTCTTTTAGTTCATCTATTGCATTCCCCATCGCAATCGAAATAGCTGCTTGCTTCATCATTGATAAATCATTATGACCATCACCAAAAACAACAACATCATCTAAATTCCCTCCAATAGTATGAATCATATCTATAATTCCTTGATACTTATCATCTGGTTCTACAACTAAATGATCGTCATGATAACGGGCATAATGAATATCTAATTGTTTAAATGACTTAATAGTATTTTCTTGAAATCTTGGTATTAAAATAAATACTTTATGAATCTCTTCAAACTTTTTATAGTCTTCTTTATTAACGTATTGAATATTTCCAATCATTTTCATAGCACAATTTCCATTTATTAATTCTTCGCTATGAGTATACATATTATCAGAATCGTCTTTCATAATACAAAACGGGATATCTTTTAAAATGCATTCCTCAATCAATTCATCAACTTTTTCTCTATCCAGTGGTTTTACATATTGAAGTTTATTGTCAATAACTAATGCATTTCCTCCACAACAAACCGCATTTTTAATTCTAGTTTCTTCTAAAGTTTCTTTTGCCATAGTATAGTTTCTACCTGTCGCAATAGATATAAAATGTCCATTTTCTTCTAATTTTTTAAGTGTATTCATTGTTGATGGTAAAATAATTCCTCCTGGATTACTATTGGTTAATGTTCCATCGATATCAAAAAATATATACTTCTTACTCATTTTCTTTTAAAATCCTTTCTAATTGATTCAAAAATCTTTTTTTATCTTCTTCAGTTCTTTTATTTGGTCCTTTTAAATGTTTGTTCATCTTTCTCATCTTTGAACTTGCATAGCGACTAAATAAAAGTTCATCAATATTATTTTCATTAATCATCTTTCCACTCAAATGTAATACCTTCGCTTTTTTTGAAAGAATCAGTCCTGCAAGTCCATAATCTTGAGTAATCACCAAATCATTTTCTTTAACTCTTTTTACAATTTGACTATCAACACTATCTCTATCAACATCACAATAGATTACTTTTTGATATCGGTTCATATCAACTTCATGAGCATAATCAATAAATAAAATGACATCGATAAAATATTGATGAGCTATTTTTAAAATATCTTCTTTTTGAGGACAAGCATCTCCATCTATCAATATTCTCATAACATACCTAAAAGCATTAATACAACAATTGCGATAAAACCACCTAATGCTCCACCTAAATGTCCTGTTTTAGAAATACGAGGATTAATGAGCGTAAATATAACATTGATAAGAATGACATCTAAAAACTCATATAATAAATCTGCATATCCTCCACCAAGCAATAAAGCTAATGCAAGCATAGCACCTAAGTATCCATAAAAAATACCACTTGCTCCTATTGTAATGGTATTATCATATTTATATGATATATAAGATGCACTATAAGTCATAAGAGAACTTATAAGCATCGCAAAAACAATCAAGTAAATATACCCCATAGTTCCAAGTAAAGCCTCAAAGAAACCACCTAAAGAATAAATACAATAAGCATTCATAAAGAAATGAATAAAATCTGTATGAATAAAATTACATGTAATAAATCGATAATATTCTTTATTTTCTCTTATATTAGGAGGATAAAACGCCCCTAACTTCATTGCACAATCAATAGGCTCTAACTTTGAAACAAAACGTATATAAATAAAAATAATTGTACATATCACAATAATAATATTAGTAATCATAACTTCCTCCTATTCTACAGTAATAATTCTTTTTACCTTAGTTTCTAATCCTTTACTATTCTTTACACTATATTCAATAACATAATCACCTATTTTTTTATTATTTACACTACCCTTAACCTTAATAAGAGAGGTAATATCACCATCTACTTCATCTATAGCTTTAACACCTTTTAGTAAATCAAAAGACTCTCCTAACTTAATAAAAGTATTTGTAACACCCTCAAAAGATGGTTTTATTGCTTTCTTATTGACTTTAATAATAACTCTACAGGCAGAAGAAACATTATGATAAGAATCCTCTACAATAACCTTTTCTACATATGAACCCTCTTTTAAATAAGATAAAATTTCTTTTTTTTCATGCGTATCATTATTTAAAAAATAAACAGTTGTAGAAGAAGCATCCTCTATATCCTTAACTAAATCTCTCGCATTTATTTTTTCATTAACAAGAATACTCCATTCAGCTTTGATTAATTTCATTTTAGGTTTAATTGTATCAATGATTTGAATACGAAAAGGATACTTCTTTTCATTATAAATAATATGAGCTTGATAAACACCAACAGCAGAAGAAACTAAACTTAAATCTAATTGAGTATTATTTAATACTAATTCATTTGCATTGACATAATGATGAATATCTTTAGAAATATTTTCACCACGTTGAAAAGTAAAAATATCATTCTTTAATTTTAAAGGTGTAATCTCTTGAAGTAAATAACATATTCCTAACTCACTTACAATAAAAAAACAAAGTATTGTGAGTATGATTTTCTTTTCCATATTGACACCTCCTAATAAAACTTATTTTATCTCTTCTAATAATACAACACATTGAGAAACAATTCCTTCTTTTCTACCTACAAAACCTAACTTTTCTCCCCTTGTTGCTTTAACATTGACTTGATTTATATCACAATGTAAGACCTTTGAAATATTTTCTCTCATCTTTAATATATGAGGTGCCATTTTAGGTTGTTCACACATAATAATACTATCAATATTTCCTATTTTATAACCATTTTCTATCATCATTTGATAAGTATGTTCTAATAAAATCATTGAAGAAATTCCTTTATACTTAGGATCAGTATCAGGAAAATGTTTCCCAATATCACCAAGTCCCATTGCTCCAATAATACTTTCAATTACTGCATGTAATAATACATCTGCATCACTATGCCCTTTTAATCCTTTATCATAAGGGATTTCTACACCCCCTAGGATCAATTTTCTATTTTCAACTAATTGATGAATATCAATAGATTGTCCAATTCTCATTTTATCACCTTCCATTCCCCATTTTAGCATAAAATAAAAAGATAAGAAATCATTTCCTATCTTTTATTTCGCATTTGAAGCTTCTATCTTCACTTTGCTCCAATATTCAGCCATAATCTTTCTAGTCTTAGCATTATAATTAAAGACTTCATCATTTTTGTTATTACTTCTTGGAAGATATGCATTTATCCCCTTAAAGTCTGTTTCACTTAATTCATCCATAACTTCAATATTAGGAGAAGTATATCCCACAAATGAAGAATTATCATATGCTTGATCATAATCTGTTATATAATTTATAAACTCATATGCAAGTTCAGTATTTTTAGCATTACTTGGAATAACCATAGCATCACACCATACATTCGTTCCACCACCAGGCATATAAAATCCCATATTTTCATTTTCACTCATAATATAAGCTGCATCACCAGAATAAACTAGTCCAAAAGCTTTCCTTCCTTGTGCCATATTATCAATAATTTCATCAGTAACAATCTCTGGTTTCATTGTTTTCACACAGTCACTAAGCCATTTATAAGCATCTTCTAATTCTTTTTTACTTTCTGTATTCATAGAATATCCTAACGCTTTTAATGCCATCATATAAGAATCTCTTTCTGAATCATAGAGATAAATATCACCTTTATACTTTTGATTTTTAAAGATATTATATCCTTCCTTTTTTAAATCTGTTTCATCAACCTTTGTTTTATCATAAATAATACCAACAGTTCCCCAAAAATATGGAACAGAATAATCATTCTTTTTATCATAAGATAAATCTTTAATATCATCATTAATCAAATCCATACAACTAATCTTTGACTTATCTAACTTTTGAAGCAATTCCTCTTGTTTTAATCTTTCAATCATATAATCACTAGGGATAAGAATATCATAAGATTCACCATTCGCAACCTTAATATACATTTGTTCATTAGACTCAAATAAGTCCATAACAACCTTGGCTCCTGTTTTCTTTTCAAAATTAGGAATAATATTTTCTCCCATATATTCACCAGTATTATAAATATGTAAAGTCTGTCCTTCATATTTTCTTTGTTTATTAGAAGAATTAAAAATAGTTAAAGAAACAATTAAAAGACAAGCTAATGCAACAATCCCCATCTTTAATCCAGTTTTCTTATTCATTGTAAATTCTTCTTTTTTACCACGTTTTTCTCTAATGATTGGTATAACATTCACAATGATTAACACAATTGTAATCAAAACAACAACTAAAGTTGAAATCGCATTTATACTAGGATTTACACGCTTGCTCATAGTATAAACCATTATACTTAAATTTTTGATACCTCCACCAGTTACAAAATAAGAAATGATAAAATCATCAAAAGACATAGTAAAAGCAATCAATGCTCCTGAGAATATTCCTGGCATAATTTGAGGTACAATCACTTTAATTAATGATTGCCATGGTGTACAACCTAAATCCATAGCTGCATCTGCCAGGTTTGGATCTAAAGATCTAATTTTAGGCATAACACTTAAAATAACATAAGGAATACAAAAAGCAATATGTGCTAAAAGCATTGTTATAAAGCCTCTTTCTATTCTTAATGTAATAAAGAATAGCATCATTCCTATTGCAGTAACAATTTCTGGATTCATAATTGGAAAATCATTAATTTGCATAATTAAATCATGAACTATTTTTTTTGATTTTGATAACCCTATAGCACTAATAGTTCCTACGACAGTAGATACAATCGTTGCAATCAAAGCCACAAATATTGTTGTATATAATGATTCCATCATAGAACTATTGTTTAACATTCTTTGATACCATTGTAAACTAAACCCACTAAATTGAGTTAATGATTTAGAAGAATTAAAGGAAAAAACAATCATAAAAAGAATAGGAAGATAAAAGAATACAACCATTAAAGTCATAATTATTTTACCAAAAAGACGTTTCTCTTTTCTCATGCTTTTTTCTCCTTTCTTCCTCCCAAATTACGTTTTTCAATATATCTTACCAAATACATACTTAACATCATAATCACAGCCATAATAATGGAGATAGCACTACCAAAATTCCATTCTCCTACACTAATAAATTGATTTTCAATAACATTACCAATTAAGAAATACTGTCCTCCTCCAAGTAGCTTTGGAATAAAGAAAGAACTTACTGCTGGTAAAAAGACAAGTGAAATTCCACTTATAACTCCTGGAAGCGATAAAGGAAAAACAACCTTCCAAAATGTTAAAAAATGATTAGCTCCTAAATCAGCACTTGCTTCTAATAAGGATTTATCCATTTTACATAAAGATGTATTAATTTGAATAATCATAAAAGGAATAAAATTATATACCATTCCTAAAAGAACTGCACCTTCGCTATATAACAATTCACCATTACTTAATCCTAAAAAAGATAATATATTTGATAAAATTCCTCCATCTGATAATATTCCAATCCAAGCATATGTTCTTACTAACATATTGATCCATGTCGGTAAGGTAATCACTAAAATAAGAATATTTCTAATTCTATCATTACATCTTGAAATAAAATATGCAGTTGGATATCCAATTCCTATACATATAATTGTTGTTTTTAGCGCAATCGCAATAGATCTCCATAATATTAATAAAAAATCTGGATCGGTAAAAAATTTCTTAAAATGTTCTAATGTGAGAGTAAAATTAACTATGCTGTTTCCTCCACTTGTGATTGAATATAAAGCAATCAATCCCATTGGAAGTAAAAGCATAATAATGCTCCATACAATATATGGAATCGCTAATTGAGAAAACTTCTTCATTTAAAATACAATTTTCTCCATAACATGAATATCTTCAGGATAGAAAGTCAATCCGACCTCTTGACCTTCCTGAATAAAGTCAGTAGTGTGTACTTTTAATTCTCTACCCTCACTTGAGAACGTTACCTTATAAACACCTTCTTTTATTGTTTCTGGATCAAAATCATAATCAACATAAATATCTATATTTTCATCTTCGTTATTAAGTTTCCATCCTTGAGCATTCGCCCAAGTTTTTAAATCAGTATCTAAAGTTACTGATTCTTTAATTTCATCAACTGTCTTAAAAAAATTAAAAGCACTAACAGCTTCATTTGCTTTTTCATTCTTTACAAATGGCTGATTGACAACAAATATTTTTCTTTTTACTTCTAAACCTGAAGGTGTTGAAAAAACAACATCATATGTTCCTTCTTTTTCTTCTATTTCATATTCGATTTTACTAATAGAAATATAACTATCTGTTTCAGGATTCCATGCTTGTGCATCAGCACGAGCAATAATTTCTTTATCATCTAATGAAGCCACTTCTTCAATATCTAAATAAAAATCATTAGCACTAATCATCTCATCCTTTATACTACTTACAACATCTCTATTTTTAATAACATTCATATTAACGATTACTTGTGTTCCAGGTACAGTTTCAACCATAACTTCATTCCACACCCCTTTAAATAATACACTTAAAACTTCACCAGTTAATTTTCCCTGTTCAACTCCAACAATATCAATATCTTCTGGTCTTAAAACAATATCAACACTTTCATTAGGTTTAAACCCAAAATCAACACATTCAAATTCTTTATCATCAAATTTAACCTTATAATCTTCTACCATCACACCTTTAATAATATTACTTTCTCCAATGAAGTTTGCGACATATCTATTCACTGGTTCATTATAAATATCTTGAGGTGTTCCTACTTGTTGGATTTCTCCTTCTTTCATAACCACAATTTTATCTGACATTGTAAGTGCTTCTTCTTGATCATGAGTAACATAAATGAATGTAATTCCAACTTCTTGTTGAATTCTTTTAAGTTCATATTGCATTTCTTTTCTTAGTTTTAAATCTAATGCTCCTAATGGTTCATCTAATAATAATACTTGAGGTTCATTGACTAATGCTCTTGCAATCGCAATTCTTTGTTGTTGTCCTCCAGATAATTGAGTAACATTTTTATTCTCATAACCTTCTAAACCAATAAGTTTCAACATTCTCATTACTTTTTGATCAATAACATCTTTACTCATCTTTTTAATTTTTAAACCAAAAGCAATATTTTGATATACATTAAGATGTGGAAATAAAGCATACTTTTGAAAAACCGTATTCAATTCTCTTTTATATGGTGGTTTATCTTTGATATCTTCTCCATCAAAAACAATAGCACCCTCACTTGCTTCTAAGAAACCACCTAAAATACGTAGTAAGGTTGTTTTCCCACAGCCACTTGGCCCAAGCAATGTGACAAACTCATTCTCATAAATATCAAGATTAATGCCTTTTAAGACAATCTGCCCATCAAATTCTTTTACAATATTACGAAATTGTATTAATTTCTTACCCTTATCCATTTTACTCCCCTCTCATTAAAACATCGGTGGTGTTGTTACCCACAATATTTTAGCATCTATATTTCCAATATTTTCTAAATAATGACTACTCTTTCCATTAATATAAAATGTTTCTTTTGCTTTTAATCTATACTTTTTATTTCCTCTTATTAAAACAACATTTCCTTTTAAAACATAACCAAATTCTTCACCACTATGACTTTCCATTAGTTTACTTTTTTGTTTAGGATACAACGTCAACAAAATAGGTTCCATTTCATTCTTTTGAGCATTAGGTATAATCCATTCAATTTTATATTCATCTTTTTCATCCACAAAAAAATCTTGAATATGAAAGACAATCTGTTCATCACTTTCTTCTTGGAAGAACTCTGATAAATTTGTACCCAAGGCCTCTAAAATATCTTCTAATGTAGAAATACTAGGACTCGTTAGATTTCTTTCAACCTGAGATAAAAAACCCTTGGTCAGTTCGCTTCTTGAAGCTAATTCTTGTAAAGTTAAATCATTACTTATTCTTAACTCTTTTAACTTATTTCCTATATTCATAATTCCCTCCTCTATTTTGTTTAGTTATATTAAACTTTTTGTACAGATAAATAACACATGCTATATTATACACTATTTTATATATTTTTCAACAACAAATTTAATATATTTTATTTTGTGTTTAGTATTAGTAAACTTATGACAAAAAAAGATGTTTTTCTTAATAAAACTAAAACATATATAATAAATATGAGTCTAAGCTTTTAAATTTATAGAAATAATGATATAATTTATTCGATTCTAATATGCCGATCTAGCTCCAATGGTAGAGCAATCCACTCGTAATGGATAGGTAGTATATGATAAAATTACTATTTATTTTTCGTTGATTTTATCGCATGTTTTTTGATTCTAAAAAGAAGAAAATGATAGCAAATCATACATTTTATTCTTCTGTGTCGTCCATTTGTCGTCCAAAAAAGAACACCAGTTTATTAAATTTCTGTGTGTTCTTTTTATATTTATTGTACATTTTACTCTAAAAATACTCCAAAAATGAATTCATAAAATAAAAACACCTATTATTAAAAATAAGTGTTCTCTAATTTAACAGTTTAGCAAACTGAAATATATCATCCTTTTCTTCATAATATACACATTCTAATTCTGTATCACCTATTATTATTTTATCATTTTCAATATTAATATCTATATTTTTCTCAATCCATTTAATGACTTTACATAATAATCTAAACTCATCATTGTTTTTTACGGTATATTTATATGTTAAAATGAAAATTAAGTCTTTATTAATATAATCATCTTTGCTTATTATATTTTCTATCCTTTTTGTTCCTGTCATAATATCATTCCTTATCATCTCTCGTTAGCAACAACATTATATATATAATATATAATTAAAATTAATATCATAAAAAAAATAAAGTAAAATATAAAAAATCTAGCTTATATTATTAAAAAGCTAGATTTTTTTATTAATCTTTTATTTAAATAAAGCGATCAATAATAATACTAAAAACATTAATAATCCTATCAATTCAAAAATCTTAAAAATAATCTTATACATATTGATTTTTTTTGTGAAATGAATATAATTGTAAGTGATGAGGGATTAACCCTCAATCACTTTAATCAATATTAATAACCAACCGACGATTGATATTAATTTGATTATTAGTAATTCAAGTAGGTCTAGTGCTTGAATTACTTTTTTTATATTCTTTTTCACTTCCTAACCTCCTTTCTTTTAAGATTTTCAATTCTCTTCTATCACCTCCCTATGATTACATTATACACTATTCAATTTACATTGTCAACACTTTTATTACACTTTTTTATTTATTTTATAAATTATTTTATTTTTATTGTAAATTATATAATTTATGTTATAATGTTTATGAGGTGATTATATGAAATACAATAAGATTGAAGCTTTATTAAAATTAAAAAATATGTGTATGTCTGATTTTGCAAGATTTAAAAATGTATCTCGACAACAACTTTCAAACAAAAAGAAAAATGATACATTTAGAGCTGATGAACTTATAGAAGTTGCAATACTCACAAAAACTAAACTCGCTTTTGTTGATGAAAACAATCAACCTTTAATTGTATTTGATGAAAATGATATAAAAAAAGACTAGCCACATGGCTAGTCTATTACTTTTAATATTCTATTTTTATTCACAATGTATAATTGTCTATCTTTTTGAGATTGTAATATATAATCTTCTTCCCACTCATCAAAGATAACAAAGATTTCATCTGGTACTGTTTCTTTTGTATCTTCATCTTTTGTATAGGGTTTTAATACAACTCTCATTTTTTTAACTTGCCTTTTTTAGCAAGGTCTATTAATGCTAAATTCTGTTTTTCTGTTCCTTTATAAGAATAATAACCATTTTTCTTTGCTACGGGTACTCTTTTCGTTACATTTCCATAAGGAGCTCCTACTGCTTTAAATACTTCATCAATCTTAGTTGATTTGCCAGTATACTTCTTATAATAAGATACAGTTGTTTTAACATCATATAAAGGTCTTCCATAACCTAATATTTTTGAATTGTTAATAACATATGATTTCCTTGCTACTCCTCCACCATTGTCAACTACTCCACTTGCTCCTGATGTATTGCCTTCAATAGTGTATATTTTATTGTCTTTTGTTTTATAGATAATTGCAATATGATTAGCTCCGCTATGTCTAGTTCCACTAAAGAATACGACATCCCCTACCTTTGGATTCTTAGTATAATATCTTTTGTTTTTTATAAACTTCTGTCTAATTGTTTCACAAGAAGCTGAATATGTACCTAGAATTTTTTTACCTGTTTCTGTTCCATATGCTTTATAGAAAATCCAACTAATAAACATTGCACACCAATACGCAGGATTCATACCAAACCATTTTCCATATTTTGTATAGTTCTTTGTACCAGCATTAGCTGTTTTTGAATTTAAATCTTTATTAGATTTTTTTTCTAAATATCCAACTTCTGCAGCTGCTACCGCAACAACTGATTCAACATAACATTTTGACATAATCTTTTCCTCCTAACATTCAATATGTTTGTTTTCCCATTTCTTGTATGCATCAAAATATAATTCCTTCTTATCTCCGTTGTAAGTAATTTCATAGTACATACCATCAAATAAAGTTGTAGATAATAAAGCCTTATTGTTTTGCAACGTTTTACAGCACCAAACCATAAATACATCATCAATTGTTATTTCTTTATGATCTGATTTATCCAAATGTTCATTAGTATACTTAACAACTTCTTTTTTACATAATTCAGTAAATTCTTTTTCGTTCATTTTGTTTTCCTCCTATTCAAAGATTAGCCTTTCAACTACTCTTGTTTATTTTCTAATATCTGTGGTGCTTCATTTGTTAGTTGTGTTAATAACTTTTCTAATTTATCTTTTAACCATAGAGGCATTGGAATGCCAATTAAATACATATTCTTTAAGATTGAAATAGCTTCATAAAGAATGAAGAACAACCCAAAGAACTCTAACATACCAATTTTCTCTAATCCAATAACTGTTAAATACTCTTTAGGCACAAATCCTATGATGTTGATATGTACAGTTAAATCTGCAATAAACAAGAATAGAATAGAAAAGATCATTCCTATTTTTCTGATCCCTCCATCAATTCCAAATGATGAATTAAAAGCATGTTCTTTTAATGCTCTTAACACTCCGAAAAAAGTATCAAACATGATACACCAAACAACAATCAAAACAACAACATTTGAGCTTAACGCTCCATAAATGACATTAAAAATATTTTCCATTTCTATTTTTCCTCCTTATCTTCTTCTAGATCAAGCATAAATTCAATACTATCTAATTCTAACGGACTCAATCCAGCTTTGTTAATATCTACTAATGATACTTTCTTAATTTGAATATCTACATCTTCATTTAATAATTTCCCTAATTCTTCATTTAATTGAATTTCTTTTTCTGTAGACATAATGTACTTGTTATCTTTAATAATTGGTTTACCTTCTTTATCTTTATCTGCATACTCTTCACACATTTTTGTACGTGTATCGTTGTATGTTTTGATTTCTTCTAATATAGCCTTAATATTCTTAGAAATACGATAAGCAGTAATACTAGATAATCCCTTTGTATTTCCTAATGTTCCTAGTGCTCTTTCTGCATTAATTAATTGTAATAACTTCATTTAAATTGTTCCTCCTAATAAATTGTTATCTCTTAAAACTTGTCTTAAATACATATTCTCTTTTTCTAATTGTTGTATACGATATTCATGGTCTTGTTCCATTAAAATTGTATAAGGAATTAACTCTGTATAATTAATACCCCAACTCAATTGAGAATCATCAATATCCTCACCATAATAAGGTTTTTCATTTTCATCATCAATGATACTAGCTTGGACCATAGATAAATCACCAACATCTAAATCATTGATATGTTTTGCTAATGTTTGAGCCCCTAACCCTATATGAATACGTTTACCTGTATCTTCTTGACCGTTTCTTCTGTATGCAATAGGCTCTAATCCCATAATAAAATCTTTCACTTTAAAATCAAAATTTTTAATAACATCTTTGTTTTTTAAATCTGAATTAGTAATAGCATTTGTAAAAAAAGCTGTGTTCCATCTCATAGAAATTGTTCCAAGATAGGCTCCACCATTCACTGAAGGTCTAAAAACCGTTCTAGAATCTGTTGTATTTTCTCTAAATAATTGAATAGTTGTTCCATTATTAGATGTAAAATTGATACCACCATAGCCTATTGCTGAACCTATTATAGTGCCCCTAGTAGTATTTGAACTTTGATTTTCTCTTAAATTTAAATAGTTATTAAAAATTGTTTGATGTCTAAAAGTAACATTACCATTATAATTACTTATTGAAATTGGTCTTAAATTACTGTAACTACCATATACATCATCTCTATTTGTTACCATAAACCATGTATCTGTACCATCATTTCTAATAAAAAAGCCATAATTACCAGCTATTGCTCTAAACTGACAATACCCTCTATAACCCAAAGATGATACTACTACTTCTCCGTTATGGACGTTTAAATTTCCACCATAAACAGATAAATTTTTTTCATTAAAACAAGCGATACGAATATCAAAATCATTACCAGTTTGACAATGGAAATCAACATAACCATTGTATATCTCTATACCACCATCATTGGCACAATTATAGTAAATTTTGTTTGTATAATTACCAATTTCAAAACCAGTTCCATCTATAAATATTCTAGTGTTGGATATGGTTGTTGTACCACCTGTAGATGTATCTGTTAATACAATATCATTAGCTCCTATTTGAGTTAATTTATTCGTTGACTTAAATTCTAAAAGACTATTAGACAACGTCACATATTGTTCTGGTACTTCGCTACTCGTAGGAAGATAACTGACAAACCATCCATCTTCATCAAAATACCAATTTCCTATATGACTGTTTTTACCTGTTCCTGTCATATAAAACCCTTGACCTAGAGAAATATAATCCGTTCCTATATGAACATTTTTATCTGGATCTTCTTTCAGTATCTTTATAGATATTTGTCTTGAATATGATGAAAGTATATAATTATCATCTATAATTCCTAGCTTCTTGAATATCTTAAATAATATATCAGATATATCAGCATTAGAATCCGTTTCATTTTCTAGAAAGTTTTTTGGTAAATATACTTCTAATCTTATACCTGTTATCAAGGTTATATATTTTCTTCCCTCAGTTGTTCCAGAACCTGTAGATCTTCCTGTTGGATTAAGTTCAAATCTTACATTTCCAAATCTTAAATTATTTTGCAATAAATCAATTTTTATTCCATCAGCACTATCATTTATATTTTTGAAATACAAACAAAATTCTCCTATATTCACATTTGATACTGTGTATTCACCACTTTTTATAAGATTATAAAATTCTGTATCTGTATCTTCATAGAAACGTTTGCTTTCACAATTAAAATGACCATCAAATGCTTCTGATGTATAAATGATATAATGGTTTGTGTCAAATGTAGTTTGTATATATTTTCCACGACTTTCAGCAAGTGTACTTTTATTTCCACTTTTTTCAGATTCAACCTTAATATAATTCACTCCATTGATACCATTTTTATTGATTAGAAAATTGTTATTTTCATCTCCAATATAAATGTTATTCATTTCTCCACTAGTAGCATTGATAACTCCATTAAACTCTCCATTCATGGCTCTCATATTACCAAAATTATCAACCATAAATTTATCATTTATATTGATGCTTCCACCAGTAATATCACCTAAGTTGGATGTTAATGCACTTAACTTATTGACATTCATCTTATCAGCAGTAACACTATTAGCCACAATATTTGTACCATCAAGATACTTTTGATAAACTTCATTACTCAATTGTTCTTCTGTAAGATGTCCACCTTCAGCATTCATTCTATAATACAAACCATCTAGTCCAGTTAATACCAAACTATCTGCAACAATTGTATTAGCTTTGATTAGATCCCCGTTGAATTTCACAGAAGTTAATTCGTAAAGAATACCTTCTTCTCCTGTGACCTTTTCAAACACTCCACTTTTTGCAAAGAGATTATCAACATATTCAGTTCCAACATTAGACAAATCTATTCTTGCGTAGGTAGCGTTTAAATCTCCTACTTCAAGATTGTCTATTTTAGCATTAAGGGCAGTGAATTTTTTTGATACATTAAGAATTTCTGCATTTAGTTTAACGAAATTTTGATTCATTAATATATTAGAACTTGATTCTTGTGCATAAGTTATTTGATTTTCACTTTGTGCTTCTGCAGAGATACTACTCGAGATTCCGCCAGAATAACTCATTGTATGATTCATTACAATAGCTTTTATAACTGATGCAGCTTTTGTTTCAATGTCAATCATATCACCAGTATCAAGGTGAAACTGACCTTGCATAGAAACATTATATGGAATATATTCAAAACCTTTTAGCCTATTCCATAATGCTACAACAATCTCATCTTTACCTAGATTAGCTATTGGATTGTCAATAATTTTCAAAGATGTTATACCATTGGTCTCTATACTTTCATCATCTTGCCTTACGGTTTCCTGGTTTATAGTATTCTCTTCTGTTCCATCAACTTCTGATCCCTCAGAATTATTTTCCAATTGTGTGCTTAATATAACTTGATTAACAGGTCCATATTTTTCATACACAACAGGATAAGAACTGAGATTTTCAACAGTATATGATTGCTCAATATCTGTAAACCAATTTAATTCTAAATTTCCATTTCTATTAATATGAGCAAATGAACAAGAAATTTGAGCAATAGCAATTACAATTTCACTCATTGTTGGAATATATCCATCAGTATATGGTCTTTTGCTTATGACAAAATCACTATTTGGAAATGAAGTAGTCTCTAATTCGCAGCTTGCTTGTTCGCATACACTTTTTAAATAGTCTAATACTGTAATAGGATAAGATATTTGAGTATCATCAAAATGATTATTAAAATACATTCTGTTATCCATAAATTTATATTCATTATCACTTATTTTTTCATAAACATTCATTTTACCCATAGGAACATATTCGATTGTTTCATCTTCTAACTGTATACCAAAATATAATAGAAAAGACCCGTTTTCTAAATTTAACGAGTCTTTGTAATCAATTTTAATTGTTCCACTTTTAGCAATAAATGACCCAATAAAAGTATTGGTTTCAGAGCTATAGATATTATCATCTAATGTACAAGTAACAAAATCATGTATGGTATTATGAAAATCAATATATCCTTTAATCCTACGAGCATTTTTAACAATATTTTCTTTAAATTGATGACTTACCTGGTACATTAATCAAACCTCCTATTTGAAACAAGCGTAAAATCAAGTGACTTATAGTAATCACCCATTGTAGCTAGTTTTTCTTTCTTAGGATCAATACAATAACAACTAATAGTACTATAGTTATTTGTCTCACTGTTTAGAAATTTAACTGTAATATCACTCTTTTTAAGAATACCAAGAATTTTCCTTACAACACTTCCTTCAGTAGGACCAAGTTTTACAGAAATACTTGCTATTCTACCAAGAATATCTCTATTCATATTTAGATTTGGAGTACGTCCAGAATTTTCTCCATCTTGTTCAGAAAGAAGATCATCATAACTAATGATATTGGGTACCTCATATCCATTAATATATAACAGTTGTTTATATGCCATGTTTTAACCTCCTATCATCTGACGTTCTTTCTTTGCATTTTCAAGCAATATAGAGAGTCTCTTCACATCTATATCTACTTTAATAGTTAAATTCTTTACAAGCTCTATTAGTTCTTTAATCAACAAAATCACAGTGTCAAGGCCTTGTATATTGCCTTGATCCTTTTGCATTTTTAAAGCAGTGTCAATCATATCTATCATTTTATTTTCTGGTGCAACAATCTCACCATAGTGTCGGTTATCACCAATCATAGCCAACTGAGGTTGATTTGCTCTTACATAACCACCTTGAGCTAATTTTGGAATATTTGGTGGGGGACCTATTTTATATCCACCAATAAATGGAATCCCTCCAGGAATTTTTAAATATAATTTTGCAATTACATTTTTATTAATAGCCTTAATTATATTGTTAATAAATTCCTTCATATTCGCAACTGCTGCCGATAACTTCATACCTAAACTTATTGTCTTACTTTTCAAACTATCCCATGTTTTCTTTGCTGTTTTTAAAGCATTCGCAACTTTACTTTTCATTGTTTTGACAGCTGTACTGTTTTTAATAGCATCCCATGAATTCTTCACAGAACTGAATAGTTTATCTTTTACAGCCTTTAACGTTTTTGAAACCTTTCCATTTTTTATAGCATCCCATGCACCCCTAACTGTGTCAAAAGCTTTTTCTTTCAATGCATTTAAAGTTTTAGCCGCTTTACTATCCTTGATTGCATCCCATGCTCCTTTCGCTAAATCAAATGCTTTATCTTTAATCGCAGTTATTGTCATAGAAACTTTTTCAGGAATACCCTTAACAACATCAACTATGTCACCTACACCATCTATAAAATCACCGACTATATCAACTATATTTTTTATGACATCAAATACCCCACCTAAGAAATCTGATACATTTTCTATAGCACTTAAGAAAGTTTCACCAACTGCCTCTACAACGTCAGCTATAATAGGCATAATATTTTCAAGGATCCATTTGCATAATGGTTGAAGAATTTTTGTCCATAACTTGTTTAAAACGTCAAAAATACTTCCAATTGCCTCAGCAAATTTGTCTACCATTGGTTGAACATGATCTTCAAATACTTCTTTAAATTTTTCAGATAATTTTTTAAGCACAGGGGCAACATATTTGTTATAACCATCTAATACAGTTCCAACAAGATCACTTACCCCATCTTTAATATTCATTAAAAATGGATGTATGTGTTCATCATATAACTTTATGATTGTTTTTACTGTTTTATCAATATAATTTTTAAGAGTTGTTACAACTGTTTCTATAGGTTTTAAAGTATTTTGTATTGCTGTTTTGATTTTATCTTTATTGTCTATAATAGGACCAGTTATACAGTCTAATATATCTGTACCTAACCTTTCTAAAAGTCTGAATTGACCCATTGCACCGTTAATTATGATACCTATTAAGTTAGAACCAATATTTATAGCAGTCGGGTTAGAAAAAACACTCGCTATATCTGCAAGAGCAACACTGAAATTACCTATAATTTCTGCTTTCTTAGCTTTAAAATCAAACCAATCAACTATACATTCTTTAATCGAATCAGCATTATCAGAAATATATTGCGAAACACTTCCAACCAAAAGAGTAGCAATCGTCATTCCTATTGAAGCAATTGAACCTGTGACTTTTCCTAAAGATTCAACTGTCTTTTCCACCCAATTAGATGCAGCACCAATAACCTCTTGACTGGTAAAAATTTCCTTTAAACTTTTTCCCAAAGACTCAATATGCCCTTTTATTGTATTGATGTTTTCCATAGAATCGCCAAATCCTATTTTGAAACCATTCATAAACAATCCTGACAACCTTTTAAATTCATCAACAATTCCTGAAAGCATTTTTTCAAAAACAGATGCCTCTTCTGTAGCTTTTGGAAAAGCAACTGCTTCTGATACATTAGATGAAGTTGAATTATTATCATTATTTGGTTTTTTATCTGAATCTTTGTCATTTCCAAATGATAATTTATTAATTGTATCAACTTTAGCAAATGCTTTTTGGATTTTCTTAGCAGCTTTTTCACCTTTTTCTCCTGCAGACGTTAGGTTTTTCCCTAAATCATTAGAACTATCAGAGGCATTATTCAAATCTTTAGATACATTACTAATGGCATTGTTATTACCTTGTGAATTTGAAGATGTTCCTGTTAGAAATTCCATTAAACTCGCAAAGCTATCTGCAAGTACTTGAAGTTTTGATAATACCCAGTTTATACCCTTTATAATAGGAGTAAAAATAGCAATAAACCCTTTACCTAAACTTGCTTTAAGACTTTCAAATCTTAACTGTAGTATCCTTGTTTGGTTTGCCCAGCTATCTTGTGTCTTGATAAAATCTCCACTAGCCATAGACAATTGATCTGTAACAAAAGCCATTCTTAAGGCTACCTTTTCTTGCTCACTCATGGCTGATGTTGTTTTACCAAATCCATTAGCGAGTGCATATTGATCTAATGATGTTTGAGTCATAACAACACCTAAATCTTTTAATGATTCTGTTTCACCCGTAAATACAGACTTTAATTTTGTATAAGCCTCATCAGAAGAAAGACTATAAAATGATGCAACATCACCAGCCAAACTAGTTAATGCCTCACTCATATCATAGGCTTCTTTTTCACTAAAACCAAAAGCACTTGCCATAGCCCCAAAAGTCCCTAAATACTTTTTAGCAACTGTTTCACTTAAACCAAACGATTCCATTGCATTTTTAGCAAAATCATTTGCTTGTGCAGACATATTGGGAAAAGCTGTATCAACAACATTTTGCACTTCCATTAAATCGCTACCTAAGTTCAAACAAGAACCAACAAAATCAGTAATAGTTTTAACAGAAAAAGCAGCCGCAGCCATCTTTCCTATTTTCCCAAAACTCGCTCCAAAAGAAGACTCAAGCTGTTTGGCTCCATTACCAGACATTTTCTTTATTTTCGCTTGAAAGGTTTTATCATCAACCTGTAACTCAAGAAATATATCTCCAACTTTATTCGACATTCTCAACACCTCCTTCACCTGCTAAATCTTTAAATGCTTTTAAGATATTCTTTAAATACTCTTGTGTATCCTCTTCAGTTTTTTCACTTGCTTGTCTGTTAAGCCAATCACTACGGATTTTTCTCTGTTCAGGAGTAAAACTATCTAACATTTGTTTATCAGTTTCACTTCTTATCCTCACAGTATTTCCTAATGGCGTATCAGGCATAATACCTGTTAAATATGAACAAAACTCATCATATGGCATATCGTTGACTGCTCTTAGCCTTATTCCATACTGCATTAAAAAACTGGCCTCAATTAATGGCCAGTCTTCCTCAATATCATACCAATACTCTTCACTATTTGTCTTTTTTGTCCTGAAATCGATTTTCAACATCTTCTAATTCTTCATCATTTACACAAGCCATCAATGCAAGCGCAATTTTTTCATACTGCTTAAGCCCGAGATGAAGATCGTTTAATTCTTTTGATGCCTTTTTACCTAATAATTTTTCGATAATTTTATCAAACATTTCAATTTCTGAAAGATTACTTTTATTCAACAAACTATTCATTGATAAAATATTCGATTTTTCATCATTGATTTCATATTTTTTTCCATTAATCGTTATTGTTGGTTTTTCCATATCCAACTTATTTGTTAGATCTATATGTCTTGCCATATTTTCTTCCTCCTATATATAATAAAAGAGGGCTCTTGCCCTCATAATTAAGCTGCTGGTGTAATTGTTGGTTTTCCGTTTGACATTACATCAAATTCTAATGGTGCAACTGCCGTAGAATCACCAGATCCAACATTCTTCACATTAATAATAGCATCTTTAAATTTGACGACTGTTCCATCAGGAAAAGTCCATTGAAAATCCTTTTCAACATTTCTACCATTTTTCCATACAAGCTCTGCAACAGCATCATTTCCATTGTCTCCAACATTTCTCTTTGCAGTTACTGAAACCGTCACAGCTTTAGATGTCATTAATCTACGAGTCCATCCTTCAGTATCGAATGGATTCCATTCTTCTACACCATTATCAAATGATACTGAAAATGTTGTACAGTCAGCAATATTACTCATTTCTGGTGTTCCTGTTGCTGACACATCAATCTGAAATTGATTTTCGTAACATGGGTATACTCCTTCTTTTTTCATTTTATCTTATCTCCTTTTCTCTTTTATAATAAATTTCAAACTCTATAACATATTCACAAATACCCTTATCATCTCTACCCACATCTATAGCTTCATTGTTAAGCATTCCAATGAAATATACTTTATGTTCACCTATCTTCTTAGGTTTTCCATTCATGATTTCTTCAAATAACTGATTAGCTATTTCTTCGGTTTCATCACTTGCTTGATTGTAATGTACAAGAAGGCTAATCACTTTAACATCATAAGAGCTGTTTTCAATTCCACCAATGGCCATAATAAGACGATTATCTCTTTTAAGATTATAAACCCCTAAGGATTTATCCTTCTTCTTATCAAGGAAACCTATATAGTAGTTATCAAACTTTGTACTACAGGTTTTTAAATACTCTTTAACATCATTTAAGTAAATCATTTAAAACCCTCCTTGCTGTTTAAAAAACATGGTATAAGCCTGTATAACTTCTTTAGCGTATTTTCCTTTTTCAGACCAATCTTCAAGCCATTTCCCTTTTGCGTTTGGATTATTATCCTTTTTAAAATTATACTCTGGATGAAAGTATAATCTTCTCGCATAGGGTTCAGAAGAAACAATCTTTACGCTTCCTTGTTTAGAATCCTTCTTATTAACATAAGTACCTTCATTTTGAAGTGTTCCTGTTTCAAAAGGAATAACTTGTGCAGTTACAATTTCACCATGAACATAATCACCAGTCATTTCTAAAGCAGTTGTTGCAGCTTTTGTAATTTGATTTAAAACACTTTGATTAATTACAACCCTAGAATTAACATATTTCATCATCTTAGCTCCAATTGAGTATAATTGACTGTTCCGTCAGGATTACGTGCTTTCGTTCCTAGAACGAGCTCTCTGTCCACTCCCAAAACACGTACTACCCCTTTAGGAATAATATTCATCTTAGGAGCAATATCTCCAGGTATCAAACAGATACCAGTGATCTCCACAAGCACTTTATCTGTAGTCCAAACTCTTTTTGCTTTATCCTGGTAATTACACTTTCCGCTCCACTCTAGTAATGTTTTAGGTGTTCCATTCTCATTGAGTTCTTCACTTTCTATAATCACTGTTATATCAGTGTTACAGAATTGAGGAAGAATAAGATTTGGCCACTTAGTCATAGAATAAGCTCCCACAACATAACCCAGTTGAACAAAGCCTGCTGTAAAGACTTTTATCAATAGCAATACCATTTTCAATGTGCATATTCCAGTTATTACCAAAGCTCATATTGACTCCATTGATTGCATAGCTAGAGAGATAGGTTTTTAGCATGGTTTCATTTTCATAAAGAAAGGAAGAATGCTCACAGCATACTTCCCTGATAATTTCTTTTTGATAATCTGTTAAATTATCAAATCCTATAGCAACTATTCTATTGTGAGTAAGTACATCAATATCTCTTGATGCATTTTTAAGGTATTTGTTTAATGTTTTTTCATCAATATTAGTACCTCTGTATTCTTCTAAATAATAGGTACTGTCAGCATATGGCTGATACATAAGTATCACCTACATTTCTTTTTCTGCTTTTAAAATCTTTTCAAGGATTCCTGAAGGTGATGTAGAAGCACCAACATCTACTCCTTTATTTTCAGCGTATCCTTTTAATAAATCCATGACATTGTCAACAACTGGTTGTTGATGAGAACTCAATTCATCAATTTCTTTTTGTAATAAATCAATCTTCTCATCTTTTTCAGCTGTTGCTAATGCTAACTTCTTCAAATGCTCATTATATTTGATAGTTTTTAATGGTGTATATTCAATGACCTTCCCATTATCATCATAGATATCAAACCCCTGATCTAAATATGTCTGTTTAGATGACTCATTGATATCATACACTTTGTTTTCCTTTCTAGCTTTCATACTTATTCACCTGCCTCAACATTCATATAGCATCCATATTTCAATAATTCATCTAAACCAAATGTACCATTGAAACGCCTGTTTTGATATAAATAGTTATCCGCAGTTCGTGAATCACTACCAGGAGCAAACATATGAATGTATGAATATTTAACTCTCGATACCTGAGCTTCAGGATCAACAATGATATAGTTGATTTGTTTACCTGTAGAGTCAACTGCATATCCGTTTGTGAAGTTGTAAGCAGTATGTAATCTTTCTGATGGCACAACAACAATTTCATCAAAGTCATCCATTGTTGTAATACGTCTGTCTAATGGATTTCCTTTAGAAGCATCTAATGTTCTTTGAATGCCTTCAGCATTCTTTAACAATTTCTTGTATGAAGATGTACAGTAGATGATACATCGAGAAATTGGAACACCTTTGTCTTCTAACTTTTCTACAACACTGTCAAAGTCTGCTAATACATTAGCTGTTGTTAAAGCAGTTGTAGAAATATTACCAGCAGCAACTCTGTTAAGTTCAGAATACAATTTAGAGAAAACATAACAGTCTAACTCTGGAATAGCCTGACGCTGTTCAAAGTCTGCTTGAATGTTTTGAATAGACAATACTAAGTTTGTTTCATCTACATCCATTGGATCAACTGTAAACTCAATATCTCTATCATGATCAAGTGTTTTTGTCTCAAATTCATTCTCATATGTTCCTGAGTTAAATCCTAATGACCCTCTTGAATGATCTTTATATCCACTTGTTTTCATTTTTGGTAAGCGAATATCTTTTGTATTAATAATTTTAATTCTTGGATTTGAATTGAATAATTTCACTGATTTCAAATCAACTGCATATAAATTTAATAATTCATTACTAAATTGTGATACATAATTAATTGCCATATTTTTTCACTCTCCTTTTTATTTCTTATTTGGCAATACGATTCTTCCATCTTGGAATGCTGTTGTTCTTGTATCGGGAACTTGTTCCCCGTTACTCCCTGTACTTCCAATCTGTTGGAATCCATTGTTATTTTGCTGAACATTCCCTTTAAAATCTGGAAACACCTTGATAATAGCCTCAAGGGCCTCTTTGACCTTATCTTCAATGATATTTCCCTTTTCATCTGCTAAACCATCTCTATCAATCAGTTTAGCAAGGAATGGGACTTTATCAGGTGATATACCTTCAGCTGCTGCTAAAGTTGATAATGTAGTGTCAATGTTACTGTTTAAGATTTGAGCTTCTAACTCTTTGATTCTTAGCTTGTCTTGCTCATGCTCTTGAGCTTTTTGAGTCTCCTCCTGTGCTTTTTGTTGCTTAAAGGAATTGACTGCTTTATTAAGCTCTTCACCAGTTAATCCCTGTTGTTTTAAGTAACCTTTCAACAAATTATCAGTTGTTTGTGAAGTACGTTTATCAATGGCCTCTGCCATTTTCTCATAATCAATTTGAGGTTGTTGAACTTGCGCACCTGGTTCATTTCCTCCACCATCCGCCCCTTCACCAGCTCCTGGTTCAGCAAATAATTGTAAATTGTTTAATAAAAATTTTTGTTTTTCCATAAGATATAATCTCCTTCAGTTTTTCAGGTGTGGCTCACCAATCTATCAACAGTTTAATGTCTTGTATGACGATAGGACAAAAGAAAAAGGATGCTATTTAACATCCTTCATTTCTTTATTTGATTTAACTTCTTTTACGAAACCCTTACTAATAAGAAATTTTGCTCTCTTCTCATTCATTTCAAGAGTTTCATCTTTTTTGACATACTTATCTAGTTCCCTATCAAAGTATTCATTAATAGTACACTTAACTTTCATGACATGTCACCTATGCTTTCTTTTATTTCTTTTCAACACTCTACTTTTATCACTCTGTTTAGGTGGTGGTTCATAACATTCATAAGTTTCATAAATTTTTTTACCGCAGTTATATTTAAAGGTTACCTTTTTACAACGGCATCCTTTATTTCTATCATAATAATGAATGGTTTTATCATGATTATAGCAATGATAGTGTGACTGTTCTAATAATGTTTGAAAAATATCAGAAATATTTTCTATCACTTCTTTTATTGTTTCAAAAATAGTTTTGCTTAGTTCAACTAAAATTTCTATAAGTTCGTCACTAATAAATATTTTTTCACCGCTTATTAATATTTCCATCTGTTTCTCCTTTCAGGCAAAATAAAAACCGACTTTTTGTCGGTTATAATTCAAATTGTTTTAATTGCTCTTCTGTTAAATCTTCTGGCTTTATTTTTTTACTCTTACAATATCTTATTAACGCACGCAAATTATAAGGAGTATAATTTCCTAAAGGCTCTGTTAAAACTCCCCCAACATCATCTAATGGAAATTCATTTTTTAAAATATCTTTCATATAATATTTTAGCACCCCTTTCATCAATACACATCATCCTATCTCTTGGATTAAATAATATAGCACCTAATTCTTTTTCATAATATTTAACAAGATTGGATTTTGCTTTAAAAACAACAAATCCATCAAAACCCTCTTCATAACTTTGTCTAACTGCTTCAGCAAACAAATGTCCTCCAATACCAGCATATTCCTTTTTCTTGAATAATTTGTTATGTGGATTATTAAATGGAGCAGATTCAACAATATCAACTTCAATCGCTAATAAATCTTTTCTTGGTTTTGTTGCAATTAAGCCTTGAATCCTTTTATCACCTTTAACAAACAATTGACTGACCTTAAATCCTTTATCTTCCTCAAAACTCCAATCAAATTCCCAATCTTTTAATTTTATTGCACTTGGAGTACCCACCTTAAACGTAGTATCAATAAATTCATTGTCACTCAACCTTCTTAAACAAGGTGTAAGCTCATCAATCTCTATATTTATTTTACCATTTATTTTTGATTCTTTAAAGTGTTTATCACTTATTTCTATTATCTTCTCATCTTTCTCAATCCACTTTTCTTTCATTTCTTTTGCCTGCTCAACATTTACAGGATCTAAAGAACCAGTCTCTAAACGTTTTTGTTGTTGAATATGTAGTTTGTTCTTTCTATGTTCTTGCTCTTCTAATGGATTCTCAGCACCATCCTCTTGCAGCTTACCTAATGCCTTTTTTATATCATAAAAATAAGTTGTCATTGTATGTTTACAATTAGGATGAAATAAACCACCTTCTATAGCCTCACTAAGTAAAGGAAGATTCTTCTCTTTAACTTCCTTTTTAGTACCACCTGAATAAACATCATCAACATAGACTCTACCTTGCCAAGGAAGACAAGTTTTTGAACATTGGCCATATTTTGAAACTCTTACAGTATGAACACCTTGTGACTTTCTTGCATCTCCTTCTGATACTAATTTGGCGCGTTTATTAGCTGTCCTGATAGCCATTTCTGCATAAGAGGCTATATTAATCCTACGCCCATCTTTGCACTGTATGCAGTTAATTCCAGCTCTTAAAAAGTCCTTTGTGGCCTTGTCTATAGACTGTTGTAAAGTGAATGCTCCACTATTGGCCATAACCTGGGCATTGAATATCGTTTTTCTATACTGATCATTCACCATTCGTAGCATAGCATGTTCAGCTTTTTCCATATCCTTGGTCGTAGCTTTGATAAGTGCATTCATTTTATCTTCATTTAAACTAAAAAAGCCACCCTCAAGACCTTGACTTAATGATGACTTTACCTTATTTCCTTTTGCTAATTGATCAAGAATTGCACGTTCCTGCTTAAATCCAGAAACCTTATACGTTTGAGTTAGAAAATTAGCTATTTCTGCATTAATAGAAGAAAACTTTTTTCCAAACAACTTCTTATTTTCCTTTTTAAAATTCTCTAATGTTTTCAACTGTTCAGCTTGCCACATGGTCCAGTTCATACCCTCTGCTTTTTCCCATTTTTGATGTTTAGCAAGGTTTCTACGCATTGAAGCAATTAGTTCAAGTTCCATTTCTTCAAACGCTTCTCTTATATCATAATCATTCATTAGATACCTCTGATATATTTTGTTTTATAGCCTTTTTTATTCCACTTTACAACTGCATTTGTTAGATCTTTTTGCGTTTTATATACATCATTTCTCATTTCTGCATAACCATCTTTTTCTACTGCTATAAGTGTAGGCTTTTTTGGAATTGACTTTTTAATTTGGGATACCATCTTTTTAAACGAGTCATTATCCATATGATAAGAATGTCCATTAATTTGTACGATCATCTAAATCCTCCTCAGTACCCTCTTTATTCTCTATATCAACGTTTTCTATTACAGGTTCTTCCATTTCTGCAATACCCTGTTCTTCTTTTAATCGTTGTATTTCTTTAGCTTTCCAATCATCATTTTTAGAATCCCCATAAAGCTCATTAACAGATGCCTCAATGCTCATGATTCCACCAGTCTTAGCCTTAGACACAGTTTCTACGGTTGCTTCAAAACTTGGATTTGCATATTCACCAAATTCAACAGTTACTTCTATATCTTCTGATAGCGCTTTTCCATTATATGTATCATATGACTTCATAATATTGTTGATGAGCAAAGGAATACACTTCTGTAACGCTTCAATGATCTTATTGCGAGTATAAAGAGTTGCTTTTTCCTTTTCTCTCTGTGCCTCTGCATTATCCAGTTTTTTAACATCTATACCTAATGTACTTGGACTAATCAAACCTTGCAGACAAGCATCCAAAGCAGTCATATAGGACTGAATATAATTCTCGCTAGGAATAGCTGGCTGTATCAGTTTGATTTCATTCTTCCCATTCTCACTTCCATCAGGTTTCAAATCAATAAATCGATTATCAAAGTCATTAGCTTTCAATATTTTTCCTGTTCTTGGATCTCTAGGTAAAAGATTTTCAGGAATATATTTAGTTGCTCTACTTGCTCTTACCGCATCCATCCACTGTGAGAATGCCTCGTCTACAGAGTCGAAAGCCCCTTCCTTTGAGTCAAAAATTGAACGGCCTCTATTTTTCCATTTTGTAGATTTGAATATCTTAAATGGAACAGCCATACAGAACTGACCTCTTGAGATTTGGTTTCCTTCACTGTCTTCATCATATTCTGCAAACTTATAATCCAGGATATTAGCAGTTTCTGGAATCGTATCTAATGGAACTTCTTTTTCTTCAGGAAGTCTTACAAGTTTATTTTTGATGTAGCCATATCCATATGTTTCATATAGCATGTAATTTCTTTTATCATGCGTATATTTTGTCTTGAATGTAGCCTCTTTAAATCTTCCTCTTATATACCTTAAGTCAACATCGCTTGACCCATAAAATTCAACTAATGGATAGTCACTTATCGACCTATCAAATGTAATTTTAAAAGCTCCATCACCTAGATACAGCGCCTTTAAAACCGCCTCCTCTACAACATCATTAAGATCATTATCCGTTAAAATTTTATCAAATTCATCTTGCCTTACATTCAATTTCACATCATTCATATCCCTGGTAACAATTGATGTTAATGTTTCAGCAATGATATGTGGCAGTCCTAAATGAATCTTTCTCATTTTCACTTTAGGGACAGAACCCCAGAACATAGCATCATTGGTAAACAAATTCTTATACAACTGTTCAAGTTCATTAGGATCTCCACGCATCCATATTTCATTTTTAATACAATTTGTATCAAAGTTTAAATTTTCATTGATACTTATTGTTGTGTTTGGAGCCTCCTGTATATCTAACCAACCTTTTATCATCTTCTTTAATCCTCCTAGCATATTAGCCTCCTATTCCTATTTCATTAACATGAGGAATAAAACCATACTGACTTGCATTGATTGTATGATCATTCCTGTCTTCTGGTTCATATTTATCATCTTTCCATGAATAAACCTCTAACTCTTTTATATGATTAACACAATGTGCTAAAACAATATAATCATCTGTCTTAAACCATCCTAGCTGTAAATGTATACGGTCAATGATTGTCATTTTCTTCCATGCTCTATTAAAAACATAAACACAAGGATTATTCCTTGCATACTTGTCCAATTCTTTTAATGTGGCCTGATCTGCACTGTCAACATAGACATTCATAGCAAATCCCCACTCTTTTCTGTTTCTCTCAAGAAAAGCAAGGAGATTATTTACAACATCACTAGGTGCAAGTGGTTCACTTAAATCTTTATTGTTTCTTACTTCCTCATCTAGTACAACCAGTTTCCCATTATTAAGAACACCTTGAAAGATAAAAGAAATCGTATCAGGTGTATCATCGCTATAGGCTGTATCCACACCACAACTAAATGTCTTAAAATACAGATTATTCTTTTTGATATATTCTTTAAACTCATTGTAATCAACAACATGTCTTTTTCTTATGAAATTGCTGAAAACTAGACCAGTAGCACGTCCTCTAAGCCCTTGTATTTTGTTCTTATACATCTTTGTACCAACTGGAACTGCCTCTATCTTCTTTTGAATATCCTTTTCTGTTAGTGAAGCATTATCATAAAATGTAAAGTACCAATGTATCCAACCAGGAATAAATGATTCATTAAGTTCATCTAACAATTCTTTTGGATAATCCTTTAAGTATTTTTTAAGTGGTCTACTTTTATTAATAAACTCTTTATAAACTGGAAGTGAAGGATCATCAGGATTGGAAGTTGTCATCATGTATTCACATCTATGTGTGATTTCTCTTAAAAACTCCATGTCACATATATTGACCTCATCAATAAAGACACAGCCCATTTGTGAACCTAGTACCTTCTTCCACTTTACTTTATTGTCATACCCACAGACATAAATAATCTTAGTACCTTTTGACGTATCATACTCTATATGCGGAAGTCTTATCTTCCCTTTACCATTAGAGTAATACTCTGTTACTCCTTTGAATTGAGCAAGCAATCCTAATTCACTGTTGATGATATTTTTTTCAACTGTTCCTAAATCTGCACCTGCAATAACATGGTCCTTTTTATCACTCATAGCAACTCTAAGCATGAACTTAGGTATACCTACTGTTGTTTTACCTGCCGCTGTTGTTCCTTCCAAATATTCACGTTCACAATAGGTAGATAAAAAATCTTTAAATTTTGGAGATAGAACAAGATTACTCATTTATCTCCTCATCCTTAACGGGAACCATCTGCTTGACAAGACTTTCAATGTTGCTGATAGTCTTTTTCTTTTCTTCCTCACTCTCATTAGAAACTTCTATCTTTTGAGTGAACATACCCTTTGCTTTCATTAATCGTTCAGCAGCTTTAGTACGCTCTTCTAATGACGGATCTAATCCAAAAGCATCTTGTTCCTGTCCTCTCATAACTCGTGTAAGATACATCATGATTTCATTTGCAGAAGCAACCTCTGTAGATTCAATATCATTTAGCCACTGCTCTTTAAAATCTATAACATCAGGCTTGTTCATCATTCTAGAAAAACCAGCTGCTGCACTTGTTTCTTTTTTGCAATTCTTAAATACACTTAAATATGCTTGAGTACCATTGAATCCATTCTTGACCCATTCAATAACACATAACTTTTCTTTTTCTGTCATAAAGTATCACCATAGAGTAAATCTTTGTATAAAAAAACAAGGTTTTCTAATACCTTAACCTTGCTGTAACATTCTATTCCATCTCTAGGGTTATCATCATAGATGATATACTTAGTAACTTTTCTACCCGTCTTTTGACTTTTGAATTGTTGAGTATTGATGAAATACTCATATCCACTCATTTTCAAAGCTAACAAAACTTTGTTGATATTCTTTTGTATATTCATTATGATCACACCCTTTCTAATTTTGAGTAAAATAAAAACCACAGCGAGTGTGGTTTTATAAATTTAATTCATCTTTCACAAACTTGATAAATCTATCACCATCAGGCAATAATTCAGGCTTTTTTAGAAAAACACTTCCGTTTACTTGTGGGATTATCTCCCCTTCATAATACAATCCTCTAAAATCTTTAATCATTTCTATCGTATTTATATCCATATCTTCAAAATAAGAAGAATCATTATGTTTAATTCCTAATAAAAATTTATAAATATTATTTTTCATATTTTTTTATGATGCTAATATATTTTAGTATAGCATCACACTACTCCTTTCTTAGTATATTATAGCAGCATATTTATTACTGTAATAACATTTTATCACACAAATTATTTGATTACTAGAAATTTTTGATAAAATAATAATTCTTTACAATAAAAAAGAACACCACATCATGTTCTTTTTTCAGATATAAAGGGGAAATAAATTAATGATAATTCTTTCTTGTCTTCTTCGACATTATAATAATATCATGATTTTCAAATGAATAATATATCATATATTTATATTCTTACATTCTTTTAATAAA
>CAJTTM010000015.1 GCA_910579135.1 uncultured Erysipelotrichales bacterium | reverse complement strand
ATCAATCCTTTTTACTTGAATTTGATATTTTCATTTAATTTGTCAACAATCTGAAGAAAGCTCGTTAAGAGCTTTTTTTTTCTTTTTTGTATATTTTTTATATTTTTTATAGTATAATAAAGATATATAAAGGAGGCGTCATTATGAAAGTTAGTATTCGAGGAAAAAATATTACTTTGACAGAAGGGATTGAAAGCAAAATAACAAACAAGTTATCAACTCTTGATAAGTACTTTATTATGAGTGATAATGTTGAAGCAAAGGTTTTGGTGAGAACTTATCCTACTAGTCAAAAGATTGAGGTCACAATTCCAACAGAATATGTATTACTTAGAGCAGAGGTTGTAGATGATGATCTTTATAATGCTATTGATTTGGTTATTGATAAGTTAGAAGGACAAATTAGAAAGTATAAGACAAAACTAAGCCGTAAGTCTAAAGATAAAAAACTTGCATTTAATTTATCTTCTATTGAACCATTAGATCATGAGGAAGAAGATGTCGTAGTCAAAACAAAGAGTATTTCTCCTAAACCAATGGATTTAGAAGAAGCTATTATGCAAATGGAGTTAATTGGACATGCATTCTTCGTATATAAAGATGTAGAAACAAACTTAATTAGTGTTGTTTACAAACGCCATGATGGTGGTTATGGTTTGATTGAAACTGAATAATAGTCAATTAAAAAAAGCATTGGTTATCAATGCTTTTTTTAATTTATAAAATATGTATGTTTTGTTTTCCATTTTTTAATAGCAATTGCTACCCAAAAACCATAAATACCAAATGTTACTAATGTTAATAATAACCATTTGATCCAATTACCAAATAATTGTATTGCAGTACCATTAAATTTTAATCTATGACCATCAATAACTGTATGTTTGGTTTCCCAGTTATAAATCATACACATAGCCCATGGAGCACAAATTCCAAGAGTAAGAACAGTTATAAAACCTCCTAATAACCTATATCCTATAAGTTGTAATAAGCCCCCATCAAAATATGAATCTTTCATTTTTCTTCCCCTCTCATAATTCTTTTTATTATATTACCATAAAAGAACAATGGTGAATATACTTATAACATTTTTAATATGATTATATTTAACGAATACTTTGCTCATATAATGTTCAACATGATGTTTTTTAATATGTATAAGTCTTTTGAGTATGATATCAATCAGTTCATTGGCACTTTCTTTATGCCCAAAGACAACTTTGATTATAGGTACATAAAATAAGGTCATAGATTTAATAAGGGATAAAACATTATTGTCATTAGACGTTTTGTCCAAGAAATACAGTTTTATTAATAAGGTTTGTGTTTATCTATATATTGAAAAATAGGGCAATGAATATAGTTTTTACATTCTTGTAAAATGAATTGAGTATTGTCGTTTAATGCTTTATCTTTGTGATAACAAACAGAGAACATTCTATGACAATCCCAATTATCAACATTTAATATTGTTAATAGTCCACTTTTAATTTCTTTTTCAATTAAATGAATAGAAATCATAGTGATACCTTCATCATTAATCGCTGCATGTTTAATACTATCCCAACTATGGCATGTCCATGAAATATGATAAGAGATTTTATATCGATTCATAAACTGATCAAATTTTGCTCTTGTACCACTACCTTTTTCCCTTGCTATAAATGGATATTGAGATAATTCTTTGACGTTTATTAACTGGTTTGAGGCTAGAGGATGTTTAGAGTTCACTACAAATACAAGTTGATCAGGAATGATTGATTCTTTTATGATATTATCGTTATTGATATCGCCTTCAACGATTGCAATATCTAATTTGTTTTCCAATAATAGATTTTCTATATACTGTGTATTATCAACAATAATTTGAAAATCAATTTTGGGGTTTTTATTTTTCATTTGTTTAATAAGTTCAGGCATGATAGTACTACCAACAGTGAGTGTAGCCCCTATTTTAATAGTAATATTATCTTTGGCATTAAAAAATATTTCATCCATTTCTTCTAATTGATCAAGAATTTTATTTGCATAACTTAAGAAGATTTCTCCTTCTTCACTGATTCCTAGAGATTTAGAATAGCGTTGAAATAATTTAATGTGATAATATTCTTCTATTTCTTGTATTTTTTGGGAAATAGACGGTTGAGAGATATATAGATTTTTAGCTGCTTTTGACATTGATTTGACTCTTGCAACTTCTTTAAAAATTAAAAGATGTTTAATTGTTATCATTTTTAGTTCTCCTTTACTATTAATAATACGATATATTATTAGAAAAACCAATAACAAATATTATTTTTTTATATTTTTCTAATAACAAATATCATGATATAATAGAAACATATTATAGGAGGAAAGTATATGGGATGTAAGGTAGATTATAAAAAAATCAATAAAATCTTAACTGAATTATCTAAAGAATATGATATTTATGCTCCAAAAAGATTTTTAAAAGCAGGAAGATATTCTGATACAGATATTATTCGTTACGATATAATTGAAAAAGCAGAAGATATTGTTTTTGATGAAAAATCTGATTTTCCAGCAAAGGAAGTATTGGGTCCGATTACTCAAACATTATTTTATTTTACTGAAGATGAATATCGTGAAAGCAAAGTATCTTCAAAAAAGATTCTTATTTTTATGAGACCATGTGACATTAATGCCATGGAACATCAAAATAAGATTTATTTACAAAATGGTGGATATGCTGATCTTTATTATCAAAGACTCCAAGAAAAGGTGAAAATTGTTTTAATGGAATGTTCAAAAGGATGGGATACTTGTTTTTGTGTAAGCATGGGTACTAATAAAACTGATGAATATTCTATTGCAGTAAGAAGTGAAAATGATGGATGGTTAGTAGATGTTAAAGATGATGAGTTTAAGAAATATTTTGAAGGAGAAGAAACTTCTTTTGATTTACAATTTGTAGAGGAAAATGAATTAGAAGTTAAAATTCCTGAAATCAAAAATAAAGCTATACTTACAAAATTAAAAACACATCCAATGTGGAAAGAATTTAATAGCCGTTGTATTTCATGTGGTGCTTGTACAATTGCTTGTTCAACTTGTACATGCTTTACAACAACAGATATTGTTTACGACGAAAATGGAAATGTAGGAGAAAGAAGAAGAACTGCTGCTTCTTGTCAAATTGATGGATTTACTGATGTTGCAGGTGGAGGAAAATATCGTACAACTCCAGGTGATCGTATGAGATATAAAGTTCTTCATAAATTCCATGATTATAAAGCACGTTTTAAAGATTATCATATGTGTGTGGGATGTGGACGTTGTATAGATCGTTGTCCAGAATTTATTTCTATTGTGACAACTGTTGAAAAAATGGCTAAAGCTATTGAAGAAATAGAAAAGGAGGAATGTTAATATGATGAATCCTATTAAACCAATTCCTTGTGAAATATTAGAAGTTAAAAAAGAAACTGAATTAGAATGGACATTTAAAGTAAAAACAGATGTTGTTCCTCATCATGGACAATTTATGCAATTATCTATTCCTAAAGTAGGTGAAGCACCTATTTCAATCTCTGCTTTTGGAGATGGATGGATGGATTTCACAATTCGTGCAGTTGGTAAAGTAACTGATAGTATTTTTAATAAGAAACCAGGAGATACTTTATTTTTAAGAGGTCCTTATGGAAATGGATGGCCTTTTAATGAACAATTTAAAGGAAAACATTTAGTATTTATTACTGGTGGTACTGGGCTTGCTCCTGTAAGAAGTATGTTAAATAAATGTTATAATGGAGATGTTGCAAAGAGTGTTACATTAATTTCTGGATTTAAAAATGAAGAAGGTATTGTTTTTAAAGAACAATTAAATGAATGGAAAAATAAGTTTACAACTTTCTATACTTTAGATAGAGATCAAATTGAAGGATGGAATGTTGGTTTTGTTACTGAATATGTTTCTAAAGTGGATTTTGAAGCATTTAATGGTGATTATGAAGTAATTTTAGTAGGGCCTCCTCCAATGATGAAATTTACAGCTCAAGAAGCTATGAAATGTGGTGTGCCAGAGGAAAAAATATGGGTATCATATGAAAGAAAAATGTCTTGTGCAATAGGTAAATGTGGACATTGTCGCATTGATGAAGTTTATGTTTGTTTAGATGGACCAGTATTTAATTATACTGTTGCGAAAGATTTAGTGGATTAAGGAGGGCATAATAATGAATAAAGATATAGATGTAAAAAAGACCAGAATTAATAATTTTAGACAATCTAAAGTCCCTGGTGAATTTATGCTTCAATTACGTATGCCAGGAAACTTGATCGAAGCTAAGTATTTAGATGTTATTAAACATATTGCTGAAACTTGGGGAGATGGATTGTTTCATGTTGGAACTCGTCAAACATTAAATGCGACTGGTATTAAATATGAGAATATTCCTGCTGTTAATGAATATATTGAAAAATATATTACTGAAATAGAAGCATTAAGTGATGTTGATATGAATAAAGTTGGATTAGATCATCAAGAATGGGATCCAAAATCTGGGTATCCAACAATTGGTGCTCGTAATATTATGGCTTGTATTGGTAATAAACATTGTATTAAAGGAAACTGTGATACAACTGGAATTGCTAGAAAAATAGAACCATTAATTTTCCCATCACATTATCATATTAAAATTGCGTGTGCTGGATGTCCTAATGATTGTGTAAAAGCTAATTTTAATGACTTTGGGGTTATGGGTGTTTCAAAGATGACTTATCATCCAGAAAGATGTATTGGTTGTGGAGCTTGTGCAAGAGCTTGCGAACATCATGCAACTAGAGTTTTATCATTAAATGATAAAGGTAAAATTGATAAAGATACATGTTGTTGTGTAGGATGTGGTGAATGTGTTATCGCTTGTCCTACTGGAGCTTGGACAAGAAGTACAGAAAAATTCTATCGTGTGACATTAGGGGGACGTACTGGTAAAAAGGATCCAAGAAGTGGTAAGTTATTTTTAAATTGGATCAAAGAAGAACCATTATTACAAATGTTTGGAAACTGGACTAAGTTTTCTGCATGGGTTATGGATAATAAACCTCAATACTTACATGGGGGTCACTTAATTGATATGGCTGGTTATCATAAGTTTAAAGAAATTATCTTAGAAGGTGTTGAATTGAATCCTGAATGTTTAGTTGCTGAAAATATTTATTGGGCAGAAAATGAACAACGTGGTAATTCACATTTAATTCCTCTTGAAAAACATGCAAAAGCAGGACCAAGATAATTAAATTTTCAATGAAACTGCGTGTTGAAAAGCACGTAGTTTTCATTATTGTATGGGAGGTTATTTTATGAAGTTTGTAGTTGTTGGAATAAGTCATGAATTTTTAAATGTTGATGAAAGAAAGAATTTTTATTTTGCTGAAAGCGATAAACTTCATTTATCAGTTCAATTACTAAATGAATATGTTCATCAAGTATTAATTCTTTCAACATGTAATAGAAGTGAAGTCTATGCAATGTGTGATGATTCCTTTGATGAAAATATATTAAAGGATATATATTTATCATACTTTCATCAAAGAAATGATCATGTATATATATACAAGAATGAAAATGCTATTGAGTATCTTTTAGAAGTAGCTTGTGGATTACAATCTATGGTCTTAGGAGAAGATCAAATATTACATCAAATTAAAGATGCTATGGCTTGGACAATGGAACAAAATTTTTCAGGTAAAGAAATGAATTATGTCTTTCAAAATGTTATACATTTTGCTAAAAATATGAGAAATACATATTCTATGAATGACCATCCATTATCAGTAAGTTATATTGGTTATCAACATATATCATCTATCCTTCAACCTCATCATAAAATTATGATTTGTGGTATTGGCGAAATGTCACAATTAATGATAAAATACTTAGAGGGTTATTCAATTTATATTGTTAATCGTAATCAAGATAAAGTTTTACCATTTTTAAATGAAAAAAGAAAATATATTCCTTTTGAAGAGAGATATCAATATTTAAATGATGTAGATATTGTCATTAGTGCAACATCAAGTCCACATGTTATCTTTGAATATGATAAAGTCAATCTATCTCATTCTATTTTATTTTTAGATTTAGCAGTTCCTAGAGATATAGATGTGAGTTTAAAGGAGCATGAATATGTTAAACTAATTGATATGGATGATTTAAGAGAAGTTTCAAAGTATCAATTAAATAGAAGAAAAGAAAAAGCATTAATGATAAAAGAAAAATGTAAATTAGAGAGTCAAAGTATGTATCATGAATTATCATTAATGAAAGGTGATCATGTTATTAAGAAGATGCAACAAAATTATTTAGAGGTCTCTGAAAGTACATATAAATTATTAGTGAAAAAAATTGATTTGAATAAAAGAGAACAATATATTTTAAAAAAAGTATTAAATACAGCCTTTTTAGGGTTATTAAAAGACCCTGTACGTTTATTAAAAAATGGTGATCTTGAGAAACAACAACAATATCTTGAATTATATGAACAATTATTTATGGGGAGAATAGAGAAATGAAAATAATTATTGGTAGCAGAGGTTCTAAGTTAGCACTTCTTCAAAGTGAAGAAGTGAAAAAAGCAATCGAAGATCATGATTCTTCGATTGAAGTTGAAGTTAAGGTTATTCATACTAAAGGTGATAAGATTTTAGACAAACCATTGAATCAAATTGGAGATAAAGGGTTATTTACAAAAGAAATAGAAACTCAATTATTAAATGGTGAAATTGATTTAGCGGTTCATTCCATGAAAGATATGCCTAGTGTATTACCTGTCGGATTGATGTTTGCAGGGACGTTAAAACCCGCTTCACCATATGATTGTTTGATTTTTAATGGAAATTATCATTCTATTGATGATTTACCAAAAGGTGCTATTGTAGGAACTGGAAGCATAAGAAGAAAGTATCAACTTTTAAAATATAGACCTGATTTAAAGATTATCAATATTAGAGGAAATGTATTGACTCGTTTAAAAAAGATGGAAGAAGAAAATATGGATGCCATTGTATTAGCTGTTGCAGGATTACAACGTTTAGGATTAAAAGAAAAAATAGGTCAATATTTGGATGATTCCATTATGATTCCAGCTTGTGCTCAAGGTATTCTTGCAATTGAATTGAAGAAAGATTCACCATTATTTCCATTAATTAATCAAATTAAAGATGATGATGGAACAAGACGAATGGAGTTAGAAAGAAGATTCTTACAGACAATTAATGGAAGTTGTCATGTTCCAATTGGAGCTCATGTAATAATGAGAAAAGATGAAATTGAATTATATGCTATTTTTGGTGATGAGGAGGCAAAAAATGTAGTGACTCATCATGAAACCATTACCAAAGATTATGAAAATAGAATTCACCAGATTGCTTTGATGATGAAAAAGAAGGTGGAAGAAAATGGGTAAGGTTTATTTAGTTGGTGCTGGTTGTGGTTCTTTAGACATGTATACGCTTAAAGCACTAAGATGTATTCAAAATGCTGATTGTCTTATTTATGATCATATTATAGATGAACAAATATTGAATCAAATCAAAAGGAATTGTGAACTTATATATGTTGGAAAACAAGCTTCTCATCATACTTTAAAACAAGATGAAATCAATAAATTATTGGTTGAAAAAGCTCAAGTTTATTCTCAAGTTGTACGTTTAAAAGGTGGAGATGTTTATGTTTTTGGAAGAGGAGGAGAAGAAGGACAATATTTGTATGAAAATCATATTGATTATGAAGTTGTACCTGGAGTGACTTCTATAACTGGAGGATTAGCATATGCAGGGATACCAATAACTCATAGAGGATTATCAAGTGGATTTCAAGTTTATACAGTGAGCTTAAAAAAGAATGTGAGGAGAGATTTACCTTTTTCTTTTATGTTGGATAATCAATGTACTTATGTTTTTTTAATGGCGATTTCTCATTTAGAATATATTGTTAATGGATTGATAGATGCAGGAAAAGATTTAAAGACTCCAATATCAATTGTGTCTCACGCTTCTATGCCCTCTCAAAAGGTATTAATTGGAACATTAGATAATATTATTCAACAATTCAAAGAAACACCAGTTTCTACTCCTGGAATTATTGTTGTTGGTGAAGTTGTTAAGATGAGAGAATACTTAAATTTTTATGAAAATAAATCATTGTTCTCTAAAAAGATATTAGTAACAACTGTTGATAAGAATCAATATCTTTCAGATAGATTAAGAGATTTAGGGGCTGATGTAACTCAAGTTATGACTGGTCGTATTGAATATTTAGATACACCAATTCCCAATATTGAAGGATATTTAATATTTGCTAGTAAACATGGAACCATTGGTTTTATGAAAGCTTTTTTAAAACAATATAAAGATATAAGAAAATTAAGTGGTGTTAAGATTATTTGTATTGGAAATAAGACAAATCAAATATTAAATCAATATGGATTGAATGCTGATTATATTCCAAGTAATGCCAATAGTGAAAGTTTAAAGCAAGAGTTTGAAAAACTAGTAGAAGGAAAAAAGGTTTATTTAGTTCAAGGCTCATTGATTTCTAATATAGATATTCACAATGAAATTATAAACGTTTATAATAATAAAGAAACAAAAATAAATAGAGAAGAAAAACATTATGATTATGCCTTCTTTACATGCGCATCTTCTGTTGAAAGATTTTATCAAAATAATCAATCAACAATAGATACTTTTGTTTCTATTGGAAAACAAACATCAAAAGCTATTAGAAGATGTTATGGTGATGTTAAAATTTTAGAAACATCACCATCAAGTAAAGAAGAAATGATTAAATTATTATTAAAGGAGTGTTAATAGATGTTTTATCGAGGAAGACGTTTAAGAAAGAATGATACTATTCGTACAATGTTAAAAGAGAATCATCTTCATAAAGAAGAGTTAATTTTACCAATCTTTGTTACTGAAGGAAATAATGTTTATAAAGAAATTGAATCTTTAAGAGGGAATTATCATTATTCTATTGATAATTTATATAGAATTGTTGATAAGATGAATGAAGCAGGTATTGTTTCATGTATTTTATTTGGTATTGTTGAACATAAAGATGCTTGTGGTAGTGAGGCATTTAATGATAATGGTATAGTTCAACAAGCAATTAGAAAAATAAAAGAGTTAAATGAAAAGATTTATGTGATTGCAGATGTATGTATGTGTGAATATACTGATCATGGTCATTGTGGCATTTTAGATGAGGATGGTTATGTCAATAATGATAAAACATTAGAATATTTATCACGTATTGCAGTGAGTTATGCAAAAGCGGGGGTGGATATGGTTGCTCCAAGTGATATGATGGATGGACATATTTTAGCTTTAAGAGAAACTTTAGATCAAAATGGATATACATCATTACCAATTATGGGTTATAGTGCTAAGTTTGCTTCAGCTTATTATGGACCTTTTAGAGAGGCTGCCCATTCTGCTCCTAGTTTTGGGGATAGAAAATCTTATCAAATGGATCTAGGTAATGGAAATGAAGCTTTAAGAGAAGTAGAAGCAGATATTAATGAGGGTGTAGATATTGTTATGGTAAAACCAGCTATGCCTTATTTAGATGTTGTTAAGGAAGTGAAACTTAATTACAATATACCATTATGTGTATATCAAGTCAGTGGTGAGTATGTGATGTTAAAAATGGCAGTTGAAAATGGATTGATGAATGAATCGGTTATTGAAGAATCATTGCTTGCAATGAAAAGAGCTGGTGCTGATTTAATTATTACATATTTTGCATTGGAGATTGCTAAAAAGTTAGGAGAATAAAATGGAATCAGAAAAGTTATTTAAAGAGGCTTGTCAATATATTCCAGGAGGTGTTAATTCACCAGTGAGAGCTTTTAGAAATGTGGATATGACTCCTATTTTCGTTGAACGAGGTAAGGGATGTCGAGTTTATGATCATGATAATAATGAATATATTGATTATATTGGCTCATGGGGACCTCTTATTTTGGGGCATGCCAGTGATATTTTAATTGAAGATATTGATAAAGAAATAGTGATGGGAACAAGCTTTGGGTTACCTACAAAAAAGGAAATAGAACTTGCGAAAATAATGGTTGATGCCTATCCAGGAATGGATATGGTTAGAATGGTCAATTCTGGTACAGAAGCAACAATGAGTGCTATTAGAGTTGCTAGAGGGTATACAAAGCGTGATAAGATTATCAAGTTTGAAGGTAATTATCATGGTCATAGTGATTGTTTGTTAGTTCAAGCAGGTTCTGGTGCTTTAACATTTCAAACACCAACAAGTCCAGGAGTTCCAGATGATTTGATAAGAAATACTCTTGTTTGTCAATATAATGATTTAGAATCTGTTAAGACCATGATTCAAAATAACAAGGATGAGATAGCTTGTATTATTTTAGAGCCTGTTGCTTGTAATATGGGGCTTGTAGAAGCAACTAGAGAGTTTATTCAAGGATTAAGAGATATATGTAATGAGAATCAAATTGTTTTGATTTTTGATGAAGTTATTACAGGTTTTAGATTGTCTTATCAAGGTGCTGCTGGTTATTATGGTGTGACTCCTGATCTAGCTTGTTTTGGTAAAATTATTGGTGGGGGATTACCAGTAGGAGCATATGGTGGAAAAAAAGAGTTAATGAGTATTGTTTCTCCTAGTGGACCTGTTTATCAGGCTGGAACTTTATCAGGAAATCCATTAGCAATGACTATGGGTATTCGTCAATTATCTTATTTAAGAGATCATCCAGAAGTTTATGATCATATTAATAATTATGCTTTAAAATTAAAACAAGATATAGAAAAGATTATTGAGGAAAATGATTATCCTTGTCATGTTCAATGTTGTGGAAGTTTATTGACATTATTTTTTAAAAAAGAATATATTTCTCATTATAAAGATGTTCAAGGTTGTGATTTAAAAGCATTTACTAGATATTATCAGGCAATGGTAAAAAAAGGTTTTATCTTTGCTCCTAGTCAATTTGAGGGTATCTTTATAAGTTATGCTCATAATGAAAATGATCTAAAATTAACATTAACTGCAATCAAAGAGGCTTTAAAAGAGTGTTATGAATATTGATGAGTTTGTTAATGAATCTTTAAAAGAAAATAAAGGATATATATTTGTTTATCATCAAAGTCAATATAAAGAGAATATAAGTTTTGATATTTTTCCGTCTATTGTATTATCGTTAAAAGAATTAAATGATAATCTATCTATATTTAATAATGATATTTGTTATAGTGTTATTCCTCTTATTTTATATGATGGATATATATATTCAAAACTAAAACAAATGATTCCTAGTACATGGATTTTATATGGTCCTATTATAAGAGATAATAAGGATTTAGAATATATTATTTCTTTATTGACTTCAAAAGAAAAGGAATTGTTATGTATTATTCACCCTAGAGAAAATAATGATTTTTTGATTCAATTAAAAAAAATATTAAAGAATAATATATATACTTTTAATGATGATTTTTACTTAGATAAAAATAAAGAATATAAAGTTATGTTATGGTTATTAACTCATGGGCAACATTATCATGATATTTTATTGAAAGTAGAAGATTATATAGAAAAAGGTTTCAATATTGAAATAGGACAAGTTTTACTTGATTATCCTAAGATAAAAGAATTTATTCAAAGAAGAATAGTATGAGTCTGGTGGTGAGAGTGTGTTAAATAGAACGGTTGCTCAAATGATTTATGTAGAGTCAATAAAACCTCATTTACATTTCATAGAAAAAGGGGAAACTATAAATAGTTTATTAAATAGTATATATTTTTTCACATTAAATGCTATATGAATCTCCTCATATTTGTTAAATTTCCAATATTTATGCTATTAGGGTACAGGATGTAAATCGGGATTTCTTTGATATGATGAAAAAAGAGTATTTGAATACTCTTTTTTTTGTCTATAAATGGTATAATTTAGAATATTTATCAATAAGATAATCAATATAAATATTTGGATCAAATGCTTGATGACATACTTTATCAAAGATTTCCTCAGCATTTAATAGAGCGCCATATTGATGAATATGTTCTTTTAGCCAATTCTCAATTTCATTAAAATGATTATTTTCTAATGCTTTATCAATATCAATATCTTTTTTCATTGCTTCTAAAAACTGAGCTCCAAAAGCACTTCCTAAAGCATACGTAGGGAAATATCCAAAGTCACCAGAAGACCAATGAATATCTTGTAAAATACCAACAGAAGCACTTTCAGGTCTTATTCCTAGATACTCTTCATATTTATTGTTCCACATTTCATCTAAAACATCAAAATCAATATTACCATTAATCATTTCTTTTTCTAATTCATAACGAATCAAAATATGTAAAGGATATGTCAGTTCATCAGCTTCAGTACGAATTAACGATAATTTAGAAACATTGATCATTTCAATAAATTCATCTAAAGTCACATTTTGAAGTTCATTTTTAAATATATCTTGTACTTTTGGATAATTATTGATCCAAAATGATTTTCTTCTTCCAATATAATTTTCTAAGAAACGACTTTGAGACTCGTGCATACCACTTGTCATCAATCGGCTTACATTTAGACCTTCTAATTTTTCATTAACTTGTAAATCATATAAGGCATGTCCATATTCATGAATAATGGAAAAAATAGAACTTGCGAGTGAATCTTCAGTATATTTTGTTGTTATTCTTACATCATGTAAAGAAAAATCGCTTGTAAAAGGATGTTCACTAACTCCTAAATAACATTTATTAGGATTAAATCCCATATATTCTTTTAATATATCCATAACTTTTATTTGTTTTTCTTGACTAAAAAGTTGATGTAATAAGGAATCATCTATATGTTGTCCTTTGTTATTTAATTTCTTAACAAATGGAACTAATCTTTCTTTAATAACTTTAAAGAAGGATTCATATTTTTCTATTGTCATACCAGTTTCATAATCATCTAACATATCATCATATAAAGATTTTTTAACTCCATAATAAGTATATGCTTGTTTTGTGATACTTACTATTTCTTTTAATATAGGTTTAAACAATTGATAATCATTCTTCTCTTTAGCATCTTTCCATATCACCATACCTTTAGAATAAGTTTCTTGCATATTGATATAAAAATCTCTAGGTAATAAAGATAATCTATTTAGTTCCTTTAAAACTAATTTGATTTCTTTATTCATCACTTCACCTAAATCCATATGACTCATCTCTATTATTTTATTCATATTCTCTTTATGAGTAGAATAATCAAATAATTCTCCAGATAAAATAGCCATCATCTTTACACAATAATCATTTCCAGCTTTAGGGGCAATAGTAGACATATCAAAATGAATAGTTGATAAAGCAAGTCTATAAGCATTGCATTTTTCATTATATTCATCATAAAATTTTAAAGCTTCTTCTTTGTTCATATGTATCACCTCGTTTCTATTTTACAAACATATTTTTATAGTGTCAAATAAGAAATAATAACATTGCTTGACATAAATTTATGAATTGATTAGTATAATAAATATACAAGATAGAAGGGAAACAAAAATGAAATTAGATAAAATAATTGATAATATGTTAGAAAGTTATAACAAATATCCAGATATTTCTAAGATAGATACTGTTTTACAACCAGATAAAGAAATTATTCTTAAAATCTTATCAAGATTACAGAATATTGTTTTTCCAGGTTTCTTTGGAAGAAAGGATTTAAGTCAACAATCAGCTAAATATTATTTAGGAGACCAACTTCAAATTATTTATGATGACTTAAAAAATCAAATTTATTTAGCATTAGCTTATGGTGAAAAATATGAAGGAATCTCTGAAAAAGAAAAAGAAGAACTTTCAGAAAAGATTACTTTAGAATTTTTATCAAGATTACCAATGATTAGAGATTTTTTAGCAACTGATGCTGAAGCTACTTTTGATGGTGATCCAGCAGCCTTTTCCAAATCAGAAATTGTATTCTCATATCCAGGATATTATGCAATTACAGTGAATCGTTTAGCACATGAACTTTATTTATTAGAAGTTCCCCTTATTCCTAGAATTATGACAGAATATGCACATGGATTGACAGGAATTGATATTCATCCAGGTGCAACCATGGGGAAATATTTAATGATAGATCATGGAACAGGGATTGTTATTGGGGAAACAACAACAATAGGAGAACATGTGAAAATATATCAAGGAGTGACTTTAGGAGCGTTATCTACTCAAGGAGGGCAAAATTTAAAGAATGTAAAAAGACATCCTACAATTGAGGATAATGTAACTATTTATTCTAATGCTAGTATTTTAGGTGGAGAAACTGTTATTGGTGAAGGTTCGACAATCGGAGGGAATACTTTTATTACTAAATCAGTTCCAGCAGGAACAATCGTTAATAATAAGGCAGAACAAAGATTTAAACAATCACAAAAATATCAAGATTTTGGTCATGGACAATTTATTTAATGATATAAAAAAGGAACCAGTATTATTATTGGTTCCTTATTTATTTCTCATTATTTCATTATTATTTATTCTAGAGGGGAAAGGGAATATGTTTATTATCTCAATGAAATATTGATGAGAAAAGGGAAGATTATCTACTTCTTCTTGTTAGTATTTCTACTAACAACTATAATTATAATCTTTTTTGTGAACTATAAATGAATAAATATTGAAATTTCTGTGGACTATTTATGGAAAAATATTGTAAAATATATTTCTTGAAGATGGTTATGTAAAGAGTATAATTAACAATAGTGGAGGAGTATTAATGAAAAAATTAATCGTTTTAGGAACTGGACATGCAGTTGTAAAGAAATGTTATAATACATGCTTTGCATTACAAGAAGATAATGAATATCTATTAGTAGATGCAGGTGGAGGAAATGAGATTTTAAATAGATTAGATAAAGCAAATATTCCATTAATACATATTCATCATATGTTTGTTACTCATGAACATACCGATCATATTTTAGGGGTTGTATGGATAATTAGGATGATTGCATCTTTAATGAAAATGAAAAAATATGAAGGAAAGTTTCATATTTATTGTCATAAAGATTTAGTTCAAATAATTCAAACAATATGTTGTTTAACTTTATCTAGGGGATTAACTTGTTTATTTGATGATATGATTATTTTTCATGGTTTAGAGAATGGGGATACAAAGACTATTTTAAATTGTGAATTGACTTTTTTTGATATATATTCTACAAAAGCAAAACAATTTGGTTTTACTTTTAGAAATGAAAATAATGAGAAAATAGTTTTTTTAGGTGATGAACCTTATAATCCTAAATGTTATCAATATTGTCAACAAGCAGATTGGTTATTACATGAAGCGTTTTGTTTATATGAAAAAAGAGAAATATATAAACCTTATGAAAAACATCATAGTACCACTAAAGATGCTAGTGAGGTAGCATGTCAATTAAATGCTAAACATTTAGTTTTATGGCATAGTGAAGATGATGATTTAAAGCATCGTAAAGAGATGTATACAAAAGAGGCTAAACAATATTTTAATGGTGAAATATTTGTACCAGATGATTTAGAAATTATAGATTTAATTAAAAAGGGGTGAGGGTAAATATGTATTTAGATGAATTAAGGGTTGGACAGACTGCAAAGATATTAACTGTAGGAGGAGAAGGAACATTACGTCAGCACTTTTTAGATATGGGGGTGATTCCTAATGCAGTAGTCACTTTAGTTAAATTTGCTCCTATGGGAGATCCACTGGAATTAAAAATACATGGATATGAATTAACACTAAGATTATCAGAAGCAAAACAAATTGAAGTAGAAGTTCTTGAACACTATGAAGAAAAGCAAAATATTATCAATAATAAACCATTAGAACATCCTGGAATAGGAGAAGATGGGAAATATCATAATAAAGATGAAGAGAATCCCTTACCAAAAGATCAAACATTAACCTTTGCGTTAGCTGGTAATCAAAACTGTGGGAAAACAACTCTATTTAATCAATTAACAGGTTCTTCACAACATGTAGGAAATTTTCCGGGAGTAACAGTTGATAGGAAAAGTGGACCTATTAAAGAATATGAAAATACATTAGTGACAGATTTACCTGGTATATATTCTATGTCACCTTATAGCAGTGAAGAAATTGTAACAAGGCAGTTTATTATAGATGAAAAACCAACAGGTATCATTAATATTGTAGATGCTACAAATATAGAGCGTAATCTTTATTTAACAATGCAATTAATGGAGCTAGATACTCCAATGGTTCTTGCTTTAAATATGATGGATGAAGTTAAAGGGAATGGTGGAGCTATTTATATTAATGAAATGGAAAGAATATTAGGAATTCCTGTTGTTCCTTTATCAGCTGTTAAAAATGAAGGAACTGATGAACTTGTTAGGCATGCTATACATATTGCGAAATATCAAGAAAAACCAAAGAGAAATGATTTCTGTGATAAAAATGATCATAATGGCGCTGTCCATAGATGTTTACATGGAATTATGAATTTAATAGAGGATCATGCAAGAATGTCTGGTATTCCTTTAAGGTTTGCAGCTACAAAACTTATTGAAGGTGATGAAATTATTCTTCAATCTTTACGATTAACTCAAAATGAACGAGAAATGTTAGAACATATTATTACTCAAATGGAAGAAGAAAGAGGATTGGATAGAGCTGCAGCAATTGCTGATATGAGGTTTTCTTTTATTGAAAAACTTGTATCACAAACAGTTGTAAAACCTCATGAAAGTAAAGAAAGAGAAAGAAGTCAAAAAATAGATAAGATTTTAACAGGAAAATATACAGCTATTCCTACTTTTATAGCAATCATGCTTTCAGTCTTTTATTTGACATTTAATGTTATAGGAGCTTATTTACAAGGAATATTAGAATTAGGAATAGATTGGTTAAGTGAAATTGTAGATATATCACTCAATATGTTTGGGGTCAATGAAGTATTACATTCATTGATTATAGATGGTATTTTTAATGGGGTAGGAAGCGTATTAAGCTTTTTACCAATCATTGTTACATTATTCTTTTTTCTATCCTTATTAGAGGATACGGGATATATGGCAAGGGTTGCATTTGTAATGGATAAACTCTTACGTGAAATAGGTTTATCTGGTAGAAGTATTGTTCCTATGTTAATTGGCTTTGGCTGTAGTGTTCCAGGAGTTATGGCAAGTCGAACACTACCTTCTCAAAGGGATAGAAAACTCACGATCATGCTAATACCGTTTATGAGTTGTACAGCAAAACTACCAATATATGGCTTTTTCACTTCTATCTTTTTTCCTGAAAATAGTGGTTTTATTATGGCTGGACTTTATTTTATAGGCATTTTAGTAGGTATTTTAACTGCAATGATTGCAAATCACACAATGTTTCAAGGAGAAGCAGTTCCTTTTGTTATGGAACTTCCAAATTACCGAATCCCTGCTTTAAAAAATGTAGCACAACTTCTATGGGAAAAAGCAAAAGATTTCTTACAGAAAGCTTTTACAGTTATTTTCATGGCAACTATTGTGATTTGGTTTTTACAAAACTTCAATCTTCACTTTAATATGGTTAGTGATTCTAAAGATAGTATTCTAGCAATGCTTGCAAGCGTGATATCACCAATATTTACACCATTAGGATTTGGTGATTGGCGTATCTCTACATCATTGATTGCTGGATTTATGGCAAAAGAAAGTGTTGTTTCCACATTATCTATATTACTTGGAAGTGGCGAAACAATCCAAAATATTCTATCCGTATCATCTGCAGCATCATTGCTTGTCTTTTGTTTATTATACACACCATGTGTTGCGGCCATTGCTTCTATTAAAAGAGAATTAGGAAAAAGATGGGCAGTATTCATTGTCATAGGTCAATGTGTGATTGCATGGGTTGTTGCCTTTGTTATAAAATGTATATTTTTGATTATATAATAAGAGAGATTTCAAAAATGTGAAATCTCTTGTTTTTTCTTTTATTAGACAAAGAAATCTTTGCTGTTTTTGTTTAGAAATTAATATGGCTTTTGACTAACCCACCATTTCCCTTTTCCATTTTGTGCAAAACTGAAATTTTTTGTTATTTTTGTTTTTCCGGGTTTTATACTTGCTTTGCCTACAAGTGCAGAATGTGCATACCTATAGCAATATTGCTTAGTGTTACCAGCAGGATACATAGATTTAGTCATTTCTAAATTATATTTCCATGTACCTGAAATTTCTAATTGGCATGCTGCAGCAACTGTGGTTGTTACTCCTAGTACAGCAGCCAATTTTGCTTTAAGTGTTACTTTTGCAATTGCAGCTAATCCTTTTAATACACCTGTTCCAATAACGAATTGCGCGACAGCTTTATCGAAATCTGCTTTAATAGATGCAATATTTTTAGAAAATTTAACTGCTACTTTATAAGGGGCATTTGAAGGAACAACTGGATCTAGACTAGATTTTAAAAGTACAGCTCTATTGTTTTTTTCTGCAATTTTTTTAAAGTTTTCTTTTATCATTTCTTTTTCTAAATTAAGTGCTTTTTCAACTGAGATTTTTAAATCTGGATTTATGTATTCTACTTTTGTATTAAAATATACTGTTGTATTATCAAAAGATAATGTATCTTTATCTAAATCATAAACATAGTTTTCATTATTAGATTCAAAATAAATTTTATTTTCCTCAATATTAATGTTTGTGATAGCCTTGTTGATATTAGAATTTTCTATTGTTTCTAAACCTTTGACATGATATATTTGTGTGAATATCATGGTAAGTGTTAAAACAGTTATAAGAATTTTTTTCATTGTATGAATTCCTCCTTTTTTAAATATTCTTTTATTCTTCCATAAACAATAACATTTTTTTCGTATATAATATCTGTAATTTCCCATATAAGAAAGGCGATAATTGCAATGCTAGGTGTTAAATCGATTGTTAGAAGATAAAGATTCATTATAAGCATAATAACTTCCTTTATATAAAACGACTTTATACCATATTCATATATATCATTTTTGATGATGGTGTATTGCTTTTTTTTAGTAATATTATTAATTGAATCTGTAAATCTTTCATCTTTATTTCTATAAAAAACAATATCACGGATTATAAATACTACTAATGCTATCAATAATAATAATTTAAGTGGCATATTTATCTTTCTCCATTTCATAAGTTATTCGATATAAAAATAATTCTAGATTAAAACTGGAAGTTTTTTTGGTGTAATATGTGTAATATATTTTATTGGCGGTTACATTATCCAGGTATAAATAAAGGCATAGCTCTTTTCAAAAACTATGTTTTTATTTTTAATTATTGATATAGAACTATTAAAAGTATATTAGTTTTTTGATATGAGTTTTTCTATTATTAAATGTATCAACATGATTAAACCCTGAATAAATAGAAACAATAAAATTTCATTTGATAAAATATCTATTTTTTCCTTGCCTATAGTAATAAGATATATGGAAGACAATACAAACAATATAGCAACACAATGTTTAAGTATAGTAAGATATTTTATATCTTTAAATAATACATTTTGATATATTAGAACAATAATTCTTATAGCCTCATATATACAAGGTAAGGAAAGTGTAAAATATACTAGCAATCATTTATCACCCCTTTTGATATTAAGGTACTACATTATAATAATAACATGAATAATCCTTTGGATTTTTTTTATTACCTTTTTCGTTTTGGAAAGCGCTTTCCTTATCTTTAGGATAGCAGATATGATATATATTGTCAATAAATATTATTAAAAAAATAGTATTGTTTATAAAATATATTAGTGTTATTATAAAGATGGTGATAAAAGTGGCACGTATAAACTCAAATATTAATTTGCTTGTTTTAAGTATTTTGAATAGACATGATGAATATACTTATGAAATTATTAAGACAATTAAAGATATTTCTAAGGGTACAATAGAAATTAAGGAAGGAACTTTGTATCCTATTATTTATAATTTAACTAAAAAAGAATATATAAGTAGTTACAATATTCCTCATAAAAATAGAATTAGAGTTTATTATAAAATTGAACCTTTAGGAAAACAATATTTAGAAGTTATGAGGGATCAATATAGGAAAAATTCTCAAGGAGTTCATGCGATTTTAGATTATGGGGAAGGAGAGAATGTCAATGAATAGTGATATAAAAAGATATTTAAAGGAAGTTAAAATGATAATACCACTTCATTCAAAAGAAAAGAAAGAATTTCTATCAATATTACAACAAAGTATTGAGGATAATCATTTCACAACTTATCAAGATATAGTAGAGGGAATAGGGCAACCTACAGAAATTGCTTCTTCATTTATAAATGAAATGGATTCAGTGCAGTTAATCAAAGAACTAAATAAAAAAAGATATATAAAAATACTATTAACAATTATAATATTAATTGTCTTAACTGTTGGAGCTGTAAGGGTTTATTACCTAACAGATTTATATAATCAAGTAAAGAACAATCAACCAGTACAAGTTGAAGAAATTATAGAGGTGGAATAAAGAAATGAAAAAAATTATACTATTTTTACTAGTTATAGGAATGGTTTTTATACCAACGAATGTTTTGGCTATGGAAGAGGATAAAGTTGTCACAGTTGAGTATTTGAAGGATGGGACAATTGTTGAAACAATTATAGAAGAATCAACAATAGTCTTATATTCAACACAAAGTAAATCTGGAACAAAGACAAAAAATTATAAAAATGGAAAGTTATCTTAATATAAGTAATTTTTATTCATATAAAAAAGCACTTCACTAGTGCTTTTTTTCTTGGTTTGAAATTATTCTACGACTTTTACGTTTGAAGCCTGTGGACCACGATCTCCTTCGATAACTTCAAATTCAACAGTTTGACCTTCTTCTAATGTTTTATAACCATCAGCAATTATAGAAGAAAAATGAACAAAGATATCTTTTTCATATTCAGCTGTAGTAATAAAACCAAATCCCTTATCAGGTTTAAACCATTTTACTTTACCAGTTAACACTCTACGTACCTCCTTAATTGACAAAGAAGTAACAAATTATTCAACGCGCTTTCTTAATCATATGATATTAATCCGAAAGATAGAATTAAAATTGTCCCTGTACCTTTGCTAATTCTATAATAACATAGAGTTAAAAAAAATACAAGTTAAGTTTCGCTTTGTTATAGAAATATCATGCTTTTTTATTGACTTACCATGTTTTTATAGTATTATTTTCTTATTAGAATCTATAATAAAAATGGTGGTAAAAAAATGAAAAAGAAATATGCAGAATTATTAGTAAAAAGAGGAGTTAATCTCCAAGTAGGACAGGAATTAGTAGTTGATGCTTCAATTGAACATGTTGAACTTGTAAGAGAAATTGTAAAAGCTGCTTATGATGTTGGAGCAAAAGATGTTATTGTTTTCTATCATGATGAAGTTGTGACAAGATTAAGATATGAAAACGCTAATGTTGAACATTTTTCTGCTGTTCCAAAATATTTAGTAGAATTAAGAAATGAATATGCATTAAAAAATGCAGCTTATTTAAGTTTAACTGGTGATGATCCAGAAAATATGATGGGAATAGATGCAAAGAAGATACAAACATGGTCTTCATCTGTTCATAAGGCTTGTAAACCTTTCTATGATGGTATGGATTTAGGAATTAATCGCTGGTGTATTGCAGGAGCTCCAACTTTAGGATGGGCTAATAAAGTTTTTAGTGAACAGAGTGATAGTGAAGCTATTGAATCGTTATGGAAAACAATAGGAAAGACTGTTTATTGTGATAAAGCAGATCCTATTGCTTGTTGGGATGAACATAGAAGAAGTTTTGAAGAGAGAGTTCAAGCTTTAAATCATATGAAAATTAAAGAATTACATTATACAAATCAATTAGGAACAGATTTAGTAGTTGGACTAACTAATGATTATTTGTTTGCAGGGGGAGGAAGTTATACAACAGATGGTATTTATTCTTTCCCTAATATTCCAACTCAAGAAATTTTTTCTTCACCTCACAGGGATAAAGTTGATGGTATTGTTTATAACTCTTTACCTTTATATTATAATGGTAATGTTGTTGATCGTTTTTATATTGAATTTAAAGAAGGAAAGATTATTAATTATCATGCTGAAATAGGAAATGATATTTTATCATCTATTATAGAAACAGATGAAGGAAGTCATTATTTAGGAGAAATTGCATTAGTTCCTTTTGATTCTCCTATTTCAAAAATGAACTTATTATTCTATAATACTTTATATGATGAAAATGCATCATGTCATTTAGCTATCGGAAAAGGATTTAGTGAATGTGTTCAAGATGGATTAAAAATGAATAAGGAAGAATTATTCTCTAAAGGAGTGAATGATTCATTAACTCACGTTGATTTTATGATTGGTACAAAAGATTTAAATATTACAGCGATATTAGAGAATGGTGAAGAAATTTCCATATTTAAAGATGGTAATTGGGGATTTGAATTGACAAAATAATGAGATTTATATATCATGGAAAAGATTGGAGGAAGAAGAATGGGAGATTTTAAACAAGAGGTAAGCAGAAGAAGAACTTTTGCGATTATTTCTCATCCAGATGCTGGGAAAACAACATTAACAGAAAAGTTTCTTTTGTATGGTGGAGCTATTCAGGAAGCTGGGATGGTTAAAGGGAAGAAACAATCAAAACATGCTGTTAGTGACTGGATGGAAATTGAAAAACAAAGAGGGATTTCAGTCACATCTTCAGTCTTACAGTTTGAATATGATAACTATTGTATAAATATATTAGATACACCAGGACATCAAGATTTCTCTGAAGATACTTATCGTACTTTGATGGCAGCTGATAGTGCTGTTATGGTTATTGATGGTTCTAAGGGTGTCGAAGATCAAACACGTAAATTATTTAAAGTATGTGCTATGAGACACATACCTATCTTTACATTTATTAATAAAATGGATCGAGAAGCTAAAGATCCTTATGAACTTATGGAAGAAATTGAACAAGAGTTAGGTGTTGAAACTTGTGCTGTCAATTGGCCAATTGGTTCAGGTAAGGATTTTAAAGGTGTTTATGAACGAGAAAATCAACAAGTCATTCGATTTGTTCCTGTAGATGCAGGAAGAAAAGAAGTTGAAACAAAAATTTATGAAGCAACAGATAATAGTTTAAAAGATGAAATAGGTAATGATTATTACTCTATTTTACAAGATGATATTGAATTATTAGATGGAGCAGGTGTTGAATTTGATTTAGAAAGAGTTCAAAAGGGAGAGCTTTCTCCTGTATGTTTTGGTTCAGCATTAACAAATTTTGGAGTAGAACCATTCTTAAAACACTTCTTAGATATGGCAACTACACCTTTACCAAGAATGGGAAGTGAAGGAGAAATTGATCCATTATCTGAAGATTTTAGTGCTTTTGTATTTAAGATTCAAGCAAATATGAATAAGGCTCATCGAGATAGAATGGCTTTTATGAGGATTTGTTCTGGTAAGTTTACAAAAGGTATGGAAGTTTTTCATTATCAAGGAAATAAAAAAATTAAACTTAATCAATCTAAACAATTGATGGCAGAAGAACGTGCAGAAGTTGATGAAGCTTATGCAGGAGATATTATTGGTGTTTTTGATCCAGGTATCTTCTCTATTGGTGATACTTTATGTACTGCAAAGAATAAATTTGCTTATGAAGGTATACCTACATTTGCTCCTGAACATTTTGCTTTGATTAGAAATAAGGATACAATGAAACGTAAACAATTTGTAAAGGGAGTTAACCAAATTGCTCAAGAAGGTGCTATTCAGATATTTACTGATATTGGTGGTAGCATGGAAGAGATTATTGTGGGAGTTGTTGGTGTTTTACAATTTGAAGTTTTGGAATATCGTTTAAAGAATGAATATAATGTTAATATTGTTAAGAATCCGTTAGGATATCAATTTATCCGTTGGATAAAAAATAAAGATATTGATTTAAAGTCTTTGAATTTATCTAGTGATACAAAGAAGGTTGAAGATTTAAAAGGACAATATTTATTACTATTCTCTAATGAATGGGGTATTCGTTGGGCAACAGAAAAGAACGAAGGATTAGAGTTATTAGAATTTTCTAAGAATTAGGCTCTAAGCCTTTTTTTCTTTTCTCATTTTGTATTTCATGTTATGATAGCTTAGGAGGAATAGTTATGAAATCATTAGAAATAAATCAATTTGAAGAATTTTATCGTTTTTTATTAGAATATTTTCCATATGATGAAGTTAAAGAGTATCATCATTATTATGATTTATTAAAACGTTCTATTTTAAATGTTGAATATGAATATGATAATGGTTTTCAATATATTATTTCTTATTTTGAATTAGAAAATATGGTTTTTATTGATTACTATGCAATTTGTAAAAACAATCAAGGAAAAGGAATTGGGACAACGGTTTTAACTTCTTTTATAAAGAAGTTTAATAAACCTGTTTATTTGGAAGTTGAATTACCAGATGATGAAATCAAACAAAGAAGAATACGTTTTTATCAAAACATTGGTTTTAAACTTAATCAATATGAATATATAGTTCCTAAAAAGGTCTCTTGTACAACAGATTTAAATTTCTATATTATGAGCTATCCTCAAAAGATAGATAAAGATAAATTTCAAGTTTTATATAAACAGATAATAGAAGAAGTTTATCAATATAAAGGAGTTAATTATGAAGAAGAAAACATTTGAGATTAATAATATATCTTCAAAAGAAGTATTGAATCAATTAAGTATTGCGATTAATGAGATAGAACAAGTCAATCATTTAAAAATAGGAAAAAACAATATTACTTTTAGTTGTATTGATATAGATGCTTTATACGATGTTATTAAAGCAGTTGATAATAAGCTTACTATTAATGAAGTCATCAATGGTGAAAAGAGAAACTATGATTTTAGTCAAACAAAAGAAAAAAAATATTATTTTATGTTTAAAAACATATTAAATGAGGAAGATGTATTAACATTTATCAATAATTTAAAAACAAAGAAACAATATCATGATGTAACTTATGATATTCAAAATAAATTACTTGTTTTAACAACAAGTCAAAAAGATGTATTTCATAGATTAAAAGAAGAATTAAAGAAAATGAATCCATCAATTGAAATTGATGAATATCATAAACCAATACGTTCACAAGATGTTTTTAAAGAAAAATATTTGAGAAACTATATAAAGATAGCTTTTATATTAATCTTTGCATCACTTGCTCTTGTTACAAATAGTGATCATTTAATACTTTCTACATTTTGTTGGATAGTTGTGATTCTAATGGTAGGAGAAAAGATTGTTAAATCTGCATTTAAGAATATGAAAGCTTTTCATGTTTTTCATGAGGATGTTCTTGTTTTAATAGGAATTATTTTAGGGGTTGTTGCTGGGTATGTGTTATCTAGTATTGTTGCATTGGTTTTTTATATGTGTTTAGAACCTTTTAAAATAAGAATATTACAAAGATCTTTTAATAAAATTAATCGTGCAATAGAAAAACCTGAAGTAGGGATAAGAGATAATAATGGTCAAGAAGAAATTATTCCTTTATCTTCTTTTGAAGAAGGGGATGTTATGATCATAGAATCTAATGAAGTTATTCCAATATATGGTTATATTGTTGAGGGAGAAAGTATTATTGATACTTATCCAAATACAAGCTCATATGAACTTAAAAAGGTTGGTTATGGAGATGTTGTTCATAGTGGTGATATCAATATGGAAGGTATAATCAAAGTAAAAATAAGAGGAAAGTATGAAAGAGGAAATCTTGCTCATATCTTAAATATTGCTTCTCATGCCCCTGTTTATTTAAGTCGTATAGAAAAATATATGCAGAAAGTTTCTTATTGGTATACGCCTCTTATGAGCGTTATGGCGGTTGTTGTGGGTATTGTTATGCCTCTTATTAATTTTGAAGAATATGGTCAATATATGAGTGTTGGAGTGATATTATTTTTGATATCTAGTTCTTTTTCAACTGAACAATCTTCTTCTATTGGGATGCTTGCTGGTTATGCAAAAGCTTTTCAACAGGGGATTTATGTTGAATCTTCATTAGGGTTAGATTCTATTAATAGCGGAGATGTTATTATTTATGATACGATTGATAATAGTGAAATCCATGAAGAAGAGTTATTGCTGTTTGATAAGTTATCTCATTTAGGAAGAGTTTTTATTGTTTTTAATGATGGGAATAGAGATTTAGGGGATAAGAAATATAAGATTTATAATTATCCTTCTATTGAAGAAAAGTTAGAGATTATTGAGAATTGTCATGGGAATGTGATTTATATTGGAGATAGTTTTAAAGATATAGAATGTTTCCAAAAGAGTTTTGTTGCCATTTCTAGAGGTGGTATCAGTCATTCAAAGATAGTAGAAAACAGTGATATTATTTTAATGGATAACAATATTGAAAAAGTTTATCAAGTTTTTAAGATTGCTAGAAAAATACGTACAAAATCAATTGTTAATTTATTACTTTCAATGATTTTAAAAATTATCTTCATTATTTTAACATTTACCTTGTTACCAATTCCTTTCTGGACTCCTATTTTATATGAAGCAATTATTACTGTTATTGTTATGTATAATGCAGTAGATATATTAAGATAGGTGATTTTATGAAAGTAACACAAAAGACAACATTAACAGGTTTCTTGTTATCTCAAGGTTATAAGAAGAATACGATTAAAACATTATTAAAATATAAGAATGTTTATGTTGATGGACAAGTCCAAACTCATTATGCTTTTTTATTAGAAGAAGGACAAAATGTTGAGATTCATAAAACACAACAAGAACTTCCTTTTCCTATCATTTATGAAGATAAAGAGATTATTGTTATTGATAAACCTTGTGGTTTATTAAGCGAAGAGACAAATATTCAAAAAGAAAAAACAGCTTATTTTATTGTAAAGAATTATTTACAAAAGAAAAATGAAAGTATTTATTTAGTTCATCGATTAGATCAATATACATCAGGAATTTTAATGTTTGTGAAAAATAAAAAATTATACCAAACATTAACTCATCAATGGAATGAATGTGTTAAAGAAAGAGGATATATCGCAATTGTTGAGGGCAAGATGAAACAAAAGAAAGGAATAATTCAAAATTATTTAACTGAATCTAAGAGTCAAAATGTTTATATTACTTCTAAAACTAAAGGCAAATTAGCAATTACACATTATAAAGAAATAAAAGTAAATAAGAAGTATACAATGTTACAGATTCATTTAGAAACAGGAAGAAAGAATCAAATAAGAGTTCATCTTTCTTCATTGCATCATCCTATTATTGGAGATAAAAAATATGGTGCAATCTCTAATCCAATTAAAAGATTAGCATTACACCATCATCATTTTTCATTTGTTCATCCTTTAACCTATAAGAATTATCAATTTCATTGTTCTACACCTGAAGAATTTAATCAATTATTTTCTAGAAAATGATATTCATATTCTAAAGGAGAGTGTATAAAGAATAAAGCAGCATCTTTTGCTTTATTTATATCCATATAGGTATAATTACCACACTCTTCTTTTTTTGCACCAGGAATAGCTTCATTCCATTTAGAAATCTGATTAAAAACATCCTTAACAATATCTTTAACTAAATCAAATTCTAAATTCTTTACAATCAAATAAAATCCAGTCATACATCCCATAGGTCCAAAATAAATAATATGATCTTTATATTGACCATTTCTAAGAAGCGTAGCTCCAATATGTTCAATTGTATGAGCAGCCTTAGGATCTAGAGGTTCATCAACATTAGGCTCACACATTCTAATATCAAAAGTGATCAAATCTCCATCCACTCTAGATATATAAATCCCCTTTTTTAATTTTGTATGATCAACACAAAAACTTGTAATTCTTTCCACTCTCATTCCTTCTTTCTTTTTTAGATTATATCATAAGATAAAGATTTATAAACTATAAAATGTTTTGTTTAGATATAAAAAACAATTGACATAATGAAATAACTATGTTATATTCATTAAGTAAATAAAAAGTAGTGGAAAGAAGAAGTGCCTACTTCTCGCCCGATTGAGTGTATTAATGGGCAAATGTCACTAAGATATTATCTTATTGTCAATGTGTGGGTACTTACGTGCTCACTTTTTGTTTGTACTACAAATTTATGGAGGTGTCTATTATTAGCAAGTTTAATAACCAATCTAATCAGGATGAATTGGTCAATGAGAAAATTCGTTTTAAAGAAGTTCTAGTTATTGCTCAAAACGGAGATCAATTAGGTGTTATGTCTAGATCAAAAGCAATCAATACTGCATACGATGCAAATTTAGATTTAGTCTGTGTTGCACCAAAAGCAAAGGTTCCTGTATGTCGTATTATGGATTATGGGAAATATCGTTTTGAACAACAAAAGAAAATGAAAGAAATGAAAAAGAATTCAAAAGTAGTAACTTTAAAAGAAACACAATTATCACCAACTATTGATGTTCATGATAAGAATGTTAAGTTGAAAAGAACCATTAAATGGTTAGAAAGTGGAGATAAAGTTAAGATAGCTGTTCGATTTAGGGGTAGACAGTTAGCACATGTTGAAATTGGTCAAAAAACACTTGATGATTTTGTCGCTGAATGTAGCGAATACTGTGTTGTTGAAAAACCTGCAAAATTAGAAGGACGTACGATGATTGCTATTTTAGCACCAAAGAAGAAATAACAGGAGGAAATGATTATGCCAAAAATGAAATCACATAGTGGTCTAAAAAAACGTTTAAAAAGAACTGGATCAGGAAAATTAAAACGTGGTCATGCTTATGTATCACATCTATCTCACAATAAGACTCATAAACAAAAGAAGCACTTAGCAAAAGCAACTTTAGTGCACCCATCAGATTATAAGAGAATTAAATCTCGTTTACAAGGGTAATTATTAAGGAGGAAGAACAATGGCAAGAGTTAAAGGTGGATTTAAAACAAGACGTAGAAGAAAGAAAGTCTTAAAATTAGCCAAAGGATATTTTGGATCAAAACATACATTATATAAAACTGCTCATGAACAAGTTATGAATTCTTTTGAGTATGCTTATAGAGATAGAAAGAATTTAAAACGTGAAATGAGAAAATTATGGATTGCTCGTATTAATGCGGCAGCAAGAATGAATGATATTTCTTATTCTAAATTAATGCATGGATTAAAATTAGCAAATGTTGATATTAATAGAAAGATGTTATCAGAAATCGCAATTGCTGATCCTGAAGGATTTAGTGCAATTGTAGATACAGCTAAAAAAGCATTACAAAACTAAGACCAACTATTGGTCTTTTTTTTATTTAATGTTAAAATAAACGAGGAATATAAGAGAGGATATAATATGAATGAAACAATAAAAACATTAATTGAAAGACGTAGTATTAGAAAATTTAAAAGTGAACAAATTAAAGATAAAGAATTAGATTTAATATTAAAAGCGGGAACATATGCTGCAAGTGGTAGAGGAGCACAATCTCCAATTATGGTAGTTGTACAAGATAAAGAAACAATTTATAAATTATCAAAGATGAACGCTTCTGTTATGGGAAGTGACAATGATCCATTTTATGGTGCTCCTACAGTTATTGTTGTTTTGGCTGATAAACAAAGAGGAACTTGTATAGAAGATGGAAGTTTAGTAATTGGTAATTTGATGAATGCAGCTGCAAGCATAAATGTAGGTTCTTGTTGGATTCATAGAGCCTATGAAGTTTTTGAAAGTGATGAAGGTAAAGAATTATTAAAGCAATGGGGAATAAAAGGTGATTATCGTGGAGTAGGTCATTGTATCTTAGGATATGCTGATTGTGATGATCTTGAGGCTAAAGATAGAAAAGAAGACTATATTTATTATATTAAATAATAAAGTGTGAAAGGAAAAAATGATGGACAAGAATAAAATATTTTATTTGTTTTCTACTTTTTTTAAGATAGGTTTATTTACATTTGGTGGAGGATATGCAATGATTTCATTGATTGAAGATGAATGTGTTGAAAGAAAACAATGGTTAACAGTAGATGAATTATCTTCTGTTGTTGCGATTGCAGAATCTACTCCTGGACCTATTGCAATTAATTGTGCAACATATGTAGGATATATGCAAAAAGGTTTTTTTGGTGCTGTTATTGCTACTTTAGGTATGGTTTTACCATCTTTTATAGTTATTCTTACGATTTCATTATTTTTTGATCGTTTTCTAGAATATCCAATCATATCAAATGCTTTTAAAGGAATAAAAATTGCAGTGGGGATATTGATAATGCAAGCTGGTATAAAAATGTTAAAGAAGTCTAATCATAAACAATCATATATATTTATATTTTTTTCGTTTTTAACTATGATATTTATCAATATATTTAGTTTGAAGATTTCAACAATATATCTATTACTAATATTTGGTTGTATAAGTATGAGTATATATTACATCAATAATAAAGGAGATAAAGTATGATTTATTTAGAATTATTTATTGCCTTTTTAAAAGTAGGTTGTTTTTCCTTTGGTGGGGCTTATGGAGCTATACCATTAATTAAAGAAACTGTTCTTTCTTATCATTGGGTAAGTGAAGAAATGTTATCTTATTTTATAGCAGTAGGAGAAAGTACGCCTGGTTCTATTATGGTTAATTTAGCAACTTATATAGGAAATCATCAAGGTGGTATTTTAGGTGCAATAGTTGCAACTTTTGCAGTTGTTCTGCCAGCTTTTTTAATTATCTTGTTAGTTGTTTCTTTGTTGAAGGCACTTCTTGATAATGTATATATAAAAGCTTTTATTGAAGGAATAAAACCATGTGTTATTGGAATTATTATCGCGACAGGTTTGTGTATGATTATAGAAAATGTTATATTTGAATTTCAATTAGATATCAATGCATTTATAATAACTCTTTTATTGTTTTTTTCTATTTATTTTTATAAATATAAGACTAAAAAAGAATTATCACCTATTTATATGATTATATTATCTGCAATTTTGGGAGTTTGTATATATTCAATATGATACCTTATTATAAAAAGGTATCTTTTTTCTAAAATAGTACGTGCTTATTGTGGTTATTTCATGTAATATTATATATGGGGAAGAGGTGTGTTGGGATGAGAGTGATTGTATATAAAACAAAGCATGGTGGTACAAAAAAGATAGGAAAAGTTATTAATACATATATTGATCATTGTTTATTGATGGATTTTGATCATATGGATATAGATGTCTTAAAACAAGCAGATGTGATTGTATTTGGAGTTCCCGTATACTATGGGAAGTTAGATAATGATGTAGTGAATTTTATAAAGGCTCATCAAGAATTATTGGTTCCTAGAAATTATTGTTTATATGTTACAGGGATATTATATAGTGAATTTATGAAATATGTTATGGCTGCTTTTGATTTTGAAATATTAAAAGGTATCAAAGTGATTTCAGGGTTAGGCGGTGTACTTTATTATCCAAATTTAAATTTTAGTGAAAAAATGGTATTAAATGTTATAAATAAGCAAATATCTATTATTCCAAAAGAACATAATAAAGATATATATCAAAATCTTAATAATATAGAAATAGAAATATTTGCGAATAAAATTAAAAAATTAGATGAAAAAGCAATAAAAAAGAGAAACTAAAATTTCTCTTTTATTGAGCCCATTTTAATAAGCCAGCTTGTACAGCTTTATAATAATATTTACTAACAGGGATCTTTTTATGATTCTTTAAAGTAATTTCATATCTTTTTAATGACAGTATTGCTTTAAAAGCAACGATATATCCACGATGACATTGAATGAATTCATCACTTGGTAACTTCTTATGAATAGAAGATAAAGACATCATTAATTCAATGTTATTATCAATAGTATGAATGGTCAATGTTTTATTGTATATTTCAATATACAATATATCATCAAATGGAATTGTTTGAATTGTAGAAGGTGTTTGAATCACTAAAGTTTTTTGCATTTTTTTCTTATAAGCTCTTATCAGTGCTTCTTCAAACTTTTCTTCATCAATTGGCTTTAAAATATAGCTTAATGGCTCTACTTGATAACTTTCTAATAAATATTCTGTTGAACTTGTTACAATAATCATATTACCTTTATATCCAAGTTTACGTAAACGACTTGCAATTTCTATACCTTTATCTTTTGAGATAAGGATATCTAATAATAGTAAATCACAATCATTCATATTTTTTTCAAAATATGATAATAAGTCATTATCATTATTAAAAGATACCAAAGAATATGCTATACTTTTTTTCGATAAAATTTCATTTAAAAGCTTAGAAATTTCTTCTAAGAATAGAGGCTCATCATCACAAATCGTAACATTGAACACAAAAATTCTCCTTTCCTTAATCAATATGTATAATTTTTAAGAACCTTAAATTTACAGTATGAAAAAGTAATAGTATATAAGAAATAATAACGCATTAAAGCTCTTTTCATATCATATTATACAAATTTTCTTTTTGCATTTCAATTATTGATTAGGTCCATTCACGCTAAAATAGTTCTTTTTACGCTAAAAAATGGAAAACAAAAAAATATATGCTAAAATATAAAATGTTAATAGTACTATTAACAAAACGCGCTTTGTGGAAGATGGAATATAGTTTCATCTTTCACTTTTTTATTAGTAAGTTTTATTAAAGATATCAATTGTAGAGGAATGCTTTTTTGACATGTTAATGCTGTTGAAATATATTATTCTTTTATAAAGAGTTATATATAATAATAAGTATAATTAAAATTGAAGTGTATTTCTAAAATATTTGTTGTATAATAGATTTGAGGTGATGATATGGAAAAATTTAATATTTTGAATACTTTTTTTAACATTATCTCAAATAATGAATCAGCATATATTAGGGATTTATTTTCTGATTATCAATATTTACAAGAATTTAAAAAATGGTTGAATGATAAAAATATTTCTTTTGAATGTTTAACTGCTATAGATGAAGAAGCGATGAAAATGCTTCGTCCTCATATGAAAAGTTTTGAAGTAGATATTTTATTACATATTCCTTTTGAGGAAGAAGTTAAGAGTATTATTCATAATTATGAAGATAGATTACAAGTAGTGATGATTCCTTCACTTGGAAAAAAGATAAAATACTCATTAGATATTCATGATGAAGAAATAGATTATTATGAAATCGAAGATGTTTTTCATTATAATGATTTATCGTTTTTAGATCCTTTTCCTTCTTTCTTAACTGCATTAGATCAAGTAGATGAATGGGGTGGAGCGCTTATTTTTAGTAAAGATAATGAAGTTTTTTATCCTATATCTTCAAAGGAAGAGAGTTTGTTTGTATCAAATGTTTTAAAGAAAAAAGATAGTATTTTTTATTTATTAAAAAAAGAATATGAAAATTCTTATTTTCTTCATTTAAGTGATTTGCATTTAGGAAGAGATAAGAGTCAAAAAGGATTAAATCAATTAACATCATCATTAAACTCATTAATTCCTAAACTATCATCAACATATCCAATTAAAGCGCTGATTACAGGAGATTTAATGGATAGTCCAAATCGTAAGAATATGTATCTTGCGAATGATTTTATGAATGATCTCAAGAAAAAATATAAAGCAAATGTAACCTTTATATTAGGAAATCATGATGTTATTGTACATGGCTTTAATTTATTGAGAAGACAAAAGAGTAAAGTTGTTGCTTATTTATTAGGAGAAAATATTAAGGTCTTTGAACAAGAAAAAATCATTATTATTAAAATAGACACAACCAGTGAAGGTAATCTTGCAAGAGGAAAAGTAGGAATAAGACAATTAAATGAAATAGATGATGAATTAGAAGCAATTAGTCATCTTGAAGAATATACAATGATAGTTATGCTTCATCATCATGTGTATCCAATTGATAAAGCTCAATTCCTAAAAACAAAATGGCATGAAAAAACATTTATAAACCATATTATAGAAACATCTAAAGAATTAATAGATGCGAATTTACTTATAGAGTGGTTAGATAAAAAGAATATTCATTACGTATTACATGGACATAAACATTTACCATTCTTTAGAAAAATAGATGATAAATATATTGTTTCTGGAGGTTCATCAACAGGTGGATTAAAAGAGAGTAAAAGCAAATATATTTCATATAATTTATTAAAATATGATGTTAAAGAAAAAAGGATGAAAACCTGTTTAATATTCTATGATGATAAAGCAAAAGCTGATTGTCAAAGAGTAGAAGTTTATTTGTTTGAGGAGGAAAAGTATGAAGTTAATGGAAATGATGAAGGATGAAGATTTGGGAATTGCTTTGTTATATAATTTTACAAAAGGATATGGAAAACCTGTTCCTATGGAGTTATATGATATAGTATTACCTATTTTATATATTGATGATATATGTGAGAATATCTTAAAGTATGATACACTTCATCAATGTATTGATGAATGTTTATCAAAGAATCTAGCGATTAAAGATGAGTTTTTTGAAAATTTAGAAAAATATGAAAGTGTGACTTCAAATGCTTTAGCTATTTCAATGATTCAAAAACATCTTGTATTTAATGTTGTAGATAATATTATGTGTGGACAGGCTTTACCATCTAATATATTAGACTTAAATGAAGCAAAATTATTAGGGCAATTAATGCAAGATATTACTAAAAAGGATGTATTAGAATATTTTGATAAAACAACAATGAATATTGTTGTATTGCAAACAGATACATTGGGAAAAGATATGGATTTATCTGAATTAAAGAAATTAGGTAGTGTAAAAATGTATCCTGTAGCATTACAAGATGATGTTGTTGATTTAATTAAAGATGCTGATATTGTTGTCACAAATAAAAATGTTTTATTTGAAGAACAATTAAAAGGTCTTAATAAGTTAAAGCTAATCTGTTTAACTGCTACTGGATATAATAATGTTGATATCGATTATTGCAAAGAACATCATATTCAAGTTAGAAATGTCAAAGGATACTCTACTGATACAGTTGCTCAACATACTATTGCTATAGCAATGCATCTTATTGAAAAGAATCATTTATATGATGAATTTGTAAAAAGTCGTAAGTATGAAAAGAGTGGAGTGTTTAGTTATTTTAATTATTATTTCCATGATGTAAGTTCTATGACATGGGGAATTGTTGGATTAGGAGATATTGGAAGAAAAGTTGCACAAATAGCAACTACAATGGGAGCGAATGTTCAATATTATTCAACAAGTGGTCTAAATAGTACAAGTGACTATAAACAGGTTGATTTTGAAACTCTTCTAAAAACAAGTGACATCATTAGTATTCATGCTCCATTAAATGAAAAGACAAAATTCTTATTTAACTTTAATTCTATGAGTCAAATGAAAAAACATTCTTATTTGATTAATGTTGGAAGAGGCTCAATTATTAAAGAAAAAGATTTAGTAGAATTATTAAATTTAGGTCATTTTGATGGAGTTGGTTTAGATGTTTTTGAAAAAGAACCGCTTGATGAAAATAGTGTTTTATATAAAATTAAAGATCAATCTAAAGTGATTTTAACTCCTCATGTTGCATGGGGTTCTATAGAAGCAAGAAAAAGACTTATTAATGAAGTTTATTTAAATATTCAATCTTTCATTAACGGTGAGGAGCGAAATATTGTGAATAAGTAAAATAGGGTTCAAATGTAAACCCTATTTTTTTAAAGCGTTGCTAATTGTTCAGATAATAACTGAGCACCCTAGAGTTGAAATCTTTTTCTTAGTGTTTCACTAAAGCAAGAGTTCTGCATTTCAATATCAAATAGAATATTCATATGAGAAGAAGAATATCTTTTCATAAGATTACTTCTTCTTATTACAGATAGAATATCATCATTATATTGGGTATTTTGAGATAACTTAGTATCGAAGTAGGAAAGACAGTTATGATAAAACAATAAAAATGATATATATTTTGAGGTGAATGACTATAAAACTATTATTAAACAAAAGATATAAAAAATCAATGGACTGTTAGTCCAAAATAAAAAGAACAATACTCAGTATAATGACTGAAATATTGTTCTCTTGTTTTTTATTCTTTTTCTTTAATGCGATCTATAACATAACCAAGAACTCTAAATCCAATGATACAAATTAAAGCAACTGCAACTAAAAAATGTAATTCTCGAGTCAAAGAATAGTATATTAAAATTGGAAAACCGATAAAATATCCCAATGTAGAAAGAGCTTCCATATATTTTGTACTTTTATTATTCATCTTTTATCTCACCTCGTTATGTTCATTATACCAACTTTCAATTCTAATTTCAATATAACATGACAAAGAGAAAGCTATATGTTATAATTCCTATTAGAAATACTATGAAGGATGGATGCTATGAAGATTGGAGTAAGTGCATGTTTATTAGGTGATAGTGTTACATGGAAAGGCTCTCACAATGAAAGTCTAATTTTAAAAGAATTATTAAAAGATCATGAAATTATAAAGGTTTGTCCAGAAGTTTTAGCAGGATTATCAATTCCAAGAAATCCTTCTGAAATTATTAGTTTTCAACCGTTAATTATTAAAGATAATAAAAATAATGATGTTAGTAATGAATTTAAAAATGGTGCGTTATATGCTCTTGATCAGTTAAATGATATAGATTTTGTAATTTTAAAAGCAAATAGCCCAAGTTGTGGGAATCAGCAAGTTTATGATGGGACTTTTTCTCATCGACTTGTTGAAGGGAAAGGTGTATTTGCAGATTTATTATTTAAAAAGGGTATAATTGTTTTTAATGAAAATCAGATTGATGAAATCAAAAAATGTCTAGAGAAAGGATGATAAAGATGGGACATATTTTAAAAGTTAATCCAGTATTTAAAGAAATGATTTGGGGAGGACATAAATTGAAAGATGTTTATGGTTATGATATTCCTAGTGATCATACTGGAGAATGTTGGGCTATTTCTGCTCATAAGAATGGAGATTGTACAATTGCGGATGGAGAATTTGAAGGAAAAACTTTATCATGGTTATTTGAAAACCATAGAGAGTTATTTGGGAATATTGAAGGTGATCAATTTCCTTTATTAGTAAAAATTATAGATGCAAAAAATGATTTATCTGTACAAGTTCATCCTAATGATGAATATGCAAAAGTTCATGAAAATTCACTTGGAAAAACAGAATGTTGGTATGTTTTACAAGCTGATGAAGGAACAAAAATGGTCATGGGGCATCATGCGAAAGATAAAGAAGAATTTATAAAGGCTATTGAAAATGATGACTATGATCAATTATTAAATTCATTTTCTATAAATAAAGGAGACTTTTTCTATATTCCTTCTGGAACATTACATGCTATTTGTAGTGGTTCTCTTATTTATGAAGCACAACAGTCAAGTGACATTACATATCGTGTTTATGATTATCATCGTAAAGATGATAAAGGAAATGAAAGACAGTTACATGTTCAACAATCCATTGATGTGACAAATGTTCCTGCTGATATTTCTAAAAATCAATTATTTGTGAATAGTCATTTAGATTATGGATCAAAAACAAGATATGTTGATAGTGAATTTTTTAAAGTCGATTGTTATCAACTTAAAGAAGGAGAAAATATTATTAAAAATGATGCACCGTTCCAAATGGTTAGTGTTATTGAAGGAAGTGGAATGATTGGTGATCGTGAAGTGAAAAAGGGTGATCATTTTGTGATTTGTAGTGATCAAGAAGAAACTGTTTTTAATGGAAATATGGATATAATGATAACAACATTATAAAAAGCAAGGTTTTTAACCTTGTTTTTTTTGAATGTATTTTTTTCTGAATGCTCTTAAACTTTCAGTGAAAGAAGAAAACTGTTGAATGGTTACTTCTTTATCATTAGCTATTAAATCAATAGTATCATGATGTTTTTCTAAAGCATTTTTTAAAAATTGAACTGCATCATTATCGTTATCAACAACTTGACATCCATATTCTAGTATTTTTTCATACATATCTTGATGAGAAAAGATATCATATTCATAATATCTATGAATATCTAAGATATTAATAATTGTACGACTAATTGTTTCTCTATCTACCATTTTTATCACCGATTTATATTCTAACATAAAATACTATTTGTTGAAAGCTTTAAAATCAGCACTTGCTTTTTTTAGCATTTCTCTTATTGGAAGGTGATAAGGACAACGTGTTTCACATGCTCCACATTCGATACATGCATCTGCTTTGACTTCTAGACTATTATAACGATCATTAGCCCATTCACCTAGATCGTAACGTTGTAAATATCCAGCAAATAAGAATACACTAGGTATTTGAATATTCACACTGCAAGGTGCACAATAATTACAACGTCTACAGAAGTTTTCTTTAAGAGCTTCTTTTATTTTTAAAATATTAGCATTCTCTTCCTGACTGAGTGGCCCATCATTATTAATAGCTTTTGTGTTTTCCTCAACTTCTTCTAATGAAGCCATTCCTGGAATAATAACTGTAACTTCTGGATATGATGCAATATAACGTAAAGCAAGTGTACCATCTTCAATCGCTCCACCTGCTAATGGTTTCATAGCAATAAATCCAATATCCTTTTCTTTACATTGACGAATACAATCTAATCCCTGATTTTCAACAATATTAAAAGGGAACATAATTGTTTCTATCCAATCCATATCAAGAGCTATTTTAAAGACTTCAATGGAATGAGCTGTTAATCCTATATGACCAATCTTTCCTTCCTCTTTTGCTTCTTTTAAAGCTTGTAAAGCACCATTTTCTGATATAACTATATTTAATTGCTCAAGCGAAGGATTATGAACTTGATATAAATCAATATAATCAGTTTGAAGATTATTTAAAGAAATATCAATATCTCTTTTCATATCCTCATATCCTCTTGCCATTGATTTTGTGGCAATTACAAAATCATCACGCATACCTTTTAAAGCTTTACCTAAAAACTCTTCAGATACAGTATAACCTCTTGCTGTATCAATATAATTACCACCATTCTCTTTTAAAGAAATAAGTAGTTGACGAACAACATTAGCATTAACCTTTTGAATAGGAATACCACCAAAACCAACTCTTCCTATTTCTAATCCTGTTTTTCCAAGTATTACTTTTTGCATATTTAATTCCTCCCTAATTATATTATATAGAATAAATCATAGATTTAAAGAATTTATTTTGATATAATGAATCTAAAGGTGAAAAATATGAAAAAAATAACAATAATTACAATTTTAGCAATTCTATTTTTCATAACTCCAGTTCAAGCAAGAGCGGGTGGAGGTGGAAGTGGAGGCTCTGGTGGATCAAGTAGTGGAAATCATAATTACTATCATGCTTCACATTCAAATGGATCTAGTACTCCTTTTGCATATATAGGGATTGTTTTATTTGCAGGAGCAACTTATTTTATCAAACGTAGTCGAATTTTTTCGATGAATAGAAAAGCGAGAAAATATTTAAAAGAAGCAAAAGAAAAAGATGAATTTTGGGATAAAAAAAATTTATTAACAATGGTTGAAGAATCTTATTTTCAAATACAAGAAGCTTGGAGCAATCAGGATATGATAATTTTAGAAAAATATCTAACACCAGAGCTTTATGAACAATGGAATATGAAATTAAGTTGGCAACAATATCGTAATGAAAAAAACATATTAACAAAGATAAGATTAATCTCTCATTATATTGTTGATATTAATGATGATGAAGATGATACTAAAGATTATTTTTGGATTGCGATTGAAGGGAAGATAAAGGATAAGATTATTAGAGATGATGAAATTGTAGAGATGAATAATAATACTTTTATTGAATATTGGAAGTTTATAAGAGATGGTTCTAATATCTTATTAGATGAAATTAGACAAGAAGATGAATTTGAATAAAAAAATAAAAAAATCTTTAAAAAAGGTATTGCTTTTTTTAAAATAAGTAGTATTATATAGCTGTAAATTAAATTAGCAAAACTATCGAAAGGTAGTGACGCAAAGCTATAGGGTCTTTAAAATGACAGCCAGTTGCAATTATTTATAAGCTATATATGATTTATAATTAATGTAAAATGGCTCTTTTTATGAAATAAATAGAGCTTTATTATTTATAAGTCATATAAAATAACTTTATATTTAATCGTAAATGGCTCCTGTAGTGTTTTATACTGAAAGGAGCTTTTTATTTATGAAAAACAAAAAATTTACAATTTCGATTATCACATGTTTAATTGCTTTTGCATTAGTCTTTACAACAACTAATCAAAATCAAAATCTATCTTTACACGCAACAGTATTAGATACTGAAATGACTGATGGAACTAACATTGAAGAGGACAATAACATTGAAATTATTGATGATAAAACACCACTAGTTACTATTATTGGACAAAAGAAAGAAAATGTAAAGACATTAAATGCAGAAGAATTAGATCAAATAAGAAATAATCTTATTAATTCAGTTAACAAAGAAAGAAAAAAAAGAGCTAAAAATATTCTTGTTACTCAAAATGATACATTAGAAAAAACAGGAACAGTAAGAGCAAAAGAAATCATAAAAAAATGGTCACATACTAGACCAAATGGTTCAAGTTGGGCAACAGTATTATTCTCATATGGAATCAACAAAAAGAATTTATTAGCAGGTGAAGATTTAGCAAAGATTTCATTTAATGCTAAAGCAGAATATAGTGATTCATTTATTGATCAAGTTAGTAAAATCATTCATGAAAGTTTAATGAATTCACCAACACATAAAAGTGTTATCTTAGATAAAAACTATCGTCAAATAGGAATTGGAATTACTTCTGTATTGAAAGGAAATCATTTAACAGTTTATGTAACAGAACATTTCAAAAACGGTACTTCAAAAAGTACATCTAAGAAAAATATATCAAAATTAAAATATACTAAAATATCAAATAAAACATATACAGGTAAAGCTATTAAACCTAAAATGACTGTAAAAGACGGGTCTAAAACATTAAAGAATGGAAAAGATTATACATTAAGTTATAAAAACAACAAAAACACAGGTAATGCAACTATTACTATCAAAGGTAAAGGTAAATATACAGGAAGTGTAAAGAAAACATTTAAGATCGTACCTAAAGCACCAAGTTTAAAAGTAACAGCTGGAAAGAAAAGTGCAAAAGTCAATACAAAAACAAAAGGTGCTAATGGATATGTTGTTGAATATTCATTAAAAAAGAATATGAGTGCTAAAAAAAGCATGACAATTACAAAAACAAGTGGAATTATGAAAAAACTAGCAAGTAATAAAATACTTTATGTAAGATCAAGAGCATATAAAACAATTGGAGGTAAGAAATACTATAGTTCATATAGTAGTATAAAAAGCATGAAAGTAAAATAAAAAGTTTATTGAATAAATATATTAATTTAAACATTTCAACCCTAAGTAATGGAAGAAGGGTGGGAATATAAAAAGTGAGATGAGTGGGGACTACATCTCACTTTTAAGTTCTTCTTGTTTTTCAAGTAAAACCATATATCTTTCGTTATCCTCTTCTAATTGATTATTGATTTCATCTCTTTGTTGAATTAACTCTTGCATTTTAGAAAAGTCAACATCATTCATTTTATCTTCAATTTCTTTAATTTGATTCTCTAGTTCAGGAATCTCTAACTCTAATTTTTCAAGTTCTTTCATCTCATTATAACTTAATTTTTTAGCTTTTCTTTTATGTACAGTTTTTGTTTTTTGGGGTTGAGTTTTCATTTGATTTTTTTCCATTTCTATATATTCACTATAACCACCAATACGATATTCAATCTGATGATTATTAAAAATAAATAAACCATCACAAACTCTATCTAAGAAATATCTATCATGAGAAACAGTAATAATAATACCGTTAAAATAATCTAAGAAATCTTCTAAGATTGCAAGTGTTGTAATATCTAAATCATTTGTTGGCTCATCTAATAATAAAACATTAGGAGCTTTCATTAAGATTTTTAATAAATATAATCTTCTTTTTTCACCACCAGATAGCTTGCCAATAGGAGTATATTGCATATTAGAATCAAATAAGAACTTTTCACACATTTGTTTAGCACTTAGTTGACCTTCATCGGTAATTAAATATTGATTTGATTCTTTGATGTAATCAATAACTCTTTGATTAACATCTAAATCCTCAACACCTTGCTTAAAATAACCCACTTTAATTGTATCACCATAAACAACTTCTCCAAGAGTAGGAGTTATGATTTTCGCAATCACATTTAATAAAGTTGATTTTCCACAACCATTGTGACCTAATATTCCAATACGATCATGAGGTTTAAATTGATAAGAGAAATTTTTAAATAAATAATCATTATATTTCATAGAAATATTATGAAGTTCAATTGTTTTCTTGCCAATTCTAGAAGAAACTTTAATCATTTCAACATTATTAACAGTTTCAATATTTTGAATAGAACTTAATTGTTCAAATCTTTGTAATCTATCTTTAGATTTAGTTGTACGTGCTTGTACACCAGCTCTTACCCATTCCAATTCTTTTTTTAAAAAGAGTTTTCTTTTCCTTTGGGCTGATAACATTTCTTCTTCTCTTTTTTCTTTTTGTTCTAAGAATGAAGAAAAATTAGCATTATAACTATATAATTGACTTCTATCAATTTCAACGATTCTATTCACGATTCTTTCTAAAAAGAAACGATCATGGGTTACCATCAATAAAGCTTTATTTCTTTTTATTAAATACTTTTCTAAGTATTCAATCATATTACTATCCAAATGATTAGTAGGTTCATCCAATAATAATAAATCACAAGGTTTTAATAAGGCAATAGATAAAGCAATTCTCTTTAATTGACCACCACTTAATTCACCTATTTTTTGATCAAAATTAAAAATATCAAATTTAGTCAACATCGCTTTAATTTCATAATCGGGAGTATTTTTATCAATATAACGATAAACTTCTTCAATAACTCTATTTTCTTTAATAAAATCATTATTTTGAGGTAAATAACTTAATGTCATATTCTTTTTTCTAATTATTTCTCCTTGATAATCCTCAATTCCTGCAATAATCTTTAAAAGTGTTGACTTCCCTGTTCCATTCACTCCTACAATGCCAATTTTATCTCTTTCTTCAATAGTGAATTGAACATCATCAACAATACATTTTAATTGATTATATTTCGTTAAATGATGTACAGATATTAACATAGAATCACCTCTTCATTAATTATAATGATAAAAAAGAGAATATCAAGAAACATTTATTTTGAATATTCTTGTGTTTTACTATATAATAGAAAAGAGGTGAATAAAGTGAAGAAATTTATAAGTATAATATTGCTTTTTACATTAGTATTTGGCTGTACAACAGCATCTCAAAAAATAGAAGTGAGCCAAAATGTAAATGACGTTTATGCGGCAACAACTTCAAAGAAGCTTCATCTAAAAGGAACAAAAATAGTTAATAGTAAAAATCAAACAGTACAATTAAAAGGGTTATCTACACACGGATTATCTTGGTATCCTCAATATGTCAATAAAAAAACTTTTTCAAAGTTAAAAAGTGATTTTAAGATCAATACAATTCGACTTGCAATGTATACTGAAGAATACAATGGATATTGCAGTGGTAATAAAGCTAATAGAAATAAATTAAAATCATTAATTAATAAAGCGGTACAATATACAAAAGAATTAAATATGTATGTGATTATTGATTGGCATATATTAAGCGATGGAAATCCAAATAAGCATGTCAATGCTGCAAAAACATTCTTTAGCGAAATGGTAAAGAAGTATAAAAAAGAGGATCATATTATATATGAAATATGTAATGAACCTAATCAAACATCATGGTCTCAAATTAAAAAATATGCAAATAAAGTGATTCCAGCGATAAGAAAATATAAAAAAGATGCATTGGTTATTGTAGGAACACCAACATGGAGTCAAGATGTTGATAAAATATCTAAATTAAGTGATAAGTATACAATGTATGCTTTACATTTCTACGCAGGTACACATAAGCAATCTTATCGTAATAAACTTACAAGTGCACTAAAGAAAAACGTTCCTGTATTTGTAAGTGAGTTTGGAATGTGTGATGCAAGTGGTAATGGAAGTTTAAATAAGAGTGAAACAAAGAAATGGTTAGAGCTATTAGATAAAAATAAGATTAGTTATGTAGGATGGAATATTTCTAATAAGAATGAAAGTAGTGCTATATTAAAGACAGATTGTAAGAAAACAAGTGGATTTAAGACAAGTGATTATAGTGCTTCTGGTATTTGGTTGAAGAATTATTTTTCTAAAAAGAAAGTTACTAATGAAAAGAAAAAAGTAGAGAATAAGACACCTTCAAAACCAAAGGTCACAACACCTTCTACAAAAGCAAAAGTGACTTGTAAAATGATGAATTCTTGGAATGATGGTTCTAAGAAAATGTCACAATGGAATGTAAATATTAAAAATAATAATAAAACAAAATCAAAATGGACTTTAAAAATTACTTTTAATAAGAGTATAAAAATAAGTCAATATTGGAATTTTAAATATAAGATAAGTGGCAACACATTAACAATAACTCCTGTGAGTTATAATAAGAAAGTGAAAGCTAATGGAAAAATTGATAATCTAGGTATGATTATTAAGAGTTCTGGTGGGCTTAAAGTTGTCAAAACATCTTTTAGTTAGTAAGGAAAGGAAATGGGTATGAGCGATTGTAATCATGATTGTGAATCTTGTCAACAAGATTGTAGTGAAAGAAGTTTTATAGCACCTATGAATATGAATTCAAATATTAAAAAGGTGATAGGTGTTGTAAGTGGTAAAGGTGGAGTAGGGAAATCTTCAATTACATCTTTACTTGCAGTATTAAAATCTCGTGAAGGAAAAAAGGTGGCTGTTTTAGATGGTGATATTACTGGTCCATCTATTCCTAAGATTTTTGGAGTTGAGGATTTTCAAGTATTCTCTGATGGTACAGAGATTTATCCAGCAAATACTGCTAATGATATTCAAATTATGTCTACTAATTTATTATTAGAGAATAAGGATGATCCAGTTGTATGGAGAGGTCCAATTCTTGCAGGAACTGTTAAACAATTTTGGAGTGATGTACATTGGGGAGATATTGATTATATGTTTGTGGATATGCCTCCAGGTACTGGGGATGTTCCTTTAACAGTTTTTCAATCATTACCATTAGATGGTATTGTGATTGTCACTTCACCACAAGAATTAGTAAGTATGATTGTAGGTAAAGCTGTTAAAATGGCTAAGCAAATGGATATTCCTATTTTAGGGATTGTAGAAAATATGAGTTATGTGATTTGTCCAGATTGTCAAAAGAAGATTTATGTCTTTGGTAAGAGTCATGTTGATGAGGCAGCTAAAGAATATGGATTAAAAGTATTAGGTAAAATTCCTTTGGATAGTACTTTTGTTTCCATGAGTGACAAGGGACTAATAGAAGAATTTGATAATGATTGGTTAGAAGATTTTTCAAAAGAGATTGAAAGTATTTAAAAATCATGTTACTATATTTAAGTAAATTCGTTTAATTAAGAAGAGTAGTTAGATTTGTTTATTATAGAGAGTGAACGGATGGTGAAAGTTCATATAAACAATTTAATGAATGGGCTTAATGAGAAGCAAAATGAAAAGTAATGAGTAGTGGAGCCGTAATTCCTACGTTACAGGAAACAAACATGATGGTGTTTTGTAGGTGGCTAAACGAAAAACTTCGTCCTATGGACGGAGTTTTTATTTTATAGGAGGAGAAAGAATGAAACAAATTATTTTATCAGGAGATAGACCAACTGGTCGATTACATTTAGGACATTATGTAGGTTCAGTAAAAAGAAGAGTAGAATTACAAAATAGTGGAAAGTTTGATGAAATTTATATCATGATTGCTGATGCTCAAGCATTAACAGATAATGCTGATAATCCAGAAAAAGTAAGAAGAAATATATTAGAAGTGGCTTTAGATTATATGTCAGTAGGATTGGACCCAAAGAAGTCTGTTATGTTTATTCAATCACAAGTTCCAGCTTTATATGAATTAACTGCATATTATATGAATTTAGTTACAGTTTCAAGATTACAAAGAAATCCAACAATTAAATCTGAAATCAAATTAAGAGGATTTGAATCAAGTATTCCTTCAGGTTTTTTAAACTATCCAGTATCTCAAGCTGCAGATATAACTGCATTTGATGCGACATGTGTTCCTGTAGGAGAAGATCAAATGCCAATGGTAGAACAAACAAAAGAAATTGTTCATAGTTTTAATCGTATTTATGGCGAAACCCTTGTTGAACCTAAGATATTATTACCAGAAACAAATGTATGTCAAAGATTATGTGGAATTGATGGAAAGGCTAAAATGTCTAAATCATTAGGAAACTGTATTTATCTAGCTGATACACCAGAAGATATTAAAAAGAAAGTTATGAGTATGTATACAGACCCTAATCATTTAAAAGTCAGTGATCCTGGATGTGTAGAAGGTAATACTGTATTTACTTATTTAGATGCTTTTTGTACAGATGAACATTTTGAAAAATATTTACCTGAATATAAGAATTTAGATGAATTAAAAGCTCATTATCGTCGCGGTGGTTTAGGGGATGTTAAAATTAAGCGTTTCTTAAATGCTGTATTAGAAGATATTTTAACACCAATTAGAGCAAGAAGAAAAGAATTAGAACAAGATATTGAAGGTGTAATGAAAGTTTTAGAAGAAGGTTGTGCAAAAGCAAATATGAAGGCAAATGCAACACTTAAAAGAGCAAAAAATGCTATGAAAATTAATTATTTTGATGATTCTGAAAATAATATTACAGACTATTTTAAAGATAAATAAAGGACTAAGATTTAATCTTGGTCCTTTATTTATCATACTGTTTAATATTTATTGTCTTTTGATCATAGGAAACATGATAAATTTTCTTATTGAAAACATGAATGGTATCATAATTGTCATCTTTAACTTTAAATAAGGCATACGTATTATAATTATGATTCTTTAAATCATAAACTTTCAATTTTCCTTCATCATTTTTTCCATATATTAATTGATTATCAAGAAGTGAAACACGATAATAAGAATACGCATTGGGTTCATCCAATGAATATACATGATATTTTTTATTTTCATTAAGAATCACTTTTTTTGTAACAATATCATCATTAGTGACCCTGTAATCTGCAACAAACATAACATCTTTATTTCCATATAATTGATCCACACTATAAGTATACTCAAATAAATCTTCAAATTTATCTTCTTTCAAATCATAAAAACCAATACTTCTCTTACCTGTATTATCTACTGATAAAGATTCATCTTTTAATAATGTATGAGCCAAAACAAAACCAGAGTCATCTAAGCTTCCAACTGCTCCAATCACTTCTCCATGATATGTATTTTTTTCCTCATTATAAAAAGCTTCATATTGACATAATGTTTTTGATTGTTTATCAGATTTACGAATTTCAATAATCTGTCCTATTTCTTGATTTTTTCTTTTTACATTATCTATATTATGAATAATAATACTATCTTTATTATTTATAACAATATCAATCCAACTTGATTGTTGAGAAGAAACAATACATTTTCTTTACCTGTGTGAGTATCTATCTCTACAATTTTTCCACACGTTCTATCATCATAAGCTATAATCAATGAATGATCACTAATGATTTGTTTTGTAAAAACAAACCCCTCATCACCTGATAAATCTTTTAATTGATAAAATAATTTTTTAGATTGGTCTTTCAAATTAACTTTATAGTAATTATGAATACTATTTTTTTGGTAATCTATGTAACAATAATTATCATCTATACCAATAACTGTTGTATCTATACCTAAATTACTAAAATCTTTAGCATCAATCTTAAAATTATGACTTTGTAAATGACTTTGATTGTTAAGTTTAAATTTTTCATTTTTATCAATAAGTACAATATTTGTAGTTGGACTACAAGCTATTAATAGAATTGATAAGAATAAGATTAAAATTTTTTTCAATTTATATACACTCTCCTTTTATAAAACTATTGCTTTTCTAGGATGTTGATTTACAATTTTTAGCTAAAATAAATAATATTAATTTTTCCATGTTTTCCTACTTCTGTGATATTTTTTATCACTTTATAATTATTATTTTTTTAAGTTAACCTCTAAACTCACTATATATAAATAAATTATTAATTTCAAGTCAATGTGCAAATTGGTTAATTTTGCGTGCAAATTGGTAAGTTTTATCGTTAAAAATTACAATAAACACCTTAAAACTGAAATCCATCTTTTCAATTTATAGATAAAATTGTAGAATGTAATAAGTAGGTGATATATGCAATATAAAATCACGATGTCTTTATCCTCTAACTATAACATAAGATATAAATATATTTTCCTCAATCTGCTTTAAATTAACAATAATACTTAGATTATTAATCTCTTAATATATTCTCTACAGATATTTTTTTCATGTCTAGTATACATATCAAGCAACTTATTACATAAACGATTATCATTAAAATAAAACTATATATTATGATAAAATAATAAGAATAATCAGATATCATAAAGAATAGCATTACAACAAATATATATATTATAAATGATATAATGAAATAACTTAATATTTCATTACATACAAGTGTATATATATTCTTTTGACTATATCCTGCCACTATGTTGACTACAAATTCTTTCTTCCTTTGATTAAAATGATGGAGTAGATAATATACCATTATAATCACGATTACAACCATGGCTATGATAAAAAATATTGTTCTTATACTCTCTATGTTATTAACAACACTATTAATGCTTTCAATATTAACAAATGTTTTATTAATATCGAAATGAGAATGATTAAGTTCATCTATTAAAGCATTATAAGAGTCTATATTTTTGGTGAATAATGTATACCCTGTATATGCTTTCTGAAGGGATATATTAGAATATAGTTTTTCAATCATATCATAAGATAAATAGATATAATATTTATTGTTGGTATAGTTATTTAAAACACCTTCTTTTAATACACCTCTTACATTGCATCGATAATGAATAGGAGTATCTTTCATATAAAGAGTATTGTCCATTGTTCTTACTGTTATATCATTTCTTTTTAGGTATTTATAAAGACTTTGACTGAGTATAATACCCTTCTTATCGAGAATATTATATTTACTTTCATATTTATCATTGATATTATTTTCTTCAAAAAGAGGTATGACATCTACTTTTATATTATCTATCATGATATAGGTACTTACATATGGATAGCATTTATACTCTGTTTTTATAAAAGATAACATGTCTTTATCAATTGGTTTATCTGTATCATTACTATAGATATTATTATTATGAGATGTTATAAAGAGTTGGTTTTCTGATAGATTAATAATTTCGTTGACACTATTTGATTTCATTAGATCAAGTATATAATTTGATACGAATATGAATGCTAAAGCAATTATTATAATTGCGATTGCCGAAATTGTCTTTTTCCTTAAAATTATCATATGTTTTTTTAGATATTCTCTAATATAAGAATAACAAAAACCATTATTCTGTATTTTGATTTGTTTTTCATCTTTTACATCATTGAGTTGTTTTAACTTGGAGTTTTCTATTTTATAAATAACATCCGCATATTTGTCTGCCTGACTACTGTGGCTAGATACAATAATAACCTTATTTTGTTTAATGGCAATATCTTTTAATAATTGAAAAATAGCTTTTTCGTGGTCTTGGTCAAGAGAGCTTGTTGGCTCATCTAATATGATGATTCCTGTATCTTTAATTAATGCACAAGCAATTGCAAGTCTTTGCCTTTCTCCTCCAGATAATGTCTGTATATTTTGATGAAGTGGAATACTGAGATGCACTTGTTTTAATATTTCTTTTATATCATGATCATCGACTTTCTTATTTACTAATTTTGCAAAGAAAGATACGTTTTCTTTAACATTATATTCTTCTATTAAAAGTGCATTTTGTAATAAAAATGCAATATTGTTTCTTCTAAAGTCATCTTTTTGAGAATTATTCATACTCATAATATCATATTTATTTATATGATATTCATAGTCACTTTGATCACTTAAAAGAGCTAAACGATATAATAGTGTTGTTTTACCACTTCCACTTTCTCCTTTTATAAGATAGAAATAACCTGATGTTGCATGAAATGATACGTCTTCAAGTATTTTTCTTTCATAGGATATATTCAAATTATTAAGCACTAACATCCATTAGCCACTTCCTTTCCATGATGATTGCAAATAGAAATTCAATAACAAAATGGAGGCATATAACAATCAATACAAGAATAAGTGAATACTTTGTGCTTGAAGAGAGAATTATATTAAAAAGGTTTAGTAAAACAAATGAAACTATTAATGATATTGTTGTTTGTATAATAAAATGAACAAAATATTTTCTTAACTTTATTTTTTGAATTTCTTTTTTTCCTATTCCCATGTTCTTTAGAAATTGATTTGTCATGATTTCATTTTTTTCCTTGCTTTTTGTAGAAAATCCTATCAATAATAATAGAATTGTAATACCCGCCGCTAAGACTCTAGAAACATTTTGTACAGAAGACACAGTATTTTTTAAAGATGAAGAATTGACATACATATTTTTTGCATCAAATCCAAATTTATTGATTTGTGTCAATATATCATCAAGATATCCTAAATTATCTAATCGCATAATATAACAATTAGGACTCCAAGGATTCATAGAGATTGTTTGTCTTATTTTTTCATTTTTAGGAGGAAGTTTATCATAATATTTTTTACTGCTTCCAAATTCTCCAGTATAGTATATTGTATGATTTTTGGTATCTTTATTTTGTTCAATATATTTTTCTAAAATATCCTGATCTAAAAATATATCATATGAACCTATTACATTGTTATAATTATCATAAAGACTATTATCTGAAAGTATACCAATAATAGGAAGTTCTATCCATACTTCTTTTGTTGCGACACAATTCGCTTCATAATATGCATCACCATTTTCTGATTGTGTTGAAGTTATTCCACTAACATTATAAATAGGGACTTGAATTGGAAAATAGAGAGTTAAAGAATCATAATTCTTAGCATTTTTAAATAGTATATTGAATAAACTATTTGAAATATAGATTCCTTTTTCTTTGCTAACTCTTTCTTTGATTTTAGTTTCATAATTATATTTTGAATCATATGTTTGCATTGTTATTGTATTATTATTAAAATTATCTGGGTAATTCACAATTAATTTTTTTCCATACTGTTTTGCAGATAACTTTTCTAATGTATTATCTATATTTCTTGTTCCAAGATTGGTATTTTCATCACAATCATTGCAGATATTTATATCATATTTATAATTTATATATGAAACATGGTTAATATTCTTTAATGCTTTAACTTCTTCTTTACTAAAAGGGAATTCTTCACCCGAATAAGAATAATCAAATAAATCATTTCCATCAATATTTTTAAAAACAAGTATCTCTGTTGAAGAAATCTTGTTCATTGTTTCTATATTGATTTGTATTGCTTCGTTATTGAATACAAATGCAAAACCAATTACTGATACAAGAAACATCATGAAAAGCTTTATAATAAGATGACTCCTTAAATAATGTCTATACATTTTGAAATAGTCGCTTATCTTTATTCTAATTTTTACGTTGTTTTTGTTATCTATTTGAATGTTATGTTCTTCTCTATCTTTTATACATTGAAATTGGTTGTATTCAATTTTATAAATAACATCTGCATACTCTTTAAGCAGATGATCATGACTTGAAGCAATGACCATATGTCCAGTTTTAACATATTGTTTTAATAATTCACATACAATTTTACTGAATTCTTCATTTAATGATGATGTGGGCTCATCGATAATTAATATATCTTTATTCATAAAGAAAGCTAATGATAATGAAACTCTTTTCTTTTCTCCATCAGATAACTGATTGGGATACTTCCTTAATAAAGGATTTATTTTTAATTTATCCAATGTACTATAGATATCTTCTTTATAAAAATTTTCATTGATCATAAGAAAATGAGAAGTAATATCAAGATCTTCTATAAAGAAAGGAAATTGCTCAATATAGCAAAAATGTTCTTGAAGCATTTTTCGAGTTACTTTTTTTTGATTATAAGTATATTCACCATTATATATATTATCTAGCTTTAATGAATGTAGACATGTTGTTTTTCCAACACCACTTTCACCAATAATGAGTGTCAATTGATTATGATTAGCTTTAAAACAGGTATTATCAAAAATCATTTTATTTTCAAATTTCAATGTATAGTTTTTTAATTTAAGCATAATTTTCTCCTTTTTATGAAAATAAAGCAAAAGGTCATTTTGCTTTATTGAAATAGTTAGTTTACAGTTAAACTACCTGTGTATTTAAATGTTGCGGTTTTAGTGCCACCTTTGACTGAAGAATATGATACTTTATTTGTCCATGAAGGAGTAGCCTTATTTGTATATGTAGCAGTATCGCCAGATATTTTTTTAGTGAGGCTATTACTAATACCAGCATATGCATATGAAGCACCATTATAATATCCACCATATCCATTTTTAGTATAACTCACACTAGGTTTATTTATTGTCGATAAATCAACAGTTAATTTAACTGTTTCTGTTGCACCACCATAATTGGTAGTCCAGCTATGATTTTTGGATTTTGTTGCAGCATTGATGCTAACAATAGATAATACCATCAATACTGTTAATGATAAAACAATAAAGATTTTTGTTTTAAATGATTCTCTAATTTTTAATTTCATGTTTTCCTCCTTTTTTATTATCTAAAAAACGTTTTCTAATTGTATTATATATATTAACATTAATACTGTCAATTTGTTATTAATAGTTTTATGGTATATGTAATTTTTGGTACTCATTATGCATAATTTAACGTGGAAAATATATTATTATCTTGTTTAACCATTGGATTGCATGTTTAATTAACATAATGCTGAAGGATAACAAAATATATTTTCAAGATGAATATGATGCTATTAAAAATTCTATGAACAGATATTTTGATGAAAATATTATGAAATTAGCATATGACAAAAATAGAAAGTTGTTTTAAAAAAGAGTGTAAAAACAAGAAGTCAGGGATTCTCTTGTTTTTAGGTAAAGATGACTTTTTATTCAAAAGGGTCCTTAAATAATAAATAAGGATGGTTCTTCGAGTTTTTAAAGATAAGAATAATTGTAGAAGAAAATAAAATGGCAAGTGCTAAAGATCCAGCAATACCAATGGTTTGTAATGCGGATTGTAAAAACAAATTAGATTCTCCACTAATTGCATATAGCATTGTTTGATAAATTCCTCTTCCTGGAACAAGAGGGAAACATCCAATTGTGATAAAGATAGTAGCTGGAGCACGACAAGTTCTTGCAAGCATTTCAGCAATCAAAGAAGCAACAAACATAGCAATGAAATTTTGAAAATAAATATTATGCATAAAATGAGTAAGTAAATAAATGACAAATGCAATCAATCCATTTATAGCCCCTAAAAATGCAAACTTGATATTATGATGTAATCTAAATATAAATGCAAAACCAAAACAACCTATAAAAGCTCCAATACATTGATAAATAATCTCTTCCATTATATACCTCCAATAAGCATGATAGTACCCACACCAATTGCAATACTAGCTGCAATTAAAAATGCTTCTATGAATCTTGCCACACCTGATTCATAATCTCCTCTAATGATATCTCTAAAACTATTTGTAATCGCAACACCAGGAGTTAAGATCATTAACGTTCCTATAATTGAAAATTCTATATTTTGAATGATATCAAAACGAAATGCAATGAGTGAAATAATAGTTAAAATCATACTAGATAATATTGTTCTTACAATAGAATTGATTTGTAGATTTTCCATGATCAAAATAGCATAATAAAGAATAAAACCATTAACACCTGCAACTAACATATCATTTAATTTTCCCCCAAAAAACAAAGTAAAGAAAGCAGCTGAAAGAACATAACCTATAAGTATTAAGGAATGGCTCATTGGTTTTTCAATGATTTTAATAATTTCATCATGAATATCTTTTGGAGCAACTTTATGATTACTAATATTTCTTACTAAGTTATTTAATTCATATAATTTATCTAAATTAATCCTATTATAAAGAGAACGCTTTGTTATGCAATAAGGAGTATGATCTTCTAAAGTACAACTCATCGTAAAATAAGCAGGTAAAGCAAAAACTTCAACATCTTTATAACCTAAACCTTTTAACATTCTTTCTAATGATTCCTCAATACGATAAATTTCTGCACCATATTTGAGTAATAAATATCCAATATAACTAATCTCGTTTAATATGTCTAATTCATTCATATATATCACCGTCATTATTATACCTAAAAAAAGAGAAAAGAGAAATAAAAAAAGAACTTTTAAACAGTTCTTAAAAGTTCTTATTATTCTTGAAATAAATGTGATATATCGATAAAGAAAAGATGCTCATCATTATAAATAATTAATTCATTACTATCATCATCTAAAACCTCTAAATTAAGATTTTCTTTAATAGACTCAGGAATGAAGATTTCTTCATATTTATTATCCTTATTGCTATATAAATAGTGCTTATTACCTTTATAATTAGAAAGTAAAATATAATCTTCAGTTAAATAAATACTACCTTCTTCATATTCAATAGGAATTGTACATTCTTTATTTGTTATAAAGTTTTTAATATTCACTTTATTCTTTTTCTCTTCAATCACAAAAGGAGTTGCTCTTTCACAAATGACATCATAGGATTTCTTTATAAAGGTGTGTAAATCAATAACATATGTTTTTGTATCATCTATTGATTCATCATAACCATAGGTAATGACATTATAATCATCTAAAAATTTAACTTCATTACTTAAAGCATAGCCACTAATATCATTAACTCTTGTTTCTTTGTTGGTAAAAGTATCATAAGCAGTCCAATATGATTTACTCTTATTAATTAATATTGTTTTTCCGTTAGGTGACATTATAGGATTAATAGATTGGTTATCATGCGTAATGAATTTTAACTCCTTGGTTGATAGATTTAATTTTACTAGATTGTTATCTTGAGTCATAACATAAATAAAGTTATTTTGGATATAAGGTAAACTATATTCAATGTATCCTTTATGATCAAAAGTCATGATTTGATTTTTACTTCTTACAAATTGAAAGCTATAAGTTTGACCTTTATATTTTCCTGTGTATGTAAATGGTTCTAATTTTTTTAATGAATGATTAGCAACCAAATAAACATCTTTTACTATTTCATACCCATCTTTATCCTCTCCGCCCTCATAAGCAAAAGGTGGATTCATAATTAATTTATCAATCTTAACATGATTATTTTTGACACTATAAACATTTTCTTGTTGAAAGCGAGTATCTAACCAGTCCTTAATTTCTTGCTGATAAGCAATAGTTGTTGTAAAAGTAAAAAGTATAAATGTACATGCAATAACAAATGATAAACGATAATGTGCTTTTATAGGTTTAGATAAGGGAATATTTTTCCAATCATCTGGTGTTTTTATATAATCAAATTCATTCCATCTGTTCATTATATTGACCTCCTAATTTCTCTTTAAGTTTATTTCTTCCTCTTTTTAATCTTGATTTAACAGTATTTTCTTTAATATGTAACATTGAAGCAATCTCATTAATTTTATATCCTTCATAATAATAGAGATAAAGTATATTTTTATAACGAGTTGGCAGTGTCATTAAAATAGGTAACAAAATAAAATCTTCATGATGATTTTGTATAATAATATCATCTATATTTATTGTTGGTTTATAGAATTTACGTTGATAATCTTTACAAGTATTCATTGTCACTCTAATAAGCCAATGTTTAAGATGATCTTCACTATCAAATTCTTTTTGTTGATAAAGTTTGATAAAAACATCTTGAAAACAATCTTTAGCATCATCAATATTTCTTAAATTCATAATACATATTCTAGTGACCATATTTCCATATCGATCAATAAGTCGATCTATGTCCATATTATCATCTCCTTTCAATCATAATACGTTTAAAAATGAAAAAAGGTTGCAATTAAATTAAATTTGCACCTTTTTGACTTACTACCTTAGCAGCAATTTGATTTCCTTTATCAATAGCCTTATCTATAGATTGATTTTGATATAACATAGCAATCACACTTGCGACATGACTATCACCAGCACCAATTGTATCCACAATCTTAGTTGGATAAGGATCCACATAATGATGTTTTCCATCATAATAATAACATCCTTGACTTCCTAATGTAACAATAACAATATTTTGTGTTTTCTTATATAAATCAATAGCAGCTTCTTCTATTGTATGAATATGATTATAAGATAAGATTTCATTTTGGCTAAAATGAAGAATAGGATGTAAAGACAAAATTCTTTCTAACCTTTTTTTATTGATATGATGAATACGACTTGAAGAAGCAAATACAATATGAAAATCATTTTCTTCTAAAAATTCTATAATATGAATACCCGTTTCTTCTTCTAATTCTAAACCACAAACATATACATATTGATAATCTTTAGGATTGATTTTTAAAAAGTCCTGAGGATAAAAATGATATTCTCCACCATGATGGGCAATAAAAGTACGTTCACCACTCTTATCCACAATACAATAACAACAACCATTATCTTCCTTAGATTCTAATAAAATAGGAATATTCTTTTTTATCATTTCATTTCTTACAAAATCACCATATATTCCTATACCAACAGGAGATAATAAATCAAAAGGAATATTAAGATACTTTAAAATATTAGCAACATTAAAAGCGCAACCACCAAGATTTAAAGATTGTGAAATGACATTTTCATCTTCACCAATAAGAGGCATTTGTTGAACATTAATAATAACATCACAAACACTAGAACCAATAACTAAAACCTTCATAAATCCTCCTTAAATCATAATAATGACTTTATTTTATAACAATGATTCATAGGACCTTTACCTTTACCTAAATCAAGACCGTCTTCAAGAGCACCAGTTAAATATTCTTTTGCTTTTTGAACACTATCTTTTAAAGAATACCCTAAAGCAAGATATGAAGCAATAGCACTAGATAAAGTACAACCAGTACCATGAGTATTTGGATTATCAATACGTTTTGAAATAAACCAATGATACTCTTTTCCATCATATAAACAATCTTGAGCTTCCTCTATAAAATGACCACCTTTAACTAATACATTAACTTTTGAATCTTCATAAATTAATTTTGCAGCTTTTTCCATATCTTTTTTATCTTTAATCTTAATATCACATAATACTTCAGCTTCTGGAATATTAGGTGTAATTAAAGTCGCCATAGGAATAAGTTTTTCCTTTAATTCTATAATAGCATCATCACTAATTAATTTATCACCACTAGTAGCGACCATTACAGGGTCAACCACAATATTTTTAGCATCATATTCTCTTAATTTCTTAACAATAGAATCAATCAATTCCAAACGAGAAACCATACCAATTTTAATGGCATCAGGATAAATATCTTTGAAAACACAATCCAACTGTAATTCGCAAAACTCAGGAGTTACATCCATAATTCCATAAACTCCTACTGTATTTTCAGCAACCAATGCATTAATAACTGACATTCCATAAACTCCTAATGCGCTCATGGTTTTTAAATCTGCTTGAATACCAGCTCCTCCACTGCAATCACTACCTGCTATTGTTAATGCTGTTTTCATAATAATTCCTCCCATTTATTAATATATGTATGAACAATATCTTGGAGATGACCTCTTGTATATTGATCATAAACTCCAATCACTTTCATTCCTGCTTTTTTAGCTGACAGGGCAGCATTATAACTATCTTCAAAAACAATGATATCTTTAGGTTTAACTTGGAGTTTAAAAGCTATTTTCTTATAAAAATAAGGATCGTTTTTAGAAATACCTAAGGCATCACATGTAAATATACTGTTAAAATAATGATTAATATTTAATCTTTCAAAACTCTTTTCAACTAATTCTTTTGTAGAAGCTGTCGCAATGAAAAGCTGATAATGATGTTTCTTAAATTCCTCTAAAACATCAATAATACCTTCTTTCAACTTTACATCATAAAGATAAAAATCATGTAAACATTTATGAAAATTCTCTATAATTTCTTGAATAGAATCTTCTAAATGATATTCATTCTTTAAAAAACTAGCAGCTTGCATAGATGTTAAAGGATATAAAATATTATTAATATTTTGAGAGGTATCAATACCTTTAGACTTCAAATAAATTCTACCCATATTTTCCCAAGCTCCCATGGAATCTAAAATCGTTCCATCAACATCAAATAATACAATTTTCATTATTTTCACCTCAACTCTTCTAATAATTCTTTAACAGTATTTTCTATATTATCACTTTTAAAAATGGCTGATACTACTGCCACTCCATCAATACCAGAATCTTTTAATAAATTGATATTACTTTTTTCAATCCCTCCAATCGCAACACAAGGAATTGAAATATGACTTGTGATTTCTTTTATTCCTTCAATAGATAAAGGGGTCGTGTTTGTTTTGGTAGAAGTAGGAAAAACAGCACCAATTCCTAAATAATCTGCTCCTTTATCTTGAGCCTCCATAGCTTCTTTTAAATTGTGAGCAGTCACTCCAATAATCTTATGAGGGAATCTTTTTTTTACAATCTCAATCTCAATATCATCTTGACCAATATGAATACCATCAGCCTGACTTTCAATTGCGACTTTAAGATTATCATTAATAATAAGAGGAACATTGTATTGATGACAAAGTTTTTTGATATCCATTGCTTCTTTAATGAATTCCTCTTCATCTAGATCTTTTTCTCTTAATTGAACAAGTGTTACACCACCTTTTAAAGCTTGTTCAATTTGAGTATATAATGTTTGATTTATAGACCATCGTCTATCAGTTACAGCATATAACTTTAAACATTTTCTATCGAATTTCATAGTTTGCTTCCTTTCTTATATCATCACTTGTAAGCAACGAAACATAATCAATAAGATAATTTCTATAAGATGAAGTCCCAACTTTATTATCTATCATCTTATCGTAAGCTTTTTCTCCAGCAATCGCCATTATTAGAAATGATAGAGCACAAGCTTCTAATAGATTATTTTTGTTTGCGGTGATATATGTGGTTGTTAATGCTGAAAGCATACAACCACTTCCAGTAATCTTTGACATGTAAGGATGTCCATTATAAATAACATAAGTTTGATTTCCATTACTAATCACATCAATAACAGAACTAATTGCAATGATACAATGAAATTGTTTTGCGACTATTTTAATAAATTCAATAACTTCATCTAAATTATCTTGAGTAATTGTTTCTATTGTATCAACTCCATAAGTCAAACTGTTTTCTACTAAAGATTTAATTTCAGAAAGATTACCTCTAATAACATCAAAATGTATACTTTTTAATAAAGAAGAAACAAAATGTTGACGATAGGAAGAAGCTCCAACTCCTACAGGATCTAATAAAATAGGATGATGAAGATTATTTGCTTTATAACAAGCTAGATAAATTGATTTTTCTTTATTTTGATTTAACATTCCAATATTAATATTGAGACCATGACTAATATTTGTGATATCATCCATTTCTAAAGCTTCATCAGCCATAATAGGTGAAGCTCCACTAGCCAGAATGATATTAGCACAATCATTAACACTTACATAATTTGTAATACTATGTATAAGTTGATGTTTATCTTTAACATTATTCATTATTTTATCTATATTCATTTTATATCCTCGCTTTTCTTTATTATATCATAATTTATAGATGTTTTAGGAGAAAGAAGAATTATTTTTTATAGTTATAAAAAATGTTGAATGTCTATATAAAATTGAGTAAAATAGGCATAAGGCTTTAAATATGTATATAAGAAGGGGGAAGATATATGGAGCTACTGCATGATAAAAATGATTTAAAAAAAATATTAACACTTTCATTTCCTGCAATTGTACAAGAAGCATTAAATACAGTAGTCACATATGTTGATACAGCTATGGTTGGGGCTTTAGGAGCTGCTTCATCTGCAGCTGTAGGATTAACAAGTTCAGTAGGGTGGTTTGTTTCAAATTTTGCGGTTGCTTTTGGGGTAGGAGTCCTTGCGATTTGTGCTCAATCAGATGGAGCGAACAATAAAGAAAAGATGCAAAAGGCAGGACAACAAGCTATATTTATGACAATTGGTGTAGGTATTTTATTAACAATAGGATGTATTATTATATCACCATATTTACCAATATGGTTAAATGGTGATCCTTCTATTAGGAATGAAGCATCAACATACTTTTTTATCATTTCTTTACCAATGTTATTTAGAACTTCAGTTGTTATATTTTCAGCTGCCTTAAGAGGTGTAAGTGATATGAAAACACCAATGATTATTAATTTATGGATGAATATGATTAATATTATATTAAATTATTTATTAATATATGATACACATCAAATCTCTTTGATAAGCATACCAGGAGCTAATTTAGGAGTAAAAGGAGCGGCTATTGCAACTGCAATTTCTTATGTAGTTGGTGGTGTTTTGATGTTTAGACAATACTATAAAAATACTTCGTTTCAATTTTATCAAACAGGTTTTCATTTTGATAAAAATATCTTTAAAGAATGTTTAACAATAAGCATTCCAGTCATGATGGAAAGAAGTGTTATTTGTTTAGGACATGTCACATTTTCATCTTTAATAGCAAAACTTGGTGTTGTACAATTGGCCGCTCATACAATTGCGATTCAAGCAGAACAAGCATTTTATGTACCTGGATATGGATTTCAAAGTGCAGCAGCCACTTTGGTTGGTAATGCAGTTGGACAAAAGGATGAAGATAAAGTCAAAAAAACAACATATCTCATTTGTGCTATAACTTCTGGATTAATGCTTATAGCTGGATTGATTTTATTCTTTAATGCGAGTTTATTGATGAGAATCTTTACTCCAGATTTGAAAGTTATTGAAATAGGTAGTCATGTTTTAAGAATTGTTTCTATCTCTGAACCCATTTATGGTATTCTTGTTATTTTAGAAGGAACGTTTAATGGTATGGGAGATACCAAAGCACCATTTATTTTTTCTTTGATTACAATGTGGGGTGTAAGAATATTTGGTTCATGGATGATTATTAATGTCTTTCATCTTGGTTTGGAAATTGTATGGATCATGATGGTTTGTGATAATGTTTCAAGATGTATCTTGCTTGGACAAAGATTTTTTAGAGGAAAATGGAAATATTTACTTGAAAGAGAAGCTGTTTAAGCTTCTTTTCTTTTTGGACAAAACGTCCAATGACAACTCTGTTTTATACTCTTATAATAGATTTATAGAAGTCTATATT
>CAJTTM010000014.1 GCA_910579135.1 uncultured Erysipelotrichales bacterium | reverse complement strand
TCAATGTAGAAATACAGAGAAAAGAAAAAGGAGCCAATCCTAAAAGAGGAAGATTAAATCTTAGTCTTATAGATACACAAGAAATAAAGAAAAGTTCAGAATATGAAGAAGTTCCAGAAAGCTATATGATTTTCATATGCGAAGGAGATTATTTTAAAAGAGGATTACCAATATATCATATACATAGCTATATAGACGAAACAGGAGATAAGATAGATATAGGACAAGAGATGATATATGTGAATGGAGATAATCAAGACAGAGAAACAGTACTAGGAAGATTAATCCATGATTTTCACTGTATTGATCCAAATGATATGTATAGTGAAGTCTTAAAAAAATGGGTCAAATATTATAAAGAAGAAAGGAAAGGTGTGATAGAAATGTGTGAGATATGTGAACAATTAAAAGAGATGGGAAGAATTGAAGGAGAAATCATTGGTGAAAAAAGAGGTTATACAAATGGAAAGATAGAAACAATGAAAGAAACAGCTGCGAATCTATTAATGAAAAAACTAGGATATTTATCAAGTCATATTGTTATTAAAATTAATGGTAGTAATGAGGATGAATTGAATGAATTAATTATTAATGTTTTTGATATTGAAAAAGAAGAAGATATTTTTAAATATATTTAATGTTAATATAGATTCTAAGTATAGAAAAGATAGATAAATATTTTTGAAAAGAAGTTGTATAGGGATTTATAACTTTATCTATTGAGCATTTCCTTTTGTTTATCCATATTGAGAATTATTTGAGTATTGTCATATTAAATAATATAATAACGAGTTATAAAAAACTCGCTATTTTTATTTTGGATAAATAGTTGCATTAGCTAATGTTTTTTGATAAAGGGTTTCTTTTATAATTATGCAAATAATGATTAAAGATAAAATCGTTGTCAAAGGATTTGGTTTAATTAAATATGATAAGTAGGGATGAATATAATTAATCAGTATTATAGAGAGAAGTCCCCATATAAGTGAATAGAGTAAACATATTCTCCCTTTAAGATTAAGAGGGTGATGAGAATAATCCCAGATTTTTTTATGAAAAACTTTATCAAGATAAATACTAGAAAAATATTCTAGTATTGTCATAAAAAAAGAACCAATAATGAATGTTAAAAGATATGAATATTGAATATAAGGAGCAAGAAAAATAAGAATTAGTGCTCCAAATCCATATAGTGGAATATAAGGACCATTTAATAGTCCTGAACTATACCACTTTCTTTCAATTATTGATATATATGTTGATTCCATGAAATGTCCTAATATTGAATAGATACAAAAATAAGTAATCATAAAACTCCTTTCATAAGAACCTATGCTTCTTTTTATATTATTATGTTAAAAAAACTTATTTTGTTTTTTAGTTGAATTATGTAAAATATAAAGTAGAGGAGGAGTAGATATGAAATTGATAATGCGTGCAGATGATTTGGGATTTAGTGAAGGTGTGAATTATGGAATATTAAAGGCAGTTAAGAATGGGGTGATTACATGTGTAGGTATTATGACTAATATGGAAAGTGCAAAACATGGATATGAATTGATTAAAGATTATGATATTGCATTTGGACAGCATACAAATATTTGTGTAGGAAAGCCGTTAAGTGATCCAGCTTTAATCCCATCGTTAGTAAAAGAAAATGGGGAATTTTGTTCAAGTAAAGAAATAAGAAACAGAAAAGAAGATACAATTGATATTAAAGAATGTGAAATTGAAATTGAAGCACAGTTAAAAAAGTTTCAAGAAATTACTGGAAGAATGCCTGATTATTTTGAATGTCATGCTGTTTCTTCTCATAATTTCTTTATTGCTTTAAAGAGTATTGCGAAAAAATATAATTTGTTTTATGAAAATCCTTTGTTTGATAAAGATTGGGAAAAGGAAAATGGAATTGTTGCATTACCATTTGCAAAACTTGATGAAAAGGGTTTATATGATGCAAAAAAACATATGAAAGATCATTTGACTTTAATTAAAGAAAATCCATGTACTATTGCGATTTTTCATCCAGGGTATTTAGATCAATATATTTTAGAACATTCATCATTTACTTTTATTAGAGCTATGGAATGTGAATTTTTATGTAGTGATTGGTTAAAAGAATGGATTAAAGATCATCATATTGAATTAGTTGATTTTAGAAATTATAAATAGTTATTATTATTCTATTATAGAAACTTTTGACGCTACAAAACATGCAGATTATTGTGTTTATTTTTAATATTACTATTTTTATCTAGTAGGATTAGATATTATAGTCATTAATAAATATTATGGGCTTGCTAAAAATCACTACGATCACTCAAATAAGAAAGCAAGCTTCGAACCATTCTGTAAAATAAAATTTAAGAATAATAGAAATCAAAGATTATTTTGGTGAGAAAAAAATGGTTGTAATGGATGATTACAACCATTTGCTTTATTTTAATTGAATAGTATCAAGAACATTGTTAATTTTTCTTTCCCATTCATAATATTCAGAAATCGTTTTTTCTAAATAGTCTTTACCAGTATCAGTTAAATGGTAATATACTCTAATTTTCCTATTTATTAAAACATCTTCACTAGTAATATACCCCTTATCAAGCATTTTATATAAACTTGGATATAAAATACCTGCTTTAACATCAATAAAATTATCAGTTAATTTTTTTATTTTAGATGTAATTTCATAACCATAATAATCACCTTGAGATAGAATGGTTAATATTAACATTTCATATTTAAAATATATATTCTTTTTTGCCACTGATTACAATCCCTTCTATCTTTTCTTAACTTGATTATAGCAAAATTTAAAATAAAATAAATAAAAACTTAAAAATATATGTCATTTTTAACATATTTTTTAACAAAAAATACATATTATATTTCTTTTTATTTAAATTCAAATGAAAAAAATATGCCTATATGATTATGTTTAAAATAGAAATGAACTTTTGAGGTAAAGTATATAAAATAAAAATTTAACATATTTAAATATAATTACTAAGCTTTTAATACTATATCCAATAGGTAAATAGTTTCATATGTATATTTAAAAAAATATATATAAATTGACAAGTCTTGATTGTTAGCATATAATTATTTATATGAAAGTACTTTTATAAATTATTAAAGTTTTACAAATATTAAAATGGAGAAAATTGAAATGAAAAAAATAATAGTGGCTTTATTTGGATTAATGATTTGTGCGACATTGTCAAATGTTGATGCTGGAACATTTACATGAGATCATAAGGTGATACCTCTTGATAATGTTGTGAATGTAACGACAAAAGCAAAAACAACAGATACAAAAAAATTAGGAAATAATATAACAAATACAGGATCTCATGGAGTAAAAGTGTGGTTGTATAAAGGAAATACTTGTTTGACTGGTACAGGAACATGGTATAAAGGAGATAATTTTACTGTTTCTTATCTTGCTGGTAAAACAGCTAAAAAAGGTGATAAAGTAACAGTTAAGTTAAAAAATGGTTCTTATGCTGCATTGCCTTATGAGGTTAAAGGAACATGTAATTATTATTAACAAAGAGAAAGTTTAACTTTTTCTTTGTTTAAAAGGAGATTGTGTATGATTAGAGCATTAAAATATGATATGAAAGCTATAATGAGTACAAAAGAATTGAAATGTTGCTTAATGATATTAGCCTTTATAGCATTACTTAATACAATGTATATTTTTTTTGGAAGTGAATATTTAGATTATTATTTTCTTAAAGATGCAAATTATGGTTTTGTATTTGCGAATGATCTAAAAAATAGTGAGTGTGTGATTTATATATTTATTATTCCACTAGTTATACCTTTAGTTTTTTATCGATGGTTACAATATGATATTAAGATGATGCCCTATATTATGATAAGAAATGATGAAAAATATTATTTCTTTTCAAAGGTGATTTGCTTGTTTTTAATTGGAATGGCATTATGGTTTTTTTATTTTTCTTTGTATTATTTATTTTATTATTGTTTACTTGGAATTAATGAAAATATAGTTTCTTGGATTAATATCTTCAATATATATGATTTTGAACGAATAAGAACGGGTATTCTTACAGATTTATATATCAATCATATTTTTTTATATAATTGTGTATATGTTTTATTATATTCTTTATATGCTGGAATTTGTGCTGTACTCTTTTTCACATTATGCTTATTTATTGAAAATAAATACGTATGTTTACTCACACCATTTACTTTTTTTATTTTATTACCACATATTTTAGCTTATGTATTTGGAGGAACTCTTTATAATATTTCAGTATTGAATTCTTTAGTACCCTTTTCTTCACCTGATAATATCTATATGATTTTTGTTGATTTTCTAGTTATTATATTATTTTTAATTGTAGCAATTTATATTAAGAGGAAGGGGTATGATAAAAAATGAATGAGATCATTTTAAAAAATATTTCTAAACAATATGATTTTATTCTTTTTGAAAATGTCAATGTACGTTTTCAATCAGGATGTGTTACAACAATAAAAGGACACAATGGTTCTGGAAAAACAGTTTTATTAAAGATTATTGCTGGATTGATTAAGCCAACAAGCGGAGAAATATTTTATAATCAGTTAAAATCCGGAAAAGATTTTAAGATTATTCCTGAGTTAGGCGCTTTCTTTTCAAAGTGTGAATTTTTTGGGAATATGAATGCTATTGAAAATTTAGAATTATTGGCTTCGCTTAAAAACAGTATAACAAAAGAAGATATTATAAAATCATTAGAAAAAGTAGGACTAGATCCATATAATAAAACTCCAGTCAAGAAATATTCTTTAGGTATGAAGCAACGTCTAGGAATAGCACAAGCAATTATGGAATATTCTGACGTACTTATTTTAGATGAACCAACAAATGCTTTGGATAGTGAAGGAAGAAAACTTATATATAATATTATTAGAGAACAAAAAGAGTTAGGAAAAATTATTATTATGACTTCGCATTATGAAGAAGAAATTATAGCTTTGAGTGATGAAATTTATGAATTTAGAGGTGGTTCTATTGAAAAAGTTAAATGATCATTTCTTTTTGTGTGTTTTCATTTTTATTTTAGTAGGGTGTCTTTTGTCTTTATATTTAGGGAAAGATATTAAAAAGACAACGATTGATGATTATCTAAAAGATGATCATTATGCCTCTGTTTTTTTCAATGATGATGATTATATAAAAAAGAATCTATCATTAAATGATTTAGAAAAAGCTTCTGATTTTATTGCGATTGTTTCTTATAAAAAAAGAATACAAAGATCAATGAAATTTGAAACAGAAGTCAATGTAGATAAAATTATAAAAGATAAAAATGATATGAATACATCAATTATTCATATTATTGAAAGTGCTCAAATAGGCTTTGACTATGGTCTACAACTCAATTCTCCAATGCAATCCATTTTACCAAAAGAAAAATATATTGTGTTTTTGAAATATCGTTCTGGATTTGATATTCCAACTTTTACATTTACTGATGATTATTTTAGTAAGTTTAATATAAACGAGAATAAAATAAAGTTCTTTTTATTTGATATGGGAGAACTGTTTTATAAAGATATAAAATCATATGAATTTCTTTATTCACAAGAGGATAAAGATCATTTTGATGAAAATTATTATAATAATCTTAAACAATTAGCAAAGGAAATTAATAAAAAATATGAAATGGATATCCAAATTAACGAATAATATAAAATATTTTAAAAACTTATTGGATTGTAAAGGATTTATTTTGGGAATATGTTATTATATCGTTTTATGTTCTTTGTTTCTTCATTTTAAGAGTAATGAAATAGATGGATTACATAATACTTATTTTTTAACATTTATATTTCCATATTTTATTTTATACTTTATAAATAAAAATTATCAAATAATATTTAATGAAATGTGTCTTATAAGAATGCAGGATGATAAGACGGCTATTTTCATTTTCAAAAAGTACAATTTTTATATCATTTTTATTATGCTAGTATTAGATATATTAGTTTATGCGCTTATGGTTGTATCTTTGTTTTCATTTCGTTTTATTATTTATTTATTGATTACAATGTTATTTTTTGAGCAATATTATTTGTTATTATCTAATATATTAAATATTTTATTAAAATATTTAAAAAGTATATCCAAAGCAACTATAGTTGTGGGTCTACTGATTGCAGTTATACAGGCTTTACAGCTTGATTTGTTTATTGAACTATCATATTTATCATTTGATTTGATAAAATATGTTTCTTATATTTTTATTTTTTATATAATCAATCAGATAATAGAACTTATAAGTCAGTATGAAGGTTATCTATTAAAAATATTAAAAAAAGTAAATTATAAAAACATTGGTTATATTTTATTATGGATATTCATTATTTTATCATTAGGACGTTTGAACCAAGATATACTATATTATCAATTAACAAATGGGACACTTTATGGGTTTGTTGTGTCGCAAGAAGATAGTTTATCAATGATTACGACATTAATAAGATGGTATATTCCCCTTGAAATGATTATATTAGTAATGGCTTTATCTTTTATAAATCACTATCAATATTACTCTATATATTTTATGATACGAACACAGAATCAAAAGAAATGGTTTTTAAAAGAGTGTAAACAAATACTTAGTTCATTATTTTTGATGGTTATGATTTTTGTGGGAATTAATTATTTTGTTTATTATTTAAAAATGGATTTTTATCATTTATTGGTAAATTTATTATATTTATTTGTTTATCTTATTTTATTTATAGAATTACATATTTATTTTTATTTACTAATGAAAAAAAAGTATAGTATAAATCTTTGTGTTATAATCTATTTTTTATTACTTTATTTTATAGGGCAAAAAAGCTATAATAACTGTTTGTTTTTAAATCATATCTCCTTATTGTCTGTATTTATGTGTTTGATTTTGGTTATTGGAATGATGTTTATTATTTTATATAAAATAAATCATGATTATATGGAGTAATCATGATTTCAGGCTGTTGACAAAATAGAAAGTCAACAGTTTTTTGTTTTCAAAGAGAAGAATATGTGATATTATCTCTATAGTCGTGGATGACTTCTTTCCAAGTATGCAAACTTTGAAGCTCCACGACCTTTTATTTTATTACGATACTTATGGAAATATGGTATAATATAGATGCATACTTGGAGGTAAAATATTATGACAATGACAAATCGTGAAAATGTAAAATTTGATGGAATTATTTTGAGTACTTTAGACGACTTAGTACCGCAGGATCATTTAGTAAGAATACTTGAAAAGACTATAGATTGGAAGTTTATCTATCCATTGGTTAAAACTACTTTATAGTCATGTAGGAAGACAGTTAGGTCTTTGATTAAATCTTTAATCATATTGTCAAACAAGGTATTGATAATGGATTTATTGATACAACAACAGTATTTGGAGATGGTACACATAGAAAAGCCAATGCCAATCCAAGAAAAGCGACTGATAGGGAGATTGAAATTGTAGCCAAAACATATGAAAAAGAATTACTTGATGAAATCAATGAAGACCAAATAAAAAGCGGAAAGAAATCACAACAGATCCTGAATGTGGATTGTTTCATAAAGGAGAAAAACAGAAGTGTTTTGACATATATGACCATGTCAGATAAACATGGTTATGTATTATATAATAAGGTAGCACCTGGAAATATGCATGACAGTGTTATATTTACAGAAATATATGAAAACATGAAAAATATATGCTTGGATTCAGGATTCAATACTTCACCAATATGTCATCAAATACTATCAAGTGGAAGGATACCATTTCTTCCATATAAACGACCAATGACGAAAAAAGGATACTTTAAAAAATATGAATATGTCTATGATGAACACTTAGATATTTATATCTGTCCAAACGAAAAAGATCTTCACTATGTGACAACGAACAGAGAAGGATACAGGGTATATAAAAGTGATTCAAAGGATTGTGAGGGATGTCCATTCTTATCACAATGTACAAAGTCAAAAAATCATGAAAAAGTCAAAACAAGACATATATGGGAAGAAGATATATCCAAAGCGAAAAGAAACGAAAGAGCGAGTATTTGTGGATGTGAAGGAAAATCATGGCATACGATTTATATGATTAAAAGGGATACAAAAAAATCAGCATGAATCGCTGATTATTTTAAGTTGCCATAATCTCAAGAAAATGGGGAATTTTGTTCAAGTAAAGAAATAAGAAACAGAAAAGAAGATACAATTGATATTAAAGAATGTGAAATTGAAATTGAAGCACAGTTAAAAAAGTTTCAAGAAATTACTGGAAGAATGCCTGATTATTTTGAATGTCATGCTGTTTCTTCTCATAATTTCTTTATTGCTTTAAAGAGTATTGCGAAAAAATATAATTTGTTTTATGAAAATCCTTTGTTTGATAAAGATTGGGAAAAGGAAAATGGAATTGTTGCATTACCATTTGCAAAACTTGATGAAAAGGGTTTATATGATGCAAAAAAACATATGAAAGATCATTTGACTTTAATTAAAGAAAATCCATGTACTATTGCGATTTTTCATCCAGGGTATTTAGATCAATATATTTTAGAACATTCATCATTTACTTTTATTAGAGCTATGGAATGTGAATTTTTATGTAGTGATTGGTTAAAAGAATGGATTAATGATCATCATATTGAATTAGTTGATTTTAGAAATTATAAATAATGACGAGTAAAATGAATAAGAAAATAAAAATAGTTGTAAAAAGAGAATGTTACAATATAGAAAAGTAATTTATTTTAATAAATAAATTGACAGATATCATGAACATGAAGTATACTTATTTATATAGGATTGTGACTATTCAATTAGGCAAGACCTAAAAAGCATTTTTTATTATTGCTTTTTAGTCTTGCTTTTTGTTTGTTCAAAATCAAAAGAGAAAAAGGAGGGAAAAAAGGAATTTATAGAAGTGTATTCAATGATATTTTAAAAAAGGGAGGAAATAAGAAAGTGTTGAAGAAATTTTTAAAAGTGGTAATTGCAAGTTCTTTAGCATTTTGTACTTTGAACTTTACAAGCAGTTCAATGCTGACAAATGTTAATGCATTAGAAGGAACACAAAGTACAAAGGAATATGAGCTTTATCCAATTCCACATTCGATTCATTACACAGGTCAAGATTTTATTCTAAGAGATAATCTTAATGTGGTTTTTGGAGATGGAATTGATAAAGAAACAAAAGAACGATTAAAGGAAGTCGCAGCGTTAAAAAAATTAAACGTAAAAAACGGGACAGAAATTGGAGATACTGAAACAACGACAAATATACTTGTTGGTATATATAATTCTCACGATGTTGCTGATGAGTATGTAAAGACAGATAAAAGTGCATTATTTGCAAAATTAGATTCGTATTATTTGTCAATAGATAATGGTACAATTGTTGTTTTGGGAAGAGATACAGATGCAGCCTTTTATGGTTTGACAACTTTATATCATATATTCGCACAAATGGATAGTCGCACAATTTTGAACTTAACTATAGAAGATTATGCAGATGTTAAAAGTAGAGGGTTTATTGAAGGATATTATGGAAACCCATGGTCAACAAGCGATCGTTGTGATCTTATGAAGTGGGGAGGATATTATAAATTAAACTCTTATTTCTATGCTCCAAAGGATGACCCAAAACATCGTACACAATGGAATGTATTATATACTGATGATGAAATCAAAAATAAAATAGATCCATTAGTAAAAGCAGGAAATGACTCTAAATGTAGATTTGTTTTTGCATTACATCCATTTCCACATGGGAATTCATTCAATTTTAATAATTATGATGCTTCTTTGGCAGCATTAAAAGCAAAATATAAACAAGTTATTGATCGTGGTGCAAGACAAATTGCTCTTTTAGCAGATGACTTTGTTAATCCTGGTGGAGAAAATGAAAAGAAAATTTTAAATGATTTAACAACTTGGTTAAAAGGAGAAGTCAAAAGAGAATATCCAGATATGAAAACAACAATTCCTTTTGTTCCGTTTGATTATATGGGAAATGGTTCTTCTGCTGAGTTTACACCATTAAAACAAACAAATCCTGATGACGTACAAATTGTTATGACTGGTGGAAGAATTTGGGGAGAAGTTACAACAAACTTTACGAATACATTTACTCAAAATACAGGACGTGGACCTTATATGTGGATTAACTGGCCATGTTCAGATAACTCACATTCACATTTGATTATGGGTGGATATAAAACGTTCCTTCATGCAGGGGTTAATCCAAGTAATATCCAAGGAATTATTTTAAATCCAATGCAACAATCTAAACCAAGTAAGGTAGCTATTTTTGGTAATGCTACTTATTCATGGCATATTTGGACTGAAGACGAGGCCGATCAAGCCTATGAAGATTCTTTTAAATATGTGGATCATAATTCTGCAATAGAAACAGGAGCATCAAATGCTTTAAAAGAATTATCAAAACATATGATTAATCAAAATATGGATGGAAGAGTAACAAAACTTGAAGAATCAGTTGAATTAAAACCAATATTAAATGATTTTGTTAATAAATTAAAAAATGGAACATTAACTGATGAAGATTATACAAAAGTAAGATCAGAATTTGAAACTTTAAAAGATGCAGTAAAAGCTTTCAAAACTTCAGGTAATGAAGGCTTGTTAGAACGTGAACAAATGGGAGTATTTCTTGATTGTTGGGAAGATACACTAGATGCAGTTTTCGCATATTTAAATGGTGTTGAATCTGCACAAAAAGGTGATGTGTCTGGACTTTTGAAGTATAATAGTGAAGGGAAAGCAGCGTTTGATAAGAGTAAGGGGCATAAGTTCTTATATGTTGATTATTATGAAAGAGCAGAAGTTGGAGTTCAACATATTGTTCCATTCATTAATACTTTAGCAGAATATTGTACTTTACAAGCAGAAGTTTCTATGAATCCAAATGGTATAACACCAGAGGAAAAAGGATATAAAACAAATTTGGTTTTAGAAAATGTAGGTATTAGAGATCTTAATGATGGTCAATTATGTGATGGTGTGTTAGGAAAAACTGAAGGAACAACTGCACAAAAACAAGTTGTTGAAGCGCATCTTCATCATGCTGGTGGTAATTCAGTTTTACCAGGAGATTATGTTCAATATAATTTAGGTAAATATGATTTTGTAACAGGTGTTGATTTTGCACAAGCTTATAGTTTAAATGGTGACGCCATTCATGAAGGACATTTAGAATATTTAGATAATAAAGGAAAATGGATTGCTATTGAAGGTGTTACCATTAATCAACAACTTCATCAAGATATTGATTTAAGTGATAAAAAAATATATACAAGTGCAATTCGTCTTGTTATAGATGGAGAACGTCCTATCTGGTGGAGATTAGGAGAGTTTAAAGTCAAAACGCTTACTGACGTACCTAGTGAAAAACCTAGTGATGAAGTGACATTAACCGTTGAACTTGAGCAATTAGGAGTAGCAGGAGGAGCTCTTAACAATATTGTTGATGGAAATACATCAACATATGCACATTTAAATAATGATTATAGTGTTTTAGCAAGTGGATTACCATCTTCAAGTGATAATCGTTCAAAAGATACAATACCTGTTGGAGCTAAAGTAAAAGTTAATTTTAGCCGTGCTATGAAACTTGATACAATCAAAATGACTCAAGACAGTGGTGATAAGATAACAAACGGACGTGTTGAATATTTAGGAACAGATGGACAATGGCATGAATTAGAAACATTTAGTGGTGCAGGAGCAACATTGACAGTTAATGGAAATGGAGTCACTGCAACAGCTATTCGCTTTGAAAATACAACTGATGCCAATAATGATACTTATGGAACACGTAAATGGTGGAAGTTATATGAAATTGAAGTCACAGAGGCTTCTGCAACAAATCCAGAAGATATTACAAAAACAATTGTTGCAAATGGAGTAGGAATTGCTTTAAATAGTGCTTCATATGGTCCATTAGAAAAAATTATTGATGGGGATAAAGGAACATTTGCACATTTAAATAATGACTATACAATTTTACCAGATCATAATAATGGTGGCTGTAAAGATACAATTCCTGTTAATGCTAATTTAACTATAGAATATAGTGATGTTATTCGTGTTGGTGAAATTAAATTAACACAAGATGGTGGAGATAATGTTACAAAGGGAGTTATTGAATACTTTGGAACAGATGGACAATGGCATGAGATACAATCTTTTGATAATGCAGGTGCTGAACTTATTGTAAATGGAAATGGTGTTTTGGCAACAAAAGTACGTTTAGTTAATTTAAGTGATCCACAAGGAGATAACTTTGGAACTCATAAATGGTGGAAAGTTTATGAATTTGAAGTTGAAGATTTAAATCTTAATGCAAGTAAGAATGAAGGAACAACTAAATATTTGTATACTAATATTGAAAAGAGTCCAATTTTATCAAACTTCAATGATAATTTATATCAATTAACAAGTGGAAATATTGAACTTGCTTCAGGAGAATATATTGGTCTTGAAATGACAGATATATTTAAAATGGAAAGTTTATCATATGATATTACAGGATTAAATAACGATTTAAGTATTGAATATTCAACAAATGCAATAGAATGGCATGAAATAAATAACAAAAATGATGTTGTAAATAAAGATGCTAGATATATAAGAATTATTAATAATGCTCAAAGTAATAAAGCTATTGTTATTAATCAATTTGAATTGGTATATAATCAAGTTTCATCACCTGAATTCTATAAAACAAATATGGGTATTAATGCAGCATATGGAACAACTCAAGATATGCGTAATTTAAAAGATTCATATAAAATTTTTGATGGTGATTTAACAACAAAAGCATGTATTGGAGATTATCCAGTTGTTGATAATGGAGCAACTCCAGCATATGTTATCTTTGATTTAGGTCAAGAAAGAACAATTCATAATTTAAGATATTATGTAAAAGAAACAGAAAAAGATTATATTAGAGATGCTGTCTTTGAAGTATCTAATGATCCTGATGGAGATAATTGGGTACCTGTCTTAACTATTGGTGATGGACAAGAAAATGATAGTAATGATATGAATGTTGTAGCTAAAAATTATGATGAACTTATTCATGATAGTAAGAATCCAGGAAATATGTATAAAGAAGGAACTGTTGAAGATGATAGTGCAACAGGAAGATATCTAAGAGTTAGATTTACAGCACCATATAGACATAGATTCCCTGCTTTCTATGAAATTACAATTAATAATGGTGAATATGTATCACCAGAATCAACACGTAGTATTATTAGTGAAAATATTGAAGAAAACGGTAAACTTCCATCATATATGTTAGATGGAGATTATACAACAGCATATAAATCAAGTGCTAAAAATAGTTCTTTTAGATATGTATTGTCTAAACCAAACGGTGTTAGAAGTGTTAGAATTGTTTCTGAGGGTACACCTAGTCAAGCTGAGGTTTATGCAAAAGTTTATACAAAACTTAATGACGGAAGTTTTGAAACAGAGGATATTTTATTAGGAAAATTAAATCAAACAGTTACTGAATTTAATATTCCTGAAGATGTGACAATTAAGGAGATGAAAGTTATATGGGAAGATACTATTCCTGAAATTCTTGAAATTGCAACATCTAAAAATGTTGAAGATACAACTGAAGCAAGAGCTGCTCTTAAAGCATTGATTGATCAATCAGTAGATACTTCAACATGGACAGATACTTCTAAGAAGAATTATGAAGATGCTTTAAGTTTAGCAAATGAAGTATATAACAATGCTTATGCTTCTAAGGTATCAATTGAAAATGCTACTGGACAATTAAGAATGGCAATTGAAAAACCAGAAATAAAATATACGGGTACAGAATTAAAAGCATTATTAGATACAAAGGTATCTAATGAAGAACATTATTATACATTTGCTAGTTATAATAATTATTTAGAAAGTTATAATTTAGCAAAAGAAGCTTTTGAAGATAAGGAAAATTTATCTCAAAAAGTAGCAGAAAAGTTAATTCTTCAATTAACAGAAAAGAAAGATAAATTAGAATATTCAAAATATCATAAAGAAAATGCTATCTTACTTCTTGAAAAAGAAGATAAACTTCAACGTAATGCTTCTGATTATACAAAAGTAACATTTGATGCTTATACACAAGCCAAAGAAGCTATAGAAACAGCAATTGAAGGTGATAAGACAACTCCAATGACATTTAAAAAATTGGTTGAAGACTTAGAAAAAGCAAGAGATGCATTAATTAGTGTTGTTGAATTAAATGAGACTATTGATGAATATAAGACATATAATGGTGAACTTTATACAAAAGTAACATTTGATGCTTATACACAAGCTATTAATGATGGTAAAAAATTATTAGAAAATGGAACGAAAGAAGAAATTGCTAATCAATTAAAAGTTATCAATGAGAAAAAGCAAGCATTAGTTCCTAATAGTGATTTACTTGAAGAAATTATTAAGGATGCAATGAAAGTTGATGGTAAGAATTATACAACAGATTCTTATAATAAACTTCAAAAAGCTATTAAAGATGCTAAAACAGCAGTTGAAAATACAACAAGAGATCAATATGCTATGCATGCTGAAAATATTACAAAAGCAAAGACAGAACTTGTTAATATAACTGCACTTAAAGAAATTATGAGTAAAGTAGATAAGTTGGATAAATCATTGTATACAAAAGCATCTTATCAAATAGTTGCTGATCTTATGAAAGATGCTAATCAAGTGATTATTGATGGTAGTGAAGAAGATGTTACAAATATGATAACAAAACTTCAACAAGCTATGGATAAGTTAGAACTTAGTGGTACAAAGGTTTGGAAAGAGTATATTCAAAACTTGAAATTAAAGGATAATGCTGATTATACTGAAGAAAGTTATAAAGAGTATAAGCAAGCATATGATGATTTAATGGGAATGAATGAAGATTTATCATTAGATCAATTTAATAAAGTTAAGGTTGCATATGAAGAAACTTTAGAAACGTTAGTATATAAGGCTGCTGATTATAGTAAGGTTCAAGAAATCTTAAATAAAGTACCAGAAGATTTATCTCTATTTGATACGAAAAAGGTGGAAGCATTAAATAAAGTGATTGCCTCTATTGATTACAATAAGAATATTAAAGAACAAAAAGTTGTCGATCAATATGCACAAGATTTACAAAAAGCTTTAGATGAGGTTTTAAAATCATTAAATCAAACAGATGATAATAAAAACCCAAATAAACCATCTATTGATAGTGATGTACTAGGTGATAAAATTAATATAACAAATAAAGAAGAGCCAAAAGTACAGCCAAACCAAACAATAAATAATAAAACAACAAATAATGATAAGATTATTGGTGCAAAAACTGGAGATAATGTCATGATAGCTCCATATGTAATACTTGCAATCTGTGCAATAGGTGTTTATATGACAATCAAAAAGAGAAAACATGGATAAAATGAATTGTTAAAGAGTTGTTAAGATAAAGGGTGGTAACAAATTACCCTTTATCTACTTAAAATTTATAAGTTAATAAAAATTGTTATAGGTAAAGGAGAAAATATCCATGATGAAATTAATGCCTAAAATAGGTAAATGCTTAATTGGTTTTGCTTTGTGTTTAACGAGTACTTTTTCGTTACAGGTTAATAATGTTAAGGCCAAAGAAGAAACAAATTTAGCGTTAAATAAAACAGCGGTAGCTAGTTCTGAAGAAGCAAATTCTGTAAGATCTGCTTTAGCTGTCGACGGAGATACAAAATCAAGAAGTTCAAGATGGGGAAGTGCTGTTCAAAATGCTCCTCATTGGATTTATATAGATTTAGGAGAAAATCAATCTTTTAATGTTGTCAAAGTCTTTTGGGAAACAAGAAAAGCAACAGCATATAAGATTCAAATTGCAAATACATTAACAAATGCACAAACAGGAGAAGGAGACTGGCAAACTGTTAAAACATTTACTGATCGTCCAGAAAATTTAGAAGATGAAATAATGCTAGATCAAATGTATCAAGCACGTTATGTAAGATTATATATTGATTCAGCAACCGCTAAAGATCCAGATAGTGATGGATCATGGAATTCAATTTCTATTTATGAAATGGAAATATATGCAAGAGAAAATGTTAAAAATCCTACATCAAATCTTGCTTTGAATAAAACTGTAACAGCAAGTAATCAATATTCAACTATGCCTGCATCAAAGTTGACAGATGGTGATGATGTATCAAGATGGTCATCAGAACAAGGTGTAACACAATGGGCTTATGTTGATTTGGGGCAAGAAACAGAAATGAATAAATTCCAAATGATTTGGGAAAGTGATAGTGTTAATGCTAAAAATTATAACATTTATGTTTCTAATAGTACTACTGATTGGGGTCATCCTGTAGTTGCGAAAACTGGAAGTAGTGGAAAAAAATCAGAAGTCATTTTAGATGAAGAAGCGAGAGGTCGTTACGTTAAACTTGAGGTTACATCAATGAATGGTTACAATAGTGTTTCTTGCTGTGAGTTTAAGATTTTTAATGTAGATGTAGATGAACAAGATCCAGCAGAAAACGTTGCTTTACATAAAGTAGCAGTTGCTAGTGATCGTGAAGCTGATTCATTAGGTGCTGAAAAAGTTGTTGATGGGAATACAACTGCCAAAGCAAATAGATGGGCTTCAGCTGTTGATGGTAGTTCTTCTGATCCAAATGCTATTCATCAACCACATTGGATTTATGTTGATTTAGGAAAATCAATGGATGTAGAAGTTGTTAAAGTATTTTGGTGGGAAAGAAAAGCAACCAATTATGAAATTCAAATTGCTGATGAATTAACAAATGAACAAACTGGTGAAGCTAATTGGCAAACTGTCAAAACTTTCACACAACAACCATCTAAAAAAGAACAAAAAATTGTATTAGATAGAGTTTATCAAACACGTTATGTTCGTCTATTCATTCATGATTATGATGGTCAAGATCCAGATAGTTCTATTTATTGGAATAATGTATCAGTGAGTGAAATAGAGATTTATGGTGGTAATATTATTCAAAGACCAACTATGGATGAAGTATTGGATATGATTACTGTTGAAACACCTCAAAAAGGAAGTTCAAAATTAGTTGTTCATTTACCGACTGAAACTGCTGAAGAAAATGAGTATGAAGTTACATATAATGGAACTGATTTAGAACAAGTTGTTGATAATGAATTAAATATTTATCAACCTATTTCTGATAAAGAAGTAAAAGTTTCTTTCAAAATTGTAGATAAAACAATAGAAACGATAAGAGGAGATAGTCCAGCAACTTCTAAGAGAAATTATAAATTTAAAGAAATTTCTGTAAGAATTCCTGGACAATATAGTACAGAAAGTAGTGATAATACAGCTCCTAAAATTTTACCAGAATTAGCTGAATGGAAAGGAACAACAGGTCGATTTACTGTTGGAAATCAAGCTAAGATTGTTATTGCAAATCAACAATTAAAAGATATTGCAAATGCAATGGTAGATGATTATAAGAAAATGACAGGTAAAACATTAAAAGTTGTAGTAGGAAACCAAAGTCATGTTAATAAGGGAGATTTCTATTTTACTTTAACAACAGATAAAAGCAAAGGACTTCAAGATGAAGGATATTTGATGGAAATTGAAAATTATGTAAGAGTAGAAGCTGAAACAACTACTGGAGCATATTGGGCAACAAGAACAATTTTACAAAGTCTTAAACAAACAAATGATATTCCTCAAGGAGTAACAAGAGATTATCCTCTTTATAAAGTACGTGGTTTTGTTTTAGATGTTGGTAGAAAAACATTTAAAATGGATTATTTAAAACAGGTTGTTCAACAACTGGCTTGGTATAAAATGAATGATTTCCAAATTCATTTAAATGATAACTTAATTCCATTAGAGAATTTATCACCAAATGAAATGGATGCTTATTCAGCATTTAGATTAGAATCTAACATTAAAAAAGGTGGGAATGATGGTAAAAATAAAGCTGATTTAACAAGTACAGATGTTTATTATACAAAAGAAGAATTTAAAGAGTTTATTAAAGAATCAAGAGTTTATGGAGTGAATATTGTACCAGAAATCGATACACCAGCTCACTCTTTAGCACTTACAAAAGTAAGACCAGATTTACGTCTTGGAACAAATGGTAGACAAAATGATCATTTAGACTTAGTTAATCAATATAACGAATGTCTTGGTTTCGTTAAAGATATTTTTAATGAATATATGAGTGGAAATGATCCTGTATTCGATAAAGATACAATTGTGCATGTTGGTGCAGATGAATATAGTGCTAACCAATCTCGTTATGTACAATTTGCTAAAGATATGATTAAGTATGTTAAAGAAACAGGACGTACAGCACGTGTTTGGGGAAGTTTATCACAATCACGTCGTTCTCAAGCAGATGTTTCTCAAATGACAGAAGTTAGTGAAAATGTTCAAATTAACTTATGGAATGGTAGTTGGGCTAACATTGATGAAATGTATGAATTAGGATTTGATTTAATTAATTGTAATGATGGACATTATTATGTTGTTCCAGCAGCAGGATATTATTATGATTATTTGAATGATAATACACTTTATAATCTTGATATTAATAGTATTAGTGGATTTAAAGTACCAGCTGGAGATAAACAAATGGTTGGTGGTGCATTCGCAGTATGGAATGATATGACTGATTATTTAGAAAATGGAATTACTGAATATGATGTTTATGATCGTATTGATAATGCAATTCCACTATTTGGAGCAAAACTTTGGGGTAAAGGAAATCAAAATTTAAACCAAGCTAATGAAACAAGAAGAGAACTTGGTAAGGCACCAAATACTAATTTTGAATATAAGGTTGAAAGTCAAGAGAATGATATTGTTAATTATCCATTGGATTCATTTGAAGATGTGTCAGCAAATGGATATGATTTAACTGTTGGTAAAAACGCTTCTATTCAATCAGTAGATAATAAAAAAGCTCTTCAATTAAATGGTGGTGAAAGTTATGTGAATACACCATTAAAAACAGTTGGATTAGGTAATGATTTAAGAGTGAAAGTGAAACGTACTTCTAATAGTACAAAAGAACAGATTTTATTTGAAAGTGATTATGGAACAATTAAGGCTGTTCAAAAGGGAACTGGAAAAGTTGGTTTCTCAAGAGAAGGTCGAGATTATTCATTTGACTATGAATTACCATTGAATGAATGGGTAGAGTTAGAATTCAAAAATGTTAAAGATGTCACTTCACTTTATGTAAATGGAAAGAAAGTGGATATATTAGGTGATGATGAAGTTGCAGCAGAAAATAAGAAATTACATGCAACAACTATGTATCCATTTGAAAGAATTGGTAGTCAAACTCATGCTTTTATTGGTTATGTAGATGACTTACGTTTAGGTAAAGATGAAACAATGAATTCAACTATGGAATTAGACTATGTAGTAGAAAAAGCTGAATTCATTTTGAATGAAAGACATGATAAGAAATTACAAGAAGTTGTTAATGAAGCCAAAGAATTATTTAGAAAATATAATCCTACACAAGCAGAAATAGAGAATTTACTAGATAAGTTAAATACTATTCTCAATGAATCAAAATATGCAAAAGCTGATTATACAAGAGTTGATAAATATTTAGATTTAATTTCTGATGATTTATCAATGTTTACAGAACAATCAGTAAATCGTTTAGAAAGAATTGTTGATAGTATTCGTAGAGATCTTCCAGTAACAATGCAAGATGTCGTTGATAATTATGCAACACAATTGGAAAAAGCATTAGATGAGTTAGAATTGAAAACAAAATCAAATGTTAACTATATTGCTAATGATAGATTAACTGCAAATGCATCATCTTGGCAAGGAAATGGTGCTCATCCAAATAAAGCAATAGACGATGATCCAGATACAATGTGGCATACAGATTGGAGTATTACAACATTTCCACATTGGATATCATTTACCATTGATACTCCTGCGAAAATAAGTGGTATTTCTTATACACCACGTTCTGGAGCAGGAAATGGAACACTATTAAGTTATGATGTTGAAGTTAGTGATGATGGACAAAATTGGCGAGTTATTAAATCTGGTGATTTAGAGCGAAATGATAAAACAAAAGAAATCCTATTTGATACTGTAACAACACAACATATTCGTTTGAAATTTAAATCTGCTGTCGGAGTTAATGGAAGTGCTGCGGAAATCAAATTGCATGATGGAGGAGTTGCTGCTGATGTTTTAGGATTACAAGAACTTGTGAAAAAAGCAGAAAAAATAGAAAATGTTGGTTATACTGATGAAACATGGATAGAACTTAAAGATGAAATAGAAAAAGCAAATACTCTAATTCATTCTGATAATCCTGATCCTGAAGTAGTTGAAGTTGAGAAACGTCTTTTAAATGAAAAGATGATTAAATTACACTTAAATGATAATATTAAGGGTGTTAATAAAGTTGATTTGTATAATCAGATTCAAATTACTAATAAAGTTAGTAACGATATATTAGATATGATTATACAATCAGTAGCTGATCAATTTAGAATTTCTTTAGATGATGCAACAAAAGAATTGTATAATGAAAATGCGACACAAGAGGCTGTTGATTTATTGTATAAACAATTAAAAGAGGTTTATGAATTATTATTAGAATCAAAAGTTGATAAGTCACAATTAAAAGAAACAGTTCATACAGCTACTCAATTTAACCAAAAAGATTTTACTACAGAATCATGGAACACACTAGAAAAAGCATTAAAAGAAGCGAATGAAATGCTAGACAATAAAGAGGCAAGTCAAAATGACGTTAATCAAGTGGAAAAGGCTTTACAAGATGCAATAAAAGCATTAGTTAAGAAAACTGATGATAATAAGCCAACTGAGCCTGATAAACCAACAGATCCTAGCAAACCAGCAGATGATGAAAATAAACCAAATAAACCATCTGTTGATAGTGATGTATTGGGTGATAAAGTTAATACAACAAATAAAGAAGAACCACCAGTAGAATCAAATCAAACACCTAATAATAAAACAACAAACAATAAGAATGTTATTAGTGCAAAAACTGGTGATGATGTTATGATAGCCCCATATGCAGTACTTGCAATATGTGCAGTAGGTGCTTATATGATTATTAGAAAGAAAAAACATAGTTAAGATGAAAACTTAATCACTCTTCTTCAAAAAGAGTGTTAAGTCAATCAAAAAAGGAAGATTAATTTTTAGGTGTTAACTTAGCACAGGATGATGATTCGTCTTGTGCTTTTAAATTGATAAAATATAGAAATGAGGTTCTTCTTTTTTAGAATATATATCTAAAATATTTAAAATGATAGAAATATATACTTTTTATTAACAATGACCTTCATTACCTATACAACCACGCTTGTCTTCTTTACAATAATGATCTTGGTAAAATGTTCATCACATTGTATAACACTTTTATAGTTGAGATTTCTAGCAAGGTAAGCATGAACTGCTTCATCAGCTTTACCTGTTATCTTACCATATAAACTGATTTCAGCATGAGAAAGTGTAGCTTGTGTTCCTCCATACCACAAATGAGTATATCATTCTCAACTTGTGTTAGAAAGGTAGATAAAGCTCCATGTCTTAGACCCTCTGTATTAATAAGTTGCATTTTTGTAATTTGACTACTTTCTACATCATAGATTTTAAATTGTTCTATATGACCAAAATGTTGAAAAATCATTTCGTTTTCATAAGTGACTGCAATTCTTATTTGATTGTCTTTTTTTTAATATTAAATTTTGTACCATTCTTGACTTTTTAATGGATATTACACTTTTCTGACATTCTTTTTGACAACTGTCAGAAGATTTTCCATCAAATAATTGATAATGACCACCTTAGATAATTAATGGTATGCTATCTGCAATCTTATGATGAGGAACTTCGAAGATTTCTGTTACTGTTGTATGTGAAATTGCTATCTATTGAGTACATTGCTTATGAGTATATTTTTTTAATCAATTAAACATATTGTTTCATATTTATCTAATGTCATAAATACTTTCTTATCACTAATTCATTAGGTTGAAAGTTGTTATATTTTAGTTATGTATAGATTCTTTTGCATCTTGTTGGTTGAACGTTGATTATCTCCTTATGTTTTCATTATATGTCGTTAATTATTCTGCTATATAAGAATTACAGAATCAAGTGACTAAAAACTTTTCTGTGTTTATAAATATTATATTTTCTTTGAATATATGAAACAATTTTTTGTTACATAATTTTCTTTTTTTATCATATATTTTGATGAGGTGAAAGGCATGATGAAAAAAATAATGCTTTGTTTAATGTTGGTATTACCTTTATGCTTTCCATTGAATGTGAAAGCTGAAGGTTTAAAACTAACACCAAATGCGAAAGCATCTATACTTATTGAAGCGAATACTAAAGAAGTTTTATATCAAAAAAACGAAAAAGAAAAAATGTATCCTGCAAGTACAACGAAAATTATGACAATGATCTTATTATTTGAAGCGATTGAAAAAGGAACTTTAAAATGGGATGAAATATTAAGTTGTAGCAGTTATGCGGCAAGTATGGGAGGAAGTCAGATTTATTTAAAAGAAGGAGAAAAAATGAGTGTCAATGATTTATTTAAATCAATTGCGATTGCAAGTGCTAATGATGCTTGTGTTATGGTAGGAGAAAGAATAGGTGGAAGTGTAGAGGCTTTTGTTGATATGATGAATGAAAAAGCTAAAGATTTAAAATTAATAAATACTCATTTTGTTAATCCTACAGGTTTACATGATAATAATCATTATACCTGTGCATTAGATCTTTCAACAATGGCAGCTCATTTGATTAAAATAGGAAAAGATAAATTATTTAGCGTGACTTCATTATATGATAGTTATATTAGAGAAAATAGTCCACAAAAATTCTGGCTTGTGAATACAAACAAATTGTTAAAGTCATATGATGGAAATGATGGTTTAAAAACAGGTTATACAAGTGAAGCTGGATATTGTATTGTTTCTACTGCTAAAAGAAATGGTTTAAGATTAGTAGCTGTTGTTTTAAAAGAAGAAAAACCAAAAGTCAGAAATGAAGAGGTAAGCCAACTTTTAGATTATGGATTTTCATTATATCAAAGTCAGCTTCTCTATTCTTCTGGTGATATTGTAGATAAAGTGAAAATTGATAATTCAAAAGAAAAAGAGATGAATGTTATTGTAAGAGAAGATATTTCTTATGTTCAAAATAAGAGTGAAAAAAAGAAAATAACATACAAAGCAGAATATAATCAATTGATTCCGCCAATTTCTAAAAAAGATGTCATAGGACATCTAGCTATATATCGTGATGGTGAAAATATTGGGAGTTATCCTTTATATTTAGAAAGTGATAGTCATGCATATTCTTTTATTGAAAAAATATATAATTATTTAACTGAGCTTATTTAATAAAGATTTTGTTTGTATTGTTCTAGTTTTGTAGGTTTTATTCTAGTTTTGTTGAATCGATTTCATTTTCTTTTTCTTTGGTATATGATTGTTTTCAAGGAGGATAGGAAATGGAAAATAAGATGATTTATAAGATAAAAAGAAACTGTATTGTTGTTTCATTTTATGGTGAAATAGATTGTGTCAATGCTCCTTACTATAGACATCAATTAAATAGAATATTTGAGGAAAATCAAGGAAATGTAATCTTTGATTTTTCTAATACATCTTTTATTGATAGTTCAGGTATTGGATTAGTGATTGGTCGATATAATCAGTTGAATTTTGAACATAGAAATTTAGTTTTAACTGGTTTAAATAAAGTCAGTTATCATCTATTTGAATTAACTGGTTTATTTAAGATTATGTCGTATTATCAATCAATAGATGATGCTTTTAAGGAGGGAGCTTATGAAACAAACAATGGAAGTTACGTTTAATGCAGTTATAGAGAATGAGAATTTCGCTAGATCTGTTATTGCAGCGTTTATTACAAGATTAGATCCAACAATTGATGAAATGATAGAAGTTAAAACAATTGTTGCTGAAGCAGTAAGCAATGCGATTATACATGGATATGATAAGAATCCTGATTGTGAGGTTGTCATGAAAGCTTCAATTGAAAATGAATTATTAACAATTATTATTCAGGATTATGGTAAAGGAATTGAAGATTTATCAAAGGCCAAAGTTCCTTTTTATTCATCGTTATCATCATTAGAACATGCAGGAATGGGTTTGCCAATTATCGAGAGTTTAGCAGATTCACTAGATATTATTTCAAAAATCAATATAGGAACAAAACTTATTATTACTAAGCAGTTAGAAGATCATAACCTTGGCTAAATCACGCACATTAGAGCTCTTAAAAAGTGTTCGTTTAGGGGATGAACGTGCAAAAGAAAGAGTAGTAGAAGAGAATTTAGGATTAGTATGGTCTATTGTTCATCGTTTTAAGAATAGTTATTATGATAAAGAAGATCTTTTTCAAATTGGATGTATCGGTCTTATGAAAGCGATAAATCATTTTGATCCTAGTTATGATGTTCAGTTTTCAACTTATGCAGTTCCTATTATCATGGGAGAAATTAAAAGATATTTTAGAGATGATGGAACAATTAAAGTTTCAAGATCATTAAAGGAATTAAATATTAAGATTAATAAAGCTCAGGAATATCTACAAACCACTTTAAACCATACTCCAACAATAGAAGAAATTGCGAAATATTTAGAAGTTGAAGTTATTGATGTTGTGGAAGCTATGGATGCTTCTTATTATCCTACATCTTTAAATGAACCAATATATGAAAAAGATGGATCATCAATCAGTGTAGAAGATCGATTGATTGATAAAAAGAATAATATGTGGTTTGAAAAGATGGCATTAGAAATGGAAATGGATAAATTAAGTGAAAAAGAAAAGACAATTATGTATATGCGATATAAATTAGATTATAATCAAGATGCAATTGCTAAAAGATTAGGGATTTCTCAAGTACAAGTTTCGAGATTAGAAAAGAAAATTGTAACAAAATTAAGAAGTCGATTGAAAGATAATTTATAAATGTTATAATAGTTGTTGGTGATGTAAGTGGAAAAAATAGATATAAAGAAAACCTTTTTTGAATATTTTAAAGTTATTGTAGCTACAGTGATTATTACGTATTCAATCTTATACTTTGTTCAAATATCTAGAGTTGTAGGAGATTCAATGAAACCTACATATCAAGATGGTAATATTATTTTAGTAGATAAGTTTTTCTATAAAAAATCTACTCCTCAAGTTAATGATATTGTTGTTGTTGATTATAGGAATGAAGTAGAAGAAGAACAGATTATTAAAAGAGTGGTTGCAGTAGGTGGAGATCATATTGAAATGAAAGATAACCAATTTTATCGTAACGGAAAATTGGTTAAAGAAGATTATATTTTAGAGAAAATGTATACTGAGGATTTTTCATATGATATACCTGAAGGTAAGGTTTTTGTTATGGGTGATAATCGTAATATTAGCAAGGATTCTCGTATGATTGGTAATGTTGATTTTGATGATGATGTTGTAGGAAAGGTGTTTTTTAAGCTCTTTTAGAGCTTTTTTTGTTTGGTAACGCTATCATTTGATTTTTTTGTTGCAATATAATAATTATTTGGTAATATATATTTAAATCAAAGGAGAGTGATTAAATGTCATATAAATTAAAGGTTACTAGAGGTAATGCAATATTAAATTTTTCTGAGGAATTTTGTCAAAGTCGTTGTCAATTAATTGATAGTGAATCTTTTGCAAAAGTTTTAAGAAGTTATATTAAAGATATAAGAAGAAGAGATACAACTGTATATGATTATCTTCATAATATAGAAGCAAATGACGCTATATTATTAGAAGATTTAAGAAAAATCTTTAGAATATTACTTGTTATGAGTGTTGAAGATTTATGTGCTTTAAAACCAGAAGCTGCAGTTTATTTTGAGAATAGGGATATTTTTGTAAGACTTATTGAAGATATTTATTTGTTTTGGAGAAGACTTCAAAGATATGCGATTGTATTTAATGAGGAAAGAAGAATTGGTTTTCAAAATGTGCAATTTGCAGATGCTCAAACAGAATTCGAAAAATTAGTTTTGGATGTTTATCGTACAATGCAAGAATCTGCACAAGGACATAATAATAAAGTTTATCGTCAGATTATTGCAGGCGTAAATGCTGGATTAACTGTTACTCATATGAGGTCTTTTTTACCGTATGAATACCGTAATTTAGATGAAATTCCATTTATTGAATCTGTTGTTATTCATCCACCATTTATTACTTATTCTAAAAGAAATAAACGTGATGGGATTTTCCCGGAAATTAATAGAAATCCATTAGAAGATTTAAAATTTGATGAAGAAAGCTGGCTATGTTATCCTGCTAAAGTAGGAACATATTTATGTTTTGTTTACTTTAATGTCAAATTTATGGCTCAAGGTGTTACTTTGTGTAACTTATTTGATTTAGCTAGTGAAGAAGAATATAGAAATAGAAAACCAGATATGATCTATGTCTATGGATATGAAGATGGAAAAGAGAACCAATGTTTCTATCATGATAAAGAAAATGATATTATGGTAGGTCTACTATCTGCAAGTGATAATTTTGATTATTTTGGATATATGAAAAAGATGTGTTTGACATTACATAATGTTAAACGTATTAATCATCATGAACTCCCTATTCATGGTGCAATGGTAAGAATGACATTACACACTGGTGAAACAAAGAATATTATTGTTATGGGTGATAGTGGTGCTGGTAAGTCTGAAACAATTGAACAGATTAAAACTGAAGGTGCTGCTTATATTACTGATATGAAAACAATCTATGATGATATGGGGGTTTTATCATTAGATGAAGATGGTAATGTGAAATCATTTGGAACTGAAATTGGTGCGTTTGTAAGATTGGATGATTTAGATGCTGGTTACAGTTTTAAAGAATTAGATAGATCTGTATTTATGAATCCAGATAAAGTCAATGCTCGTATTGTTATTCCAATAACTGAGTATCAAGATGTTATTGAAAGACATCATGTGGATATGTTCTTATACGCAAATAACTATGATGATGCTGGAGATTCATTATCATTCTTTGATAATATAGATGATGCTCTTAAAACATTTAGAGCAGGAAATCGTATGGCTAAAGGAACAACAACTGAATATGGATTAGTTGGAAGTTATTTTGCAAATCCATTTGGACCTGTACAAAGACAAGAACAAACCGATCCTATTCTAGTAGAATACTTTGAAAAAATGTTTGAACAAGGCGTTAAGATTGGACAGCTTAGAACACGTTTAGGAATTAAGGGTAATGAACATAATGGCCCTAAAGAAGCTGCGGTAGCTATCTTAAAATATTTAACTGGTGAAAGTGAATTAAAAGTATTACCAGAAGATAAAGATACAGATGAATAAGGAAGGAAACTGTTTACTTAAAGTAAACGGTTTTTTTTATGCAAGTAAAGATGTTATTTTCATGATTCTATAAATTTTTTAATAAAAAGAATGTTAATTTGATCTTTATATAGAGTTGGTATAGATGTTGTAATGTTTAAATAAAATAATGCATTGTTAAGTTTTTTTATGAAATAAAGAAATAAACATCTGATTTTGCGAAAAATATAGTGATAACACTAAATTAAATATAAATTATTTCTAAAAATGATTTATATTTTATTGACAAAATATTATAAAGGGATATTATTATATTGAGGGATAGTCCTTAAAATGTATTAAAAAGGAAACAATCAAACCACCTTGTTTAATGTTTCCTTAAAGTGGTAGAACAAATGAATTGATGGAGGGAGAAGAAGATGAAAAAGAAGAATAAAATTATATCTTTAACACTCAGTACATTTCTTCTATTTTCTGCATTTGGAAGCGCTATGTTTGTTAATGCAGAAGGTGAAAATCTTGATACAAATGAAGAAATAACTGAACAGATTGATGATGTTAAAAATGATGAGCTTTTAGATGAAGAAATTCCAGAACAAACTGATGATGAAGAAAAGAAAGAAACGGACTCATTAGAAACAGATTCATCAGAAGTTGAACTCAATCAAAAATCTGATACGACACAACAAAAAAATAAAACAAATAAAGAAAATGATGTTAATCCTCTTGCTGAAGATGATGAACAACCTAGCGAGGTGACATTAGGTAATTTTAAAATTAAAGGTGGAGTGCAAGGAACTGATTTTGCTCTAGAAGGAGCAAGTCTTGTGATTAAAACAGAAACTCCATTAACAATTCAAAATGTGAATCCTAGTACATTTAATACAAATAATATTAGGATTCAACAAGGAATAACTGCAAACATTACTTTAGCTGGTGTAAGTATACAAAATACAGCTTCAAATGATTCTCCATTTAATATAATGGGAAGTGGAACAACTTGTAATATTATATTAGCGAAAGATACTGTGAACACTTTAAATGCAACAAGTTTGTATGCAGCTGCATTACATTGTGGTGAGGGTTCTACTGTAACAATTGATGGGAGTGGAACATTAAATGCTTATGGTGGACATGGGTCTGCAGGTATTGGTTCTGGTTTTAATGAAACAGCTGGGCATTTGATTATAAATGGTGGAACAATTAATGCTCATGCATGGAGATATAATACAACAGGAAATGTGGCTCCAGCAGATTCAGTTCCAACTGGTTTTGGTCCAAGTAACTGGGATAGAACAGATCACATTTATAGCGGTGGTGCTGGAATTGGAGCAGGAACTTATGGAGGAGCAAGTACTATTACAATTAATGGTGGGACAATTCATGCTTATGGATCTGCTCATGGTGCTGGAATTGGAGCTTCATATGCTCATAATACTGCAGGAACAAAACAAACAGGTGCTTCAACAAATACTAGACCACTTGTATGTGGTGATATCACAATCAATGGTGGTTATATTACTTCAAAAGGTTATAGTCATGGGGCAGCATTTGGTGGATCTTGTGGAACAACTGCTAATGGTTGTACAATTCGTGTAACTGGTGGAACATTATTACCAACTTCCTTGCATACAAATCCAGATTTTAATGCTAATGGGACTGGTAAAGTTTATATTACAGGTGGTTCTATAAGAACAGCTGGTGGTAATAAATTTATGAATGGTAGTACCCCAGGTGTTGCATTTGATAAGGATGGAAAACCTGTATTTATGGTTACAATTAATTTGTCAGCAGAAGGAATTAAAAATGATGCTATTTCAGATTGGAGTGTAACTATTGGTGGAGAAAAATATGAATATGGTGCACCTTCTTATTTTGATGATGGTAAGTTATATTTATGGGTACCACAAGCAACTCAAGGAAAAACAATTTCTGTTTCATGTAAATATAATGGTAAACCACTTGAACCTCTTTATATTGAGGATACAAAAGGTGATGGTACTGCTGTTTTAAAACGTTATGTTGATTTTGATTTACCAGATGATTTTATTAATAATTTAACTAAACATTATGATGGTTTATCTTTTGATACTTATGATTTTGAAAAAACAGAAAATGCGATTGAAGCAGTAGATCAGGCAGGAAATAAAAAGGTTTTAAATAAAAATGATAATGTTGAAGTTGTTTTGCAACGTTATGATGCTATAGATGGAAATCCAATTGGTGAGGAGTATCAAACAGGTGGATATAAAATGCCTGCTGATGCAGGAATTTATAGAATACAAATTATTTCAAGACAGTATGCTAACGAAGAAGGATTTAGGGATTCTTATTGGGGACATCGTGCAAGAGGATGGGCAGTTATTAATCCTGCTGATTCACGTGTTGTAGATGTTGATTATCATTGGGACTATAAGAATGGTATTTCTGATCCTACGAGCACAGCAGATTTTGCAAATATTGTATTAAAAGCTAACGTTATGCCAAATAACATCGAAAATGTTGAAAAGGGAATGATTAAGGAAGCTTTAACTTGTGAGGCTCCAACTGGAACAGTTCAGTTTTATATTAATGGTGTAAGAGTTGGAAAACCAGTAAAATTAACAGCTCCAAGTTCAGGATCTTCAAGTTCTGATCTTGTAACAGATGAGGCAGAAAATTCAGGATACAAGTATGCTAGCGCTTCTTTAACAATGGATTATACATCAAAAAATTATCTTGTACCAGCGAATGATGAAGGTAAGTTTATTGTTACTGCAAAATATTTAGGTGATGATAATTATAAAGTTTCTGAAGCAGGAGCAAAGAAAAAAGAAGTACCTGAGGAGTTTCCATTTACAACAGTACCTGGTTCAGTTGTTACTCCTCAGGATACAACAGAATTAGATAAAGACAAAGATGTTCCAGTTTTAGATAAACTTGAGCCAAGTTATGATATTGTTGGAGAGGATGATGATCAACGCCTTGTTGCTTACTATAAGGATATGATTACTCGTAATATTGTAAAAACGGAGGATGGCGAAGATAAACCAGTAACAATTTTGGATAAAGTCGCACTCGCAAATATGCTTAATCAACGTTACGCCTTAACAAATCCAAGTGGAAGACCTCAAACAAATGGAACAGGCGAAGATGAAGTGATTGTTAAATTTGAACCTGAGAATATTGTTATTACAGATAAAGATGGAAATGAAGTTGATGAGATTGATTTAAGCAAGCCAGAAAATTATACAATTCAGGCGACTCACAATCAAGATGATGTATTTGAAGATACGGCTGTTCATACATCAGCAGTACTTACTATTGACTATAAGTTAATAGATATGAAGGAAGAAGTTAAGAAAGATACTCCAGTTGATGTAGATACTGATGGAGATGGATACCCTGATGTGAACGTTGATCCAGATGGAGATGGAAAACCAGAGATTAATATCGATCCAGACGGAGATGGAAAACCAGATGTCAACGTTGATACAGATGATGATGGAAAACCAGATGTGAATATAGATACAGATAAAGATGGAAAGCCAGATATCAACATTGATCCAGATGGTGACGGAAAACCAGACATTAATATCGTAGATAAAGATGGAGACGGAAAACCAGATGATTTAGATGAAAAATGGCCAAATATTGGAGATATTAAGCCAGATATTAACATTGACACAGACGATGATGGAAAACCAGATGTCAATGTAGATACAGATGATGATGGAAAACCAGATGTGAACATTGATACCGATGGAGATAACAAGCCAGATATAAATATCGATCCAAATGGAAATGGAAAACCAGACATTAATATTGTTGATAAAGATGGAGATGGTAAACCAGATGATTTAGATGAGAAATGGCCAAATATTGGAGATGTTAAGCCAGATATCAACATTGACACAGACGATGATGGAAAACCAGATGTCAATGTAGATACAGATGATGATGGAAAACCAGATGTGAATATAGATACAGATAAAGATGGAAAGCCAGATATCAACATTGATCCAGATGGTGACGGAAAACCAGACATTAATATCGTAGATAAAGATGGAGACGGAAAACCAGATGATTTAGATGAAAAATGGCCAAATATTGGAGATATTAAGCCAGATATTAACATTGACACAGACGATGATGGAAAACCAGATGTCAATGTAGATACAGATGATGATGGAAAACCAGATGTGAACATTGATACCGATGGAGATAACAAGCCAGATATAAATATCGATCCAAATGGAAATGGAAAACCAGACATTAATATTGTTGATAAAGATGGAGATGGTAAACCAGATGATTTAGATGAGAAATGGCCAAATATTGGAGATGTTAAGCCAGATATCAACATTGACACAGACGATGATGGAAAACCAGATGTCAATGTAGATACAGATGATGATGGAAAACCAGATTTGAATATTGATACAGATAAAGATGGAAAGCCAGACATCAACATCGATCCAGATGGAGACGGAAAGGCAGATATTAATATTGATACAGATGGAGATGGGAAAGCAGATCTTAACATTGATACAGATGGAGATGGAAAGGCAGACTTGAACATTGACAAAGATGGAGATGGTAAACCAGATCTTAATATTGATACAGATGGAGATGGAATTGCAGATAAAAATATAGATAAAGATGGAGATGGAGAAGTAGATATTGATATTCAAGGAGAAGATATCAAAAATGAAAAGAAAGTAAAAACTGGAGATAATACTTCAATTGCAGGATTTGCAGTACTTACATTAACATCATTATTTATGGTTGTTCTATTATTCTCATTGAAAAAGAAAGAAAATGAATAGAAAAATAGGAGTTCAAAATTGAACTCCTTTTTAATAGCAAAATCTATGTTTTTATTAGAAGTGTAATAAAAAAGAGCAGTATGAACTGCTCAATATTTTTAATAAATTCCTTGAGAAATCATAGCTTCTACAACCTTTTCAAAACCAGCAATATTTGCTCCTTTAACTAAGTCGTATCCTAAACCATATTTTTCTGCAGCTGCAACAGAAGAATCATGAATATTAATCATAATATTATGAAGCTTTTCATCAACTTCTTCTCTAGTCCAACTATATCTCATAGAGTTCTGTGACATTTCTAATGCACTAACTGCAACTCCACCAGCATTAGCTGCTTTTGCAGGACCTAAAGTTCCACCGTTTGCTAAGAAATAAGCAACACCTTCAGGAGTAGTAGGCATATTTGCACCTTCAATAATATATTTACATCCATTAGAAATTAATTGTTTAGCTTCTTCTTCACCAATTTCATTTTGTGTAGCACAAGGGAAAGCCATATCTACTTTTAATCCCCATGGTTTTTCACCAGGATGGAATTCACAACCAAATTTATCAGCATAGTCTTTTAATTTAACATCATTGTTTGTTCTGATTTTTAATAAGAAATCAATCTTTTCATCAGTATTAATACCATCAGGATCATAAACATACCCATCTCTTCCAGAGATAGAAACAACTTTTGCACCATATTCTTTAGCTTTAATACATACACCCCATGCAACATTTCCATATCCAGAAACTGCAATTGTTTTTCCTTCATAAGTATCATTAAAATGTTTTAAAACTTCTTTTCCATAATATACAGCTCCAAAACCAGTAGCTTCTGGTCTAATTAAAGAACCACCATATGGAAGAGGTTTACCAGTTAAAACACCATTGTCAAAGGAATCTCTAATTCTTTTATATTGTCCAAATAAGTAACCAATTTCTCTTCCACCAACACCAATGTCGCCAGCAGGAACATCAACGTTAGGACCAATATGACGATATAATTCAGTCATGAATGATTGACAGAATCTCATAACTTCACTATCAGATTTCCCTTGTGGATCAAAATCAGAACCACCTTTACCTCCACCGATAGGTAATGTAGTTAATGAATTTTTAAAGATTTGTTCAAATCCTAAGAATTTGATAATTCCTAAGTTAACAGTAGGGTGGAAACGAAGACCACCTTTATAAGGTCCAATTGCACTAGAGAATTGAATTCTATACCCTCTATTAACTTGTACTTTACCTTGATCATTCATCCATGGAACTTTAAACATTAAAGTTCTTTCTGGTTCAGTTAATCTTTCTAAGATAGCCATATCTTCATATTCAGGATGAGCTTCAATAACTGGCTCTAAGCTTTCTAAAACTTCTTCTACAGCTTGAATGAATTCAGGCTGATCTGTATTTTTTTCTTTTAAATTATTTAACACTTTCTCAATATATTTGTTCATAAGTTTTTCCTCCTGATAACTATTATATTCAATAATTAAAAAAAATAAACAAATTAATAAATAATTCTCATAAATAAATATTATCACATTAATAATAAATTATAAAAATGATATTTATACTAATAATAATTTATAACACTATATTTTATAATGATAATAAATAATAACTCTTCTTTTTCCTGTATTTTTATGATATGCTTATATGGGTGATATGAATGAAGAAGTTTAGAGAATTAAGAATGACAATTATATGTTCTTTACTTTTTACAGCAATGTTAATTACAGTTATTATTTCAATAATACAACAAAATAAAATACAACTTATTGGGGCGTTATTACTTTCTTTTATTGCATTGATGCTTCTTTTATTTAGATATAAGATTGTTTTATTCGATGATATGATGATGATTTATGAATGGAAGATGTTTGCGATGCTTCCAAGTGTTATTTATTATAATGATATTCAAGAGATATCTATCAAAAATAAACATTGTGTTATGATATCTCATAAGAAAAAGAATTATATTTATGTTTTTGATGCTCAAAAATTCATAGATACATACAAAGAATTAAATAAAAAATAAAATATTTAACAGTAATAATAAGATAGATTATGAAATTAACTATAGTTTTTTTCATTTTTATCTTTTTTTTTATTCATATATGTGTTATTATGTTAAAAACTGAGGTGATATTTATGGAAAAGACAATTATATTACTACAATTCCATCACCATCATCATTGGATTAGTTAGGGTTATATCATCAGATACAGCCCGTTTTATAGTTGAATAACAATGGGATGTATGATGGCTTAAATATAAGATAAACGAGTCATTATGACTCGTTTTTTTGTTAATAAAAGGAGGAAAAGATATGGAAGAGTTTCAATATTTAATACCAGAGGAGAGCAGTGATGCTATTATAAGTAATGTTGCTTCTTTAAGAAAGATGGAAGGTTATCTAAGAGATATTTTTACAACTTATTCTTATCAAGAAGTTTTATTGCCTTCATTTGAATATGTTGATCTATATCATAATATGGATATAGGAATAGAAGAAGAAAGAATGTTTCAATTTATCAATCATGAAGGGAAGAGAATTGCTTTAAGAGCTGATTTTACATTACCACTTGCTAGATTATATGTAACAACTTGTGAAAATGAAGTTCAAAGATATAGTTATTTTGGTAAAGTTTATCGTAAAGAAAAGAAACACAAAGGAAGAACTAATGAATTTTATCAAGCTGGGATTGAATTGATAGGACAAAAAGGAACAGTTGGAGAAAAGGAATGTATGGAAATTATTTTAAAGAGTTTAGATTGTTTAGGGTTAAAGAATGTTAAACTTGTATTAGGATCAGCAAAATTCTATAAACGTCTTTTAGAACTTGTTGATGATCCTAATATGGAAGAAATAATTCATTTAAGAAGTTTTTCGATGATGAAAGACTTAGTTCGAAATAAAAATATAGATGGATCATTAAAAGAACTATTATTAATACTTCCAAGTAGTATTGGAGATATTAATATGATTAAAGATATTGAAAAAATAGTAGAAGATGATATTTTAAAAGGAGCTTTAAATGAATTGATAGAATTATATCAACAACAATCAATAAAAGATTTAAGCTTTGATTTATGTATGGTTCCTTCAATGAAATATTATACAGGTTTAATGATGAGAGGATATTCTCCATATTGTGCTCAACCTATTATTAGTGGTGGACGTTATGATCATTTAATGCATCATTTTCATAAGAATGTTCCAGCAATTGGATTGAGTTATGATTTTCATCATATATTGCACGCTTTAGAAATGGAGGAAGAAACTAATGATTAGGATTGCGATTACTAAAGGAAGAATTGAAAAACAAGTTTGTCGTTTATTAGAAAAATCAGGATTTGATATGACTCCAATTTATCAAAAGGATAGAGAATTGTTGATAGAAACAGATGATGGTATTTCAATGATTTTTGCAAAAGCAAATGATGTATTAACCTTTTTAGAACATGGTATTGTAGATATTGGATTTGTAGGAAAAGATACATTAGATGAAAGTGATTTTAAAGATTATTATGAAATATTAGATTTAGATATAGGGAAATGTTATTTTGCAGTTGCAGCCTATCCAGAATATAGAGATAAAGAATGGAAAAGAAGAAAAAGAATTGCATCTAAATATGTAAGTGTTGCGAAAAAATATTTTAATCAAAAACAAGAAGATGTTGAAATCATTAAATTAGAAGGTTCTGTTGAACTTGGACCAGTAGTTGGATTAAGTGATGCTATTGTTGATATTGTAGAAACAGGTTCTACTTTGAAAGCTAATGGTTTAGAAATCATTGAAAAGATTTGTGATATTTCAACAAGAATGATAGTGAATAAAGTAAGTTATGTTTTTAAAAAAGATGAGATATTAAAAATTATGAATGCGTTAGAAAGAAAGGATGATGAAAATGCTTAAGACATTAGATTTTAAAGGAAGTTATGAAACAATCGCAGATGCTTTTTCTTCACGTAAAGAAGATATTTCAAAACAAGTTAATGATGCAGTGAATGATATTATTAATGATGTGAAGTTAAATGGAGATAAAGCATTAATGAAATATTGTGCTCAATTTGATGGTTTTGAAATAGAAGATCCAAGAGATTTTATTGTATCAAAACAAGAAATATTAGATGGAGTTTCTATTGTTGGGAAAGATTTTATTAGAATTATAGAAAGAACCAAAGAACAATTAATAGCATTTCATCAAAATCAAGTAGAAAAATCATGGTCTTTATATAAAGATAATGGAGTTTTGATGGGACAAATCGTAAGACCAATTGAGAAATTAGCTTTGTATGTACCAGGAGGAACAGCAACTTATCCTTCAACAGTTATGATGAATGCCATTCCTGCTATACTTGCAGGAGTCAAAGATATCAGTATTATTACACCTGTTAAAAGCGATGGGAAAGTCAATCCAACTATTCTTGCAGCTGCCTATGTATGTGGTATTGATAAAATCTATAAAGTAGGTGGAGCTCAAGGAGTTGCAGCTGTAGCCCTAGGAACAAAAACAATTCAAAAAGTTGATAAGATTGTTGGACCTGGAAATATATATGTTGCGACTGCAAAAAAATGTTGCTATGGAATGGTTGATATTGATATGGTTGCAGGACCTAGTGAAATCCTTATTGTTGCAGATGAAACCGCAAATCCTAAATATATAGCAGCTGATCTAATGAGTCAAGCTGAACATGATAAACTTGCGAGTGCAATTTTAGTGACAACTGCTCCCTCTTTGTTAGAAGAAATTAATCATGAATTAGAAAGACAAATGGCGTATCTTTCTAGAAAAGATATTATTAAAGAATCTTTAGAAAATTATGGTGGAGCAATCATTGTAGAGAGTTTAGAAGAGGCATTTGAAGTTTCAAATTATTTAGCTCCAGAACATTTAGAAGTTCTTGTAGAAAACCCAATGAATACATTACCACTTATCAAAAATGCAGGATCGATATTCTTAGGAGAATATACTCCTGAACCATTAGGAGATTATATGTCAGGAACAAATCATGTTTTACCAACTGGTGGAACTGCGAAGTTCTATAGTGCTTTAGGTGTTTACGATTATGTGAAGTATTCTTCTTATAGTTATTATCCTAAACAAGTATTAGAAACATTTAAAGATGATGTACAAAAATTTGCAAAATTAGAAGGATTGGATGCTCATGCAAATAGTATCGCAGTGAGATTTGAGGATGAATAATATGAGGGTAAGTACGATAGAAAGAAATAGTCATGAAACAAAAATCAAAATGACTCTTAATTTAGATGGAAGCGGAAGAGCTAATATTCAAACAGGAGTAGGATTTGTGGATCATATGTTAGAATTATTTGCTTTTCATGGACAATTTGATTTAGAAGTTAAATGTGATGGTGATATTCATGTTGATAGTCATCATAGTGTTGAAGATTTAGGGATTGTTTTAGGTGATTGTATTTTAGAAGCATTAGGTGATAAAAAGGGAATATATCGTTATGGTTTTTTTAAGATTCCTATGGATGAAGTTTTATTTGAAACTGTTTTAGATATTAGTGGAAGAGCTTTTCTTGTTTATAATGCTCAGTTAAATACACCAGTTTTAGGGAATTATGAAACAGAAATGACAGAAGAATTTTTTAGAGCAGTTGCAATGCATGCTGGTATAACATTACATCTTAATGAAATTTATGGAAATAATACTCATCATGTGATTGAAGCAATGTTTAAAAGTTTTGCGAGAGCTTTAAAACAAGCAGTTACAATTGATGAAAAGAATAAAGATAGAGTTGTTTCTTCTAAAGGAATATTATAAGTAGGTGAACAAATGATAGCTGTTATTGATTATAATGTAGGAAATTTAAAAAGTGTGACTAATGCTTTAAAACGTATTGGATTATCTCCAATTGTTACAAGGGATCATGAGATCATAAGACAAGCAGATGGAATTATTTTACCTGGTGTAGGCACATTTTTTATTGCAATGGAAAATCTAAAGAAATATGATTTAATTGATATTTTAAATGAAAGAAAAGAAGCAGGTGTTCCTATTTTAGGTATTTGTTTAGGAATGCAGATTTTATTTGAATATGGTAGTGAAGTAAAAGTTACAAAGGGATTAGGATTTTTAAAAGGAAAAGTTGATAAAATGAAAGTCAATGCAAAGATTCCTCATATGGGATGGAATGAACTTCTTTTTAATCAAAATCATCCTATATTAAAGTATATTAATGAAAAAGATTATGTTTACTTTGTTCATTCATTTATGGCAAATGGGATTGATGAAGAGTTAGTTGCTTATTGTGAATATGGAGAGAAAAAAGTAACTGCTATTGTTTCTCATCATAATGTGATTGGTTGTCAATTTCATCCAGAGAAGAGTGGTGAAGTAGGGAAAAAGATATTATTAGCGTTTAAGGAGATGGTAGAATGTTGTTAATTCCAGCAATTGATTTAAAGAATGGGGAAGCTGTTCGTTTATATAAGGGAGATTATAATCAGAAAACTGTTTATTCATCAACTCCTGAAGATATCGCAAAAGCATTTGAGGCTATGGGTGCTCATTATTTGCATGTTGTTGATTTAGATGGAGCAAAGGATGGTCAAACAACAAATTTAGAAACAATTAAGAAAATAAGAAAAGCGATTTCTATTCCTATGGAATTAGGTGGTGGAATTAGAAATATGGAGACTGTTGATTTATATTTAAATGAAGTAGGTATTGATAGGGTTATCTTAGGAACTGCTGCTATCCATGATCCGTTATTTTTGAAAGAAGCTTTAAAAGTCTATGGTCCAAAAAGAATTGTTGTTGGTGTAGATATAAAAGATGGATATGTTTCAACATCAGGTTGGCTTGAAACAAGTCAAGTTTATTATCTTGATTTTTTAAAGGTTTTAGAAGAAATAGGAGTGAAAACAATTGTTTGTACTGATATTTCTAAAGATGGAACATTAACTGGACCAAGTTTTGAGATCTATGAAGAGATAAAGAAGAATACTCATCTTGATTTTGTGGTTTCTGGTGGTGTTAAAGGAAATGAAGATATTTATAAAGTCAATGATTTAAATTATTATGGATGTATTGTTGGTAAGGCTTATTATGAGGGAAAAGTGGATTTAAAAGAGGTGATTCAATGCTTGCAAAAAGGATAATTCCATGTTTGGATATAAAAAATGGTCAAGTTGTAAAAGGGGTTAACTTTGTTGGCTTAGTTGATATTGGTGATCCTGTAGAAATCGCAAAAAGATATGATGAACAATGTGCTGATGAAGTTGTTTTCTTAGATATTACTGCAACTCATGAAAATAGAGATATTATTAAAGATTTAATAGAAAGAGCTGCTAGTGAACTTTCTATTCCTTTAACGGTGGGGGGAGGTATTCGTACAATTGATGATTTTAGAATGATATTATCAAGTGGTGCTGATAAAGTGTCTGTGAATAGTGCTGCAATTAAAAATCCTCAATTAATCAAAGAAGCTTCTGATGAATTTGGAGTACAATGTGTTGTTGTTGCGATTGATGCGAAAAAAAGAGAAGATGAGAGTGGATATGATGTTTATATTGCTGGTGGTAGAATTAATACAGGTATTGATTTAATTGATTGGGCAAAGCAATGTGAACAACTTGGTGCTGGAGAAATTCTTTTAACCTCAATGGATAAAGATGGAACAAGAGATGGTTTTGATATTGATATGTTAAATGCAGTATTAGAAGTTGTTTCTATTCCTGTTATCGCAAGTGGAGGATGTGGTGGTATTGATTCTATTGTAGATGTTTTTAAGCAAACAAATTGTGATGCTGCCCTTGCTGCTTCTTTATTTCATTATGGAGAAGCAACAATTGATGAAGTCAAAAAGGAGTGTTATCAAAATAATATTCCAGTAAGGAGAAATATATGAAACCAGATTTTCAAAAAATGAATAATATGATTCCTGCCATTGTACAGGATTATAAGACTCACGAAGTATTAATGCTTGCTTATGTAAATGAAGAAGCATATGATAAAATGCTTGAAACAAAACAAACTTATTTTTATTCTCGTTCAAGGAATGAGTTATGGCATAAAGGAGAAACTTCAGGACATTTTCAAAATATTAAAGGAATGTATCTGGATTGTGATAATGATACTTTACTTATCTATGTTGAACAGATTGGAAATGCTTGTCATACAGGAGCTTATTCTTGTTTCTTTAATGAAGTGATGCCTTTTTCAATGAGTCAACAAATCTTTCATGAATTGTATAAAACAATAGAAGATAGAAAGATTCATCCTGTAGAGAAATCTTATACAAATTATTTATTAGAACAGGGTGTTGATAAGATTTGTAAGAAGGTTGGAGAAGAAGCGAGTGAAACGATTATTGCTGCTAAAAATAATGATAAAGAAGAATTGATTGGAGAAATCAGTGATCTTTTCTACCATGTTTTTGTTTTAATGTCTAATCAAGGAATTAGAGTAGAAGATATTGAAGAAAAACTTGTGAAAAGACATCAAATTACAGGTAATAAAAAGGATTTTCATACAAGAGGAGAATATTAACGTTTAAGGACAAATAAGAGTCATTCTTATTTGTTTTTTTTCATAAAATAATATCTTTTTTTCTATTCCATGATATAATAAAAGGAAGGTGATAACTATGAAATTACAATTATTAGAGTATGTTGATAAAGATTTACCTGATTATTTTGATCCTTATTGGATTTACTTGATTATTGTTGATCATAAAGAAGTGGGAAGGATTGTTTTAAGAAGTGGTGATGATCATTCTCGTTATTTTGATGGACATATTGGTTATACCATAGAAGAGGAATATAGGGGACATTATTATAGTTATGAAGCTTGTTTATTATTAAAGAAAGAAATATTAAAACAAGGAAAAAATCATGTGATAATCACTTGTGATCCTTCTAATGTTGCTTCTATGAAAATAATAGAAAGACTAAATTGTGAGTTCATAGAACAAAAGATGATACCCAAACATTTAAGAAATGTTTTTACAAAAGAAGAAAAAGATAAAAAGATATATATTTGGAGGTTAAAATGAAATTTGTTCATATTGCTGATTTACATTTAGGAAAAACAATTCATCAATATTCATTATTAGATATTCAAAAACAATTACTTTACCAATTACTAGATTATATGAAAAAAGAAAATATTTCTACCCTTGTGATAGCTGGAGATATTTATGATCGAAGTGTTCCTTCTAGTGAAGCAGTCCAAGTTTTAGATGAATTTTTAGATGTTGCAGTCAATCAAAATCATTTTCAAATTTTAATGATTTCAGGTAATCATGATAGTCAAGATCGTATTCATTTTGCAAGTGCTTTATTAAAAAAACAAGGATTGTATATTGAAACTGAAGTTCATAAAAAAATGGAGCCCATTGTTATTGATGATGTTCATTTTTATTTATTACCATTCTTTAAACCTTCACTTATAAGACATATGTATCAGCAGGATTCTATTGTAACATACCAACAAGCTTTTGAAGAATATTTTCAACATCAAGATATTGATAAAAATCAAAAAAATGTTTTAGTGACTCATCAATTTGTTGGTAAAAATAGTATTCAAAGTGAAAGTGAAGTGATATTAAGTGTAGGAGGAAGTGAAATTATTGATAATTCACTTTTTGAAGATTTTGATTATGTCGCTTTAGGACATTTACATGCTTCCCAGAAAGTTGGGAGAAAGACAATAAGATATAGTGGATCTTTAATGCGTTATTCTTTTGATGAAGTAAAACAAGAGAAATCTATAGTGATTGTGAATACTGATGATTTTTCACTTTCTTTTCATACTTTAACTCCTTCTATAGATCTAAAGGTGTATCAAGGTTATTATTTGGATTTTATAAAGAATGATTATATCTCAAAAAAAGATGACTTATTACATATCGAGTTATTAGATGGAAAAATCGTTCCTCATGCAATAGAACAATTAAAAAGACTATATCCTCATCTTTTGCAATTAACATATGTTCATTTAAGTCAATATCATCATCAAGTGAATGATAATATGAAGATATTAGAAACAATGGAATTAACTGATTTATATCAACAGTTTTATCAAACAATCACAAATCAACAATTAGATGAAGAATCATTAGATATTATCAAAGATTTTATAGAGAAGGATGGTGAAAAAAATGAAACCATTAAATCTTAAAATGAAAGCTTTTTTAGCTTATAAAGATGAAGTCAGTATTGATTTTAGCTTATTAAATGAAGGTTTATATTTAATTAGTGGACCAACTGGATCAGGGAAAACAGCTATTTTTGATGCAATCACATTCGCATTATATGGTCAAGCAAGTGGAAATCGTAGTCAAAATAGTTTAAGAAGTGATTATGCAGATGTTAAAGATGAAACTTATGTTGAGTTATCTTTTGAAACAGGTCATAAAATCTATCATATTAAACGTACTCCTAGTTATAAAAGAGAAGGGTATAAAGCATTGAAACAAGCTTCTGCTTTGTTGACACTTCCTGATGGAACTTTTATTGATGGTGTTAAAGAAGTGAATGCAAAGGTCATTGAAATCTTAGGAATAAATATTGAGCAATTCAAACAAATTGTTATGATTTCTCAAGGTGAGTTTACTCGCTTGATTTATGCGAGTAGCGAAGAGCGTGAGAAGGTTTTAAGACGTATTTTTAATACATATCATTTATTAGAGTTAGAGAATGATCTTAAAGATAAAGTAAGAAATAATAAAGAAGAGTATGAGAGATCTTTAAAGTTATTAGATTCTTCTTTAGAACTGTTGATAGATTTAGATTTTGAGGCTTTTCATCCTCAGGTTATAGATGAAATCGATAAAGATATACAAATCACTAAAAAAGACAATCAAATCTTAAAACAAGATTATGAAAAGAAAGAAAAAGAATATAATCAACAATTACAACAACTTCAATTACAACAAATGCATAATGATAAAGTCAAACAATATGATGATTATTTTCATCAATATCAAGAATTAAGTTCAAAAAAGAATGATATGAAAGTCATAAAAAGAGAATTAGAATATATGAATTGTATTCATTCTCGTTTGGATTTTATCACTGAATACCAAATGATCACAAAACAATATCATCAACATTTAAAAGAAAATGAAGAGATTAAAAAACAAAAAAAGAAAATGAAGAAGGTATATTCATATCAGAAAAAACAATATGAACAAATACCATTGCTTCAACAACAAAGAGAAAAAACAAGTATTAAACTTAATGATATTCAACAACAAATGAAAAAAAGAGATTTATATCATCAATATCAAAAAGAATATCAAATTGAAAAAGAAAAATTAGAATTAAAAGAACAAGAATATAATCTTAAAGAAAAAGCAAAAGAAAAACAGGAAAATAGAATTGAGAGAGATCAAAAAAATATTAGTCGTTTACCTGATTTACAACTCCAACAAAAACAAATGGATCAAGATGAACAAGATGTTATGGAAAGAAAGACGCAATTACATGAATTAAGTGATCTACATGATAATTTGTTAAATGAACAAGATCTTCATTATACTTTATCTAATCAATATAATCAGTCATATCAATTGTATAAAAAAGAATATGAACATTATCTACAAGAAGATGAGAAGTATAAAAGACAACAAGCAGGAATACTTGCGATGGAGTTACAAGATAATCAACCTTGTCCTGTTTGCGGTTCACTAAATCATCCTCATCCTGCTAAGATTCAAGGCGATATATTAACCATATCTCAGCTTGATGAATTATCAAAAAAAGTCACATCATTATTAAAAGAAAAAGATGATATTTATAATCAAGTGATTGTACAAAATGAAGAAATAACAAAGTTAATCACTCAAATTAATTTATTAAAGGAAAAGCTTGGAATTAAAGAAGAATTATCTAAACATGTTTTTATTAGATATTTATCGAAAGTCACTCAAATTATTTCTCAAGGGAAAAGAGATTATTTAAAATGTAGTGATGAGGTTAAGTATTTAAAGAGATTAGAAAGAACTGTTAAAGAGGATAAAAAGGATTTAAAAGAAAAAGAAATAGAAATAGAAAAATTATCTTTGAATTTAAAAGAATTAAGAAATTCTGTTTCTATAATGGAAGGAAGAATGAAGGAATATGATGGTGAGAATTTTGATGGCTTAGAGGACTCTTATCAAAAATATAGTCTAAAAAAAGAACAACTTGATGAAAATATTTTACTTCTTGAAAAAGAATATCAAGATGTAAAAGAACAAAAGATTTCTCTTGATGAAAAAGTCTTATATTATAAAGATATATTAATAAAAGAAGAGAAAGAATATTTATTAAAAAAAGAAGAATATGAGAATTTTATAAAACAAAACTTTAAAGATGAAACATTGTTCTTGAAATATTATCAGATGTTACCACAAAAAGAAAACAAAGAAAAAGAATATCAAGAATATTTTATTCAAAAAGAAAAGTTAGAAAATTCATTAGAAATGTTAGAAAAAGAACTTGAACATAAAGAATATATTGAATTAGATGAGGTTTCATTAAAAGTTGATGAATTAAAAAAAGAAAAAGATGATTTATTAAACATTTATCATCATACAAAGATGAAACTAGAAAATAATCAAAAGATATATAGAAGATTAAAAGATGAGTATAAAAACAATGAAATCATCTTAAAAAGATATCAAAATTATTTACATTTAAGTGATATGACATCTGGAAAGAATCCTTTAAAGTTATCTTTTGAAAGATATGTTTTATCTTTCTATTTTGAAAATATTTTAGAGTATGCAAATATTGAGTTTTCACTTCTTAGTCAAGGAAGATATCAATTTATAAGAAAACAAGAAGTGAAAGGAAATAGTAAACAAGGACTTGATTTGAGTATTCTTGATTATCAAACAGGTATGGAAAGAGAAGTTCAATCTCTTTCTGGAGGAGAGTCTTTTAAAGCAGCGCTTTCTTTAGCGTTAGGTTTATCTTCAATGATTCAAAGTTATGTTGGAGGTATTGAATTAAATACATTGTTTATTGATGAGGGATTTGGAACATTAGATGAAGAATCATTAAATCAAGCGATTAATGTTTTAATGGGATTAGAGGTTCATCATAAGATGATTGGAATTATTTCTCATGTTAATGAATTAAAAGAAAAGATTGATCAGCAGATCAATATTAAAAAAGGAAATGAAGGAAGTTATTTAGAAGTTCATTTTTATAAATAGGGGGGGTGAAAAATATGCTTATTAAAGCGAATGAAGTCAATAAAATCATGTCAGATGATAGAAACAAACGTATGGCAAAACGTTTACAAATTGGAGAACTTGTTGAAAGTATACGTATCTTTTTTAACATGCAAAAGAGATGGTATATCATTCATGCATCTATTGATCATAATGGCTATGATAATCGAACAGTTATTAAAGTGAATGAACAAGGGGAAATTGTTTATTATTCTTGTTCATGTCCATATTGTTTTTCAAATAGTGCTTGTGCTCATGTAGGAATGTTAGCTTTATATTTTAGTGAGCATGAAATTGTTGATGGATTTGAATATCATAATGATATTGAAGAGGTGAGAGAAAGACAAAGAAAACAATGGCAATTAAGAAGAGAAAAAGAACTTATTGAGCAAAGATTAGAGAGTACCCATCAGTTTATAGATTTATTAAAAAATGATCATTTAAGTGATATGTATGATCATATAGTAAGTCAAAATTATAGTCTTTATACGAATGTTCATATTGATTCTGTTCATGATCGTTTTTATAAAAATAAATTACTGACATTAGATTATAAGGTTGGAAAAGATAAATATTATGTTGTTAAAAATATTGGGGAGTTTTTAGAGCATATTAATAAAAAAGAATTGGTGAAGTATGGAAAAAATTTAGAATTTATTCATACTATCAAAGCTTTTGATGAAAATAGTCAAGAAGCGATTGCTTTTATGCATCAAATGTCAAAACAATATGCTTCTGAAAATTATTTAGCACCAGTAAGATATTTAAGTGTAAAAGAAGAATATTTTGATGATTTCTTTGATTGTTATAGTCATTTATCTGAGGGGTATTGTAATTTTACATTTGATGAAGTTGAATATCGAATTCATTTAAAATTAAGTGAAGAAAAAGAATATTATTTATTATCATTAAATGAATTTTTTGAAGAAAAGAATATTATTTTATCATCTAAGCATCTTTATATCTTTGAAGATAATAAAATGACAAGATTGATATTAGATGAAAACGGAAAAACAATTTTATTATTAAAAAAATTAAATGAAGAAGATTTATATATCCAAAAGACTGATTTTCCTTCTTTTTATAAATATGTTTTAAGTGATATTAATGATTATATTATTTTAGATAGTTATATTATGTCGACTTTAGAACAAGAAGAAAGTATTTCTTTATATGGAGATGTAGATGAATTTGATAGTGTTGTTTTTCAATTAGAGTATTATTATAGTGATTATATGTGTTATGGCTTTGATGAAGATAACCATCAGCTTTCTAAAACAGCAGATATGATAGAAGCCTATATCAAACATTATGCTACTGATATTGTAGATAATAAAATCTATATGGATAATGAAGAAAAACTCTATGAGTTTATGAAAGATGGTTTACCATATCTTTCTCCTTATTGTCAGATATTTGTTAGTGATGCTTTGCATCAAATGGGTTCGTCAAAATCAACTTCAATAAGTGTTGGTGTAAATATTGAGAATAATTTATTAGAAATTGAGCTTGATAGTATTGATATTAATAAAGATGAAATTTTCCAAGTTTTATCATCTTATCGTAAAAAAAGAAAATTCCATCGTTTAAAGAATGGTAAATTAGTTTATTTAGAATCTAAAGAATTAGATGAGTTAGATGAATTAACTCACGCTCTTCATTTAAATGCTGATGATTTTAAAAATGGTAAGGCTAATATGCCAATGTATAGAGTATTTGAATATGAAGCTTTTTCTAAGGATAATCATTCATTAGAATATGATCGTAAAGAAAGTGTTCAACAATTTTTAGAAAACTTTAATCAAAAAGATATTCATTTCTCTGTTCCAATGCATTATCAAAATATATTAAGAGATTATCAAAAAGAAGGATATCAATGGTTAAAATTAATAGCTCATTATGGATTTGGTGGTATTTTAGCTGATGATATGGGATTAGGGAAAACTCTACAGATGATTGCTTATTTAGAAAGTGAAAAACAAAAAGGAAGAATAAGTATTGTTATTACACCTGCTTCTTTACTTTTGAATTGGGAAGATGAAATACATAAGTTCTCTAAGGATTTAAAATGTTTACCTATCTATGGAAGTAAAAATGAAAGAAATCAATTGATTCAAACAATTAAAGAATATGATGTTGTTATTACTTCTTATGATTATTTAAGAAGAGATATTGAAGAATTAGAAAAAGAAAACTTTTATACAATTGTTTTAGATGAAGCACAGTATATCAAAAACCAAAAAACAAAGAACGCAATATGTGTAAAAAGATTAAAAAGTGAACATCGTTTTGCCTTAACTGGAACGCCAATTGAAAATTCTTTAGCTGAATTATGGTCTATTTTTGATTTTTTAATGCCATATTACTTATATAATTATCATTATTTTTCAGCTCAATATGAAAAACCTATTGTGAAATTTAATGATGAGAAAAAACAGACAAGATTACAAAATATGGTTTCTCCATTTTTACTAAGAAGAAATAAAGCAGTTGTATTAAAAGAACTGCCTCCAAAAATAGAGAAGACATTAACATTTACTTTTAATGAACAAGAAAAGAATTTATATTATGTAAATATGATTCAAATACATAAAGAACTAGCAGCTAAATATAATGTAGATGTGAATAAACGTTTTGAAATACTTGCTATGCTTACAAAGTTAAGACAGTTATGTTTAGATCCTCGTCTTGTTTATGATGATATAGAAGAACCATCATCAAAAATAAAGGGGTGCATTGAATTACTTCATTCTTTAAAAGACAGTCATAAAAAAGTATTGTTATTCTCATCATTTACTTCTGTTTTAGATTTACTTAAAGAAAAATTAAAAGAAGAACATATTAGTTATTATCTTTTAACAGGATCAAATACAAAGGAAGAAAGACAAAAACTAGTCAATCAATTTCAAAATGATTCTACTGATGTATTCCTTATTTCTTTAAAAGCAGGAGGAACTGGACTTAATCTAACTGCTGCAGAAGCTGTTATTCATTTTGATCCTTGGTGGAATATTTCTGCTCAAAACCAAGCGACAGATAGAGCCTATCGAATAGGACAGAATAAATCAGTACAAGTTTTCCAACTTATTATGAAAGATACGATTGAAGAAAAAATTCAAAATTTACAACAATTAAAGAAGAACTTAGCAGATACTTTTGTAGAAGATGGGAAATCAAATATTCAAAATATGTCAATGGACGAAATATTAGAGTTATTTAATTAAGGAGTTAGTATGAAAATATATGTAGTGAGACATGGTGAAACAAATTTTAATGTTAAAAATAAGATATCTGGAATTAGTGAAGCAATGCTTACTGATTTAGGAAAGAAACAAGCATTAAATGCGAAAGAAAAACTTAAAGATATTCATTTTGATAAGGTATATGTTTCACCTCTTCAAAGAGCAATTGATACAGCCAATATTATTACTAATCAAAATAAGATTATTGATCAAAGAATAAAAGAGATAGATTTTGGGGTTTATGAAGGAATGGATACAAGCACAAAAGAGTTTCAACAAACTAAATATAATTTAGGTGTTAGATTTCCTCAAGGTGAAACCTTTTTAGAGGTTGTTCATCGTGTTTATTCTTTTTTAGATGATGTAACAAGCAAAGATGATGAAGTGATACTTGTTATCTGTCATGGTGGGATTATTAGAACAATCAATTCATATTTCTATGATATGACAAATGATGATTTTTTCTATTATAGAACTCAAAATTGTGATATAAAAATTTATGATTTTAAAAAATGAAAAGTATTTTTTTCTATACTATGATACAATAGAATTAATAAGTAGGAAGGAGAATTTTTATGAAAATTTTATTATGCTGCAGAGCTGGTGTAACTTCAAATATGTTTGCCTCTGCTTTAAAAGATGAAGCGGCAAAAAAAGAAATGGATATTGTTGTTTGGGCTGCTGCAGAAACTGCTGTAGAATATTCTATTGAACAAGCTGATATTGTTTTGGTTACTCCTCAATTAGCAGGTGATTTAAGAAAGTTAGAGGGTTTAGCAAATTCAGGAACTCCAGTTATTTTGATTGATGAAGAGGACTTTAGGGTATTTAATGCAAAAAAAGTATTAGATGAGGCTTTAGAAAAACGATAATATAAAACACTATAAAAGAAGATGAAAATCTTCTTTTTTGATACTAAAACATGGATTTTTCATAACTATCAAAACTATTAAAAATTAAATTCGTTACAATATATGTAACCTGTTACAACGTTTTTTCTTTCAATCATATATATTAAGGAATTATGTTAATATGAAATTGTAAGAAATAGTGTTTTTATGTGTTTGCATATTTATTTACCACTATCAAACAGATAAATAACACGATTCTTGTTACATTTTTTAACAGAAGGGAGAGCGATTGATTGAATGAAAAATCATAAGAAAATGTTAAAAGGCTTTTTAGCAACATCAATGGTATTTAGTTATTTTACAATTAGCAATACTATTAACGCTGAAGGTAGTGGAAGTATTAGTTTTCCTGTTGAATTCTTTGATGTAGATGCAGATGGGTTGTTTTTTGAGTATATGTTAGGAGCAGGAATGGATACTTTTGGTTTTAAAGATTCTAACAATACTGGACCTACAAGGGGATTGATATCTCCAATATTAGGTAAAGATGGAAATCCAGTTTATACAAGATTAACAATTGAAAATGCAGCTCAAGTTATTCATGACAATCTTAAAGATTTAAAAGGGGATACTGGTTTAAACAAATATGATGTGTTTAAATATTTTGTTAGTAAATCGGGAGCAAAAGGATCTACGTATGAAAATAGTTTTGGTAATGCAGAAAATTATTTTTATAACAATGGATGGTCTTTAAATAGTAATGTAAATGTTAATCAATCTAATGGTCAAATTCATACTGGAAGCGGAAAGGTCATTTGGCAACATGAAGGTGATGGGGTCATTAACAAAGGATATAAAGATCATTTAACAAAGGTTGTTGATGTGACTTCTAATACTGATTATAAATTTGATTATTGGAGAGGAAACTTAACAATAAAATATCAAATTAAAACATTAGATGGTACTATTCTTTTAGATGATGGAGCTACAAATTTCAACTCTAAAGAAAATACTCAAGTTATATTTGATGTTTATAGAGAAGAAGATGGTAGTGAGGAAGTTAAATTCTCAATTCCTAAGTTGACACCTGATGGTGGAGAACAAGGAGATAATCTTATTGGTCAAGATGGTAAAACATTTATCACTGAGGGATGGCAATCTTCAAATTATCCAAATGCAACAAATGCAACTGATAAATTAATGGATGGTACTGTTTACTTTGAACAATCAGGGGATGGAGTATTATGCTCAAAGGATTCAAGCATTATTTTCAATACGGATATTGAAACAAGTCAAGTTGTGAATTTGAGATATTATCTAGGTGGCAATGGATGTCAAGCAGATGGAATGAAAATTGTTGTTATAGATAAAGAGGATAAAGTTTTAAAAACTTTAGATCTAGAAGATACTGATGGTTTTCATGAACAATTTGTAGATATTCCAAAAGGAAATGGAAATGTTAAAGTTAAGGTTGTTGGAAAAGCGGGTTCAAGAATTGCAGCTTTAACAATGACACCATTAGGAGGAGAATTTCCATTAGGTGATTACGATAAGACAGAAGAAAAGTATAATGCAAGTCTTCTAAAAGTATATCAAGATTGTAATACTTGTATGGATTATGCATATTTAAGATTAAAGAATTTCTTTAATACAGATTTTTATTTAAATCATAAGACAGATTTATATAACAAAATGATTTTAAATGGTCAAAATAGAGAAGTTAATGGAGAATTAAAAAGTTTTTATTCTTTTAATGGTGGAAATAAAATTAAATATGACACAACAAATAAAGAATTTTATAATGATAATGAATTAGGGCAAGATAATGGAGGATTTTTCCCATTGGATTTATATGGTAATGAAAGACATGGAGATAACCATAATTATCATTTTGGGATGAAAGTGAGTGGAAGTTTTGTATACAAAAAAGGAGCTAATCAGTTCTTTAACTTTAACGGAGATGATGATGTCTATATCTTCATTAATGGGAAATTAGTTGTTGATTTGGGCGGAGCTCATTATGCTGCTGAAGGAGATGTTGATATAGAAGAATTTGCTAAAGAAAATGGTATTCGAAATGGGGAAACATGCGAATTTAATATGTTCTATTTAGAAAGACATACCTTAGCAAGTACTTGTAAGATTGATACTAATTTAAGGATAGGTCATCTAACAAGTTACCAATTTGAAAGTGAAAATCCAGATTTAATGTTACCTGAATCAGTTATCCATTTAACACCAATTGATGAAGATGAACATTATATTGGTGAAGAAGTATTTATTGCTGATGAAAATAAGAAGTTTGAAAATGTAGAAGATACAAGAGATGAATATGATGGATATTGGGAATTTGTCAATTGGGATAAAGATACAATAACAATTGAAGAGGAAGGAAATATATTTACAGGAACATGGAGATTTGTTTTAAATGAATATAATGTCACATATCAATTTGTAAGTGGAACTAAAAATAAAGAATTACCAGAAGCTATTAATAAGTATTTACCAACTGATAGTAACACTTATATAAAAGGCAAGATTATTAATACTAAAGAACCTACAGAAAAAAAATATATAGATACTTTTAATGATGGAACTTGGGTATTTAAGGTCTGGAATGAAAATGAAAAAGTTGTTAATGGTGATGTTAAATTTGTAGGGACATGGGAATTTGTTGCAAATCCTATCCCAGTAGATCCTACACCTGATGTACCAACGACAGGGATTTTTGAACTAGATGATGAACTTAATAGTGATGTATTAGGTGATAAGGTAGTAAATAAAGATGAAATACTTAATGGGAATTCTAAAGATGAAGAAGATTCCTTAGATAGTGGTGTTTTAGGAGATAAATACAGTGATGATTTTAAGTCTAAACATGTTAAGACTTCTGATGATCAAAGAATTATGTTATATAGCAGAATGACTGTTATTACTTTTTTAGGATTCATGCTTTTAAAAAAGAAGAAAACATCTGAAGAATAAGATAGATTTAAATGTTAACAGATATAAAAGAGAGTTGGACTTCAACTCTCTTTTTCAATGAATAGTTAAGTTTTTTATATTAAAATACCATAACAATGATCAATTTCATGTTGAATTATTTGGGCTGTTTGATCTTGATATGTTTTTATTTTCTTTTTTCCATTAATATCAATAAATTGTACCTTTACTTTTTGATATCTTATAGTTTCTTTAACACCTTGATGGCAAAGACATCGTTCATTTGTTTTATATGTGTTTTTAGAGGTAGAAATAATTTGAGGATTAATCATGACAGTGTAATGAGAATTCTCTTTAAAAACGATAATATTCTTTAATACTCCAATCATATTAGCAGCTATCCCAATACAGTTAGGATGTGCTTTAATTGTATCTAACAGGTCATTAATAGTCTCTATGTCTTTGAGTGACGCCTCTTGTGATTTTTGGTTTAAAAAAAATTGATCTTTAATAATTTGTTTAATCATTGTTATTACTCTCCTTCTTGTTTATTATATTATTTATAATTATAAATAATATTCTTGCTTTATTGTATAATATTTTCTGTTTTCTAACAAATCTTTTACTTTTTGCCTAAAATGAACATTATTTTTTAGAATATTGTAAAAAAACAGATATTTTCTTGACTATTTAATATCATTTGGTATACTTATAAAGTATAAAAATAAAAGAGAGGGGTAAACTACATGAATTTTAAAAAATTATTATCTACTGTTGCTGTAGCAAGTATGCTTGTTGCTTGTGGTGGTGGAAGTACAGAATCTAATGAAAGTAAAGCGTTTAAAATTGGTGTGTCTGGTCCTTTGACTGGTGATGCTGCAGTTTATGGGAATGCTGTAAAGAACGCTGCTGAATTAGCTGTTGAAGAAGTTAACGCTAAGGGAGGAATCCAATTAGAACTTAAAGTTGAAGATGATCAAGCAGATCCAGAAAAATCTCCAACTGCTTATGGAACATTAAAAGATTGGGGTATGCAAATTGGTTTAAGTACTGTTACATCTGGTGCTGCTGCAGCTGTATCACAAAACTATGCAGATGATCAAATATTTGCTCTTACACCATCAGCTTCTTCTACTACAGTTATTTATAAAGATGCTGATAATACTCAATCATTTGGATATGTATATCAAATGTGTTTCACAGATCCTAACCAAGGTATTGCTTCTGCAGATTATATTAAAGCACATACTAATTTAGGAACTAAAGTTGCTGTTATCTATAAGAATGATGATAACTATTCAACAGGAGTTTATCAAAAATTTATGTCTGAAGCTAAAGCTAAAGGATTAGAAGTTGTTTCTGAAACTTCATTTGATAACTCAAGTGCTACAGATTTCAATGTTCAATTGAAAGATGCTCAAGCTAAAGGTGCTGATATTGTTTATTTACCAATTTACTATCAACCAGCTTCATTAATCTTAACTCAGGCTAGTAAGATGGGGTATAAACCTTCATTCTTTGGTATTGATGGTATGGATGGTATCTTAACATTAAAAGGTTTTGATACTAAATTAGCTGAAGGTGTTTATTTATTGACTCCATTCTCAGCTGATGCTAAAGATGATTTAACTGCTAATTTTGTAAAGAATTATAAAGCAAAATGTGATGGAGAAGTACCGAATCAATTTGCTGCTGATGCTTATGATTGTATTTATGCAATTTACAATGCATTAGAAGCAGGAAAAGCAACTCCAGATATGAGTAATTCTGAAATTGCTGATATCTTAAAGAAACAATTTACTTCTATGACATTTAATGGTCTTACTGGTACTGATGTAACTTGGTCAGAAAAAGGTGAAGTAAGTAAAGCTCCAAAAGCTGTGGTTATTAAAGATGGTGCTTATGTAGGTGTAGAAGACTAATCTATATTGAACTATAGAGGTTAGCAATTTGTTAACCTCTTATTTTTACTATAAATTCATGTTATATTATAAATTAAAGATACTTAAGAGTTTTATTGAGTGAAAAGGGGGAGTATTTATGGACTTTCTATCGTATCTTATTACTGGTTTAGGGTTAGGAAGTGTTTATGCAATTATTGCACTTGGTTATACAATGGTATATGGTATTGCTAAAATGCTTAATTTTGCTCATGGTGATGTTATTATGATAGGGGCATATGCTGCATTTTTTATTGCAGGTAACTTTAATATGCCAGCAATTGTTGCAATTCTTGTGTCAGTATTTGTATGTACTTTATTAGGTGTATTAATTGAAAGATTAGCTTATAAGCCATTAAGAGAGGCTTCATCATTATCGGTATTGATTACTGCTATAGGTGTAAGTTATTTCTTGCAAAATGCTGCACAAATTTTATGGGGAACTGATACGAAAATTTTCCCAACATTATTTGATTTTGATAATATCAGTTTATTTGGTGGGAAATTACAGATATCTCTTTTAACAATATTAACAATTGTTGTTTGTATAATTATTATGATTGTATTAACAATGTTTATTAATAAAACAAAGATTGGAAAAGCAATGCGTGCTTGTTCTGAGGATAAGCCAACTGCTCAATTAATGGGAATTAATGTTAACACAACAATTTCTGTTACTTTTGCGATTGGTTCAGGTTTGGCTGCTATTGCATCTGTTTTATTATGTTCTACATATCCAGCTGTTAATCCAACACTTGGATCTATGCCTGGTATTAAGGCGTTTACTGCAGCTGTATTTGGAGGGATTGGATCCATTCCTGGTGCTTTTATAGGTGGTTTATTATTAGGTATATTAGAAACACTTTCAAAGGCATATATTTCTTCACAAATGTCAGATGCAATTGTATTTTTAGTATTGATTATTGTATTACTTATTAAACCAACTGGTTTATTAGGTAAAAAAGTAAGTGAGAAAGTGTAGGTGAGAATTATGGAAATGATGAAAACTGCCTTTCTTGGAAAAAATAAAAATCGTTCTATATGTGTAGGAGTTGTTATTCTTGCATATATCATTATTGAATTATTAATGTTTACTGGTTCTTTAAAGAGTTTATTTATTAACTTATTGGTACCAGTTACAAGTTATATTATTGTCGCTCTTGCATTAAACTTAGTTGTTGGGGTTTCTGGAGAATTAAGTTTGGGTCATGCAGGGTTTATGAGTATTGGTGCATTTACAGGTGTTATTGTATCTAGTGTTACATCTACAATGATTACTAATGATATTTTAAGATTATTTGTTGCAATTATTGCTGGAGCAATTGTTGCTGCTGTATTTGGATTTTTAATTAGTATTCCAGTATTAAAGTTGCAGGGAGATTATTTAGCAATTGTTACATTGGCATTTGGACAAATTATTAAAAGTTTAATAAATAATACATTCTTAGGTTATGATGCTTCTGGTTTCCATTTTAGTTTTATTACAAACAATGTAAAATTAAGTACAGGTGGAAAGATGCTAATTAATGGTCCTATTGGAGCAACTGCAACTGATCGTATTTCTACATTTACTGTTAGTGTTATTGTACTTATTATTGTTTTGTTTATTATCTTCAATTTTATTAATAGTAAATATGGACGTGGAGTTATGGCTACAAGAGATGATAGAATTGCTGCTCAATCAGTGGGAATTGATGTTGTTAAAACAAAGACAATTGCTTTTGTATTATCTGCAGGTATTGCAGGTGCTGCAGGAGTGTTATATGGTTTGAATTTCTCAACATTAGTGCCAGCTAAATTTGACTTTAATCAATCGATTTTGATTTTGGTTTATGTGGTATTAGGTGGACTTGGAAATATGTTAGGAACAATTATTTCTACTTCTTTACTTGTATTACTTCCAGAATTATTAAGGTTCTTAGCAGATTATCGTATGTTGATTTATTCTGTTGTATTAATTAGTATTATGATTATTACTAATAATCCAACAATAAATAAAACAATTAAGAAAATATTTAAAAAGAATAAAGCGGAAGGAGATCTAAACAATGGCTAATGATACATATGTGTTAAAAACTGAAAATTTAGGTATTGATTTTGGTGGACTTACTGCTGTTAATAATTTTGAAATTGAAATGAAAACTCATGATATTTATGGCTTGATTGGGCCAAATGGGGCAGGAAAAACAACAATTTTCAATTTGCTTACAAAGGTTTATCAACCTACAAGAGGTAAGATTTATTTAGGTGGACAAGAGATTACTAATGAATCTATTGTCTCAGTCAATAAATTAGGTATTGCAAGAACATTTCAAAATATTAGATTATTTAAAGATTTAACAGTTTTAGATAATGTTAAAGTAGCTTTACATCATTCGATTCATTATAATTTAATTGAAAGTGTTTTGAAGTTACCACGTTATCGTAAAGAAGAAAAAGAAGTTGAAGAAAAAGCAATGAATTTATTAAAGGTTTTGGATCTTGATGAATTTACAAACTCAAAAGCAAAGAATTTACCTTATGGTAAACAAAGGAAATTAGAGATTGCTAGAGCATTAGCAACTTCCCCTAAGTTATTATTATTAGATGAACCAGCAGCTGGTATGAATCCAACAGAAACTGCTGAATTAATGGACACAATTAAATTAATTAGAGAAAAGTTTGATATTTCTGTTTTATTAATAGAACATGATATGAAATTTGTTATGGGAATATGTGAGAAAATTACTGTATTAAATTTTGGTCAGGTTTTAGCAACTGGAACACCAGATGAAATTAAAAATAATCCAGAAGTTATTGCTGCTTATTTAGGTAGCGATGAGGAATAGGAGGGATAACATGTTATTAGAAGTTAAAGATGTTAATATATATTATGGTGTTATCCATGCCATTAAAAATGCTTCTTTTGAGGTTAATCAAGGTGAGATTGTTGCATTAATTGGAGCAAATGGTGCTGGTAAAACATCAATAATGCATACAATTAGTGGTTTGATTCATTCTCAAAGTGGTTCAATTCAATTTGATGGAAATGAAATTTCTAAGATTTCTGCTCATAAAATTCCTGGTCTTGGATTAATTCAAGTTCCAGAAGGTCGTCATGTTTTTACTCAAATGACAGTTATGGAAAATTTAGAGATGGGAGCTTATCTTAGAAAGGATAAAGAGGGTATTGAAGCTGATTTAGAAAAAATATTTAAACGTTTCCCACGTTTAAAAGAAAGAAAAAATCAATTGGCTGGTACTTTATCTGGTGGTGAACAACAGATGCTTGCTATGGGTAGGGCGTTAATGTCTAAACCAAAACTATTGTTGTTAGATGAGCCTTCAATGGGGTTGTCACCAATCTTAGTTAATGAGATTTTTGATATTATTAAATCTATTAATAAAGATGGAGTGACTGTTTTATTGGTAGAACAAAATGCGAATAAGGCATTAAGCATTGCAAATAGAGCTTATGTTTTAGAAACAGGAGCAATTACTGTTCATGGTGATGCTGATGAAGTAGCAGCGAATCCAAAGGTTAGAGAAGCTTATTTGGGATAAATAAAAGTGTAAAGTTCATTCTTTACACTTTTTCATATCCATCTAAAATCACTTTAGAATGACTGGTACCAATTCTTGTTGCACCAGCTTCAATCATCTTTAAACATGTTTGATAGTCCCTAATACCACCAGCTGCTTTAACTTGAACCTTATCACCAACAACACTCTTCATTAAAGCAACATCTTCAACTAATGTCCCATAAGTGCCAAAACCAGTACTAATTTTAATATAATTGGGTTTAATTTTTTTAGCAATTTCTGCTAATTTTTTTATTTCATCTTTTGTTAAATAACAGTTTTCAAAAATAACCTTAGAAATAACATTGTTTTGATTACAAACATCAACAGTAGATTTCATTTCTTGTTCAATATAATCCCAATCATGCATTTTTGCCTTAGAAATGTTAATAACATAATCAATTTCATCTGCTCCATCTTTGATGGCTTGTTTGGTTTCAGCGATTTTCATTTCAATAGTTGTTTGTCCAAATGGAAAAGAGATGGCTGCCCCTACATGAATAGGTGAACCTTTTAATAATTTCTTACATAATTTTACTGGAACGCTATTAATTGCAACCATTTTGACTTTCATTTCTTTAGCTTCATTACAAAACTTTTCAAATTCTTGATCTGTCGCATAGGGTTTTAATAATGTATGATCAAACATACCTGTCAATTCTTCTTTTTTCATATTGTTTATCTCTTTTTTATCATTATATAATGAATTATATTTTTAATCTATAGATTTTTGTAATTGTATGATTAAAGTTGGAATGACCGCAAATCCATAGATACATATCAATTGAATGAGCGAAAGAGTTTGTATAAGAAATAAAGAATGAAAACTAGGAACAAATAAAATAATATGCAATAATATAAATCCAATGATAAAGGCATATAAAGAAGCTTTATTAGAGAAAAATCCTATTTGAAATAATGATTGTTTATCACGACAATTAAAACCGTGTAATAAGCGAGCAATGCACATCGTAGAAAAAGCCATTGTTGAAGCACTGAGTGAATTATATTTTAATCCCATAAAATAAGAGCACATTGTACATAAAGCAATAATAATTCCTTCAAATACAATTTGTAATATTGCCTCCTTGTTTAATAATTTATCTTTTTTTCCTCTTGGTTTTTCTTTTAAAACATTTGGATGGTTTTCTTCCATTCCAATTGCTATTGCGGGAAGAGAATCAGTAATTAAATTAATAAACAATAAATGGACTGCATAAAAAGGTGTGGGTAAAATAAGTATTGAAGCTAAAAATACACATATAATTCCTGCGAAATTCCCTGATAATAAATATAAAATCGCATTTTGAATATGATTATAAACATTTCTACCTGTCATAACAGCTTGAATAATTGTTGAAAAATTATCATCAGATAAGATAAAATCAGCAGCATCTTTACAGACTTCACTACCTCTTTTTCCCATTGCAATCCCTATATCACTTTGTTTAAGAGCAGGGGCGTCATTAACACCATCACCACTCATTGCTACAATACTACCTTGTTTTTGCCATAATTTAACAATTCTCATTTTATGTGTAGTGGTAACTCTTGCATAAACGCTTATTTTGGGAAGAATTTTAGAAAGTTCATAATCACTTATGTGATCTAACTCTTTTCCTTCTAAATATAAATCATTCTTTTTGTATATTCCTAATGTTTTTGCAATTGCTTTAGCAGTAATAATATGATCTCCAGTAATCATTATAGGTTTTATCCCTGCTTCTTTACATTTTTTTACAGCTTCATAACTTCCTTCTTTAGGTGGATCAATGAGAGAAACTAAAGCAATAAATGTAAGATGATTTTCATCTTCAAATGAAATGTGATTATTTTGATGTTTTTTATAAGCAAATGCTAAAACTCTTAAACCATTTTTTGCAAATTCTTTATTCTTGTTCTCTAATGATTCTACATGTCTTTTAGTTAGCTTTTCTACTCTACCATTTAAAAGAATAGAGTCACATCTTTTTATTAAAATATCAAATGCTCCCTTAGTATAAATATGATTGAGTGAAGAAACACTCATTAATTTTCTTTGAGAATCAAAAGGTAATTCATCTTTTCTTATAGAAACCAATTCTTTATTTGAATGTCTTTTTACAAATTCTAATAAAGCTAATTCAGTAGGATCACCAATTTTATTGTCACCATTCATAACAGCGTTGTTACATAATAAACATGCTTTAAATAAAATTTGATGAGTATAATAATGAATATTTAATGAATCTTTATTTAATATTTGATTATCAATATAAAAATGTGTGACTGTCATCTTATTTTGAGTAAGCGTACCTGTTTTATCTGATAGAATGACATTAACACAGCCTAAGCTTTCTACAGCATTGAGATTTTTTATGATTGCATTCTCTTTTACCATTTTTTGAGTACTAATAGAAAGAACAATAGTCACAATAGAACCAAGCGCTTCAGGTATAGCTGCAACTGCTAAAGCGATTGCAACAATTAATGCATCTAAAAAAGATTGTTTATCTAAAAAGATATTGATTAAAAAAACAATGATACAAATGATAATAATACCAATAGATAATAATAATGAGAATTGATCTAAACTTTTTTGAATAGGAGTCTTTTTTTCTTTAGAATCATTTAAATATCCAGCTATTTTACCTATCTCACTATTCATACCAATATGAGTAACTACATATTTTCCAACTCCATTCACAACTAAACTACCACTAAAAACCATGTTCTTTTGTTCTGCAAGACAAGTACTATTTTCAATAATTGAAGTTGTTTTTTCTACACTCAAAGACTCTCCAGTTAAACTACTTTCATTTATACTTAATCCACTACATTCAACGATCCTTCCATCTCCATTGATCATATCTCCTGCCTCAATAGAAACAACATCACCAATTGTTAATTCTTGAGAATTAATTTCAATGAGTTGGTTATTCCTTATCACTCTAACAATTGGAGAAGACAACTGCTGTAAACTTTGTAAAGATGCTCTTGCTTTTAATGTTTGAATAGTTCCTAATAAAGCATTTAAAATAACCACAACAATAATAACAATAGAACTTTCAAATTGATTTGCAAACATTGAAATCAGCGCACTTATTAATAAGATGATAACTAATAAGTCTGTAAATTGTTTTATAAACACAATAATAGGGGAATCTTCTTTTTTTGGATTTAAAATATTTTTTCCATATTTCTTTTGTCTATTAGTTACTTCTATATCATTTAATCCATATATTGAAGTATCTAATTCATTAAAAATATCTTGAATTGTTTTTTGATAATACATCTTTTTCCTCCTTTTTCGACAAAATAAAAGGGTAAGATGTTAAAGAAAAACTTTAATAAATCTTACCTTGTATTAGATTGTTTCATATTTGCAAATAATAAAACTTCTTTTGTAATTCAATACTACCATGATACAACTCTACTGTAAAGAAAAAGCAATCGACATATAATGATTCAATTTTATCGATAAATAGGCTTTTTTTGTTTAATATAAGAATTCATTTTTATTGTTGCAATTTATTGATGATGTGTTAAAATGGATTTATAAAATTGAATAAATTAGTTTTTCTTTTTTTTGTGGAAAATTATATTTGAAAGGATTTGAGAATATGGAAATCTTAATCATTGGTTGTGGTTTTGCAGGTGCTGTTGTTGCAAGACAACTGGCAGAGAAAAATCATCATGTTAGGATTATAGAAAAGAGAAATCATATTGGTGGGAATTGTTATGATTGTTATGATGAATATGGTGTATTAGTTCATCAATATGGTCCTCATATATTTCACACAAATAGTAAAGAAGTTTATGACTTTTTATCAAAGTATACAGATTGGTATAATTATAAACATGAGGTTGTTGGAAATGTTTATGGTAAGATCATTCCTATTCCTTTTAATTTAAATACGTTAATGAAAGTGTATGGAAAAGAAAAGGGGAATGCTTTAAAAAAAGAGTTGATAGATACATATGGAGAAAACTCTAGAGTTCCTATTTTAGAGTTAAGAAAAAGTCAATCAAAAGGGATAAAGGAAGTCGCTGAATATGTATATCAGAATATTTTTTTAAAGTATACGATGAAACAATGGGATCAAAAGCCAGAAGAAGTTGATCAAAGTGTAACTGCAAGGGTTCCTGTTTTATTAAGTTATGACAATAGGTATTTTCAAGATGAGTATCAAGGAATGCCATTAAAGGGATATACAAAATTATTTGAAAGGTTATTAGATCACCCTCTTATTCAAGTAGAGTTAGAAAAGGATGCTAAAGATTTATTATCTTTTGATTTTAAGGATAATAAGATATTGGTAGAGGGAAAAGAGTTTGGTGGTCAAATTATTTTTACAGGTGCTATAGACGAATTGTTTGATTGTTCTTTAGGACGTTTGCCTTATCGTTCTTTAAGGTTTGATTTTGAACATTACAATCAACCATACTATCAATCAAATGGGGTTGTTAATTATACTGTTAGTGAAGATTATACACGTATTACAGAGTTTAAATATCTAACAGGACAAGATATTGATACAACCACAATTATTAAAGAATATCCTCAAAAGTATGAGAATTCTAAAAAACAAGTCCCATATTATGCAATATTAAATGATGAAAATAGAAATCTTCATCAAAAATATGTAGAAATGGTTAAACCATTTGGGAATTTTTATTTACTAGGGAGATTAGCTCAATATAAATATTACAATATAGATGGTATTGTTTTAGAAGCTTTAAAATTAAGTAAACAATTAGGAGGAGAATAATGAAAATTTTAAGTGTTGCGATTCCATGTTATAATTCAATGGAATATATGTCAAATGCAATTGAATCTGCATTGATTTGTCGTGATGATGTAGAAATCATTGTTGTTAATGATGGCTCTAAAGATAAAACCGATGAAATTGGTCAAAAATATGCAGAATTATATCCAGATACAGTTAAATATGTTTATCAGGAAAATGGAGGACATGGTGAAGCTGTTAATACAGGTTTAAAGAATGCTAGTGGATTATATTTTAAGGTATTAGATAGTGATGATTGGTTTGATAAATCAGCATTGGTTAAAGTTGTAGAAACTTTAAAAGAATTACATAAGTCAGGTGAAAACTTAGATATGATGATAGCAAATTATGTATATGAAAAACCGAGTGCTAACAAGCAAAATGTAATTAGATATACAAATGCATTTCCAACTAATAAGATATTTAGATGGTATAATGTTAAATATTTTTATCCACAACAAAATTTGTTGATGCATTCTGTTATCTATCGTACTCAATTACTTAGAAATTGTAATTTACAATTACCTAAACATACTTTCTATGTAGATAATTTATTTGTGTATGAACCATTACCATATGTAAATACTTTATATTATTTAAATGTTGATTTATATAGATATTATATAGGAAGAGAAGATCAATCAGTAAATGAATCGATTATGATTTCTCGTATTGATCAACAGATAAAAGTTAATAAGTTAATGATTGACTCTTGTGATGTTATGAGTTTAAAGAGTAGAAAGCTAAGAAGTTATATGATTAAATATCTATCAATGATTACTACTGTTTCTACTGTATTATTGATTAAATCAGGTACAGAGGAAAACTTAAAGAAACGTGATGAATTATGGGCGTATTTGAAAACAAAACCAGAATTATATAAGGCAATTAAACATACATTACTTGGAACATTTATGGAAATGAAGAGTAAGCCTGGTATGAAGGTCATTTCTACAGGTTATTCTATTAGTCAAAAGATTTTTGGTTTTAATTAATGAAAGCTTTTATTAATAAATATAAGCATGCATGGGTATTTCTTTATTTTGTTCCATATATGATATGGTATTTTGGTTTACAATATATTCAAACTGGATTTACTGATGTTTATACATCAATAGATAAAACAATACCTTTTGTTCCTTGGTTTATATGGATATATATTTATTGGTTTTTATTTGTAGCTGGAACAATTGCTTATTTCTTTTTTAAAGATAGAAGTGATTTCTATAAATGTATTGCCTTCTTATTTATTGGTATGACTGTTTGTTTGATCGTGTTTTCTTTGTTTCCCACAAGTTATGATCATCGACCAGTTAATTATGAGTGTGATTCTTTAACTCGCTTAGCTGTTCAAATTATTTACCAAGCAGATCGTCCTCAAAACGTTTTTCCAAGTATTCATGTTTATAATTCTATTGGTTGTGCTATTGCAATATGTAAACATGAAAAGTTTGAATATAAAAAAGGATTAAAAGTATTTAGTGTTGTTTCTGCCATACTTATTACTTTATCAACAATGTTTGTTAAACAACATTCTGTTTTAGATGCACTTAGTGCTTCTCTTCTAGCAATCATTATGTATGTTTTGGTTTATGTTGCTGATTATAAAGGGATTATGTATCGTAGGAAATATAAGAAAAGATAGTTGTGTAGAACACAACTTTTTTTTGAATCCATGATTTTATGATATAACATAATGTAAAATGATTTTATGTTGTTTTTTTTGACACATATATACTAAAGTTATATAATAATATTGAGTATTTAAAAACCAAGGGGAGCGATATTAATATGAAGGAAAAAATAAATAATATTCTATTAAAAGTTTTTAAGATTTTTATAATTATAGCAATGATTATATCAGGATTTAATGTGGTTAATAATAATACCAATGCCACATCCAATGTAGGACGTCCAAAAGTTCATTTTACAATAGAACATGTCAGTGGAGGAATTACGCCAACTGATAGTGAAGGTAATCCACAACAAAATACTTCTTTAATTAGTAGAGGGAAAGGAAAAGGGGTTAGAGTTAATCTTGTTATTGACCCTGACTTTACAAATGGTGAAGCCACAGATTTAAATTTTGAAGTTTCATTACCTTATTTTTATAGTAATGAAAGTGGGAATCTTGTAACAACTTATGAAGAAAATGAAGTTCCAAAAGATCAAAAGGATGATAAAGGAAAACCTAAATTAGGTGTTGGTCTTGTTATTACTAATGATAATGGAAGTGATACAAGCAATGGTCAAGAATTTTATGGTAATGCACAAATTAAATGTTCTACAATTACATTAAAATCTGGTATTCCTTATTCAATAGAAGCTGAATTGTTCTTTTATGGTGAAGTTCCTGAAAATACTGGTGCTACTGTAAACTTGGGTGGTGGATATGAAACTTATATAGATGAAGACAAAGAAGAACATTTGATTCAAATGTATATCGCTCCAGGTGCTTCTTCTAAGTCAAAATATAGTTTGATCTGCTCTAATTTACAATGGGAACCAACAATTACACAAGTGAAACCATATAATGTTTTATGGGATAAATATAATTATTTAGTGTATAGGTTAGAAATTGAAAACAAATCTGATGAAGATGATAGTTATTTTAATGCATATGATATGAATGTTAAAGTTCCAACAAGTGATAGTTCTTATGCTTATGGTTTATTAAAACAAGATGCAATGTGTTGGATATATAATAAAGACGGTTCTCCTATTAAAAATAATAGTTTTGGTAACCAAGACAGGGAAAATGAGTTTGTTGGGGTGCCAGAACAAGGAGGAGTCTTAATATATGATGTTACAGATATTGATGAAAAAGATTTAGAGAAATGGGATACCCAAACTTTTTCAAATATCCCTGACACAGTTAAACCGCTTCCTTATACATATACAATTAATTCAATGGTAAGTTTAAGTGTTAATAATATTGAAGTTAGAAAAGGTGATAAGAAAGTTTATTATATGGCTATTCCTATGGCTACTAATATTCCAGATAGTATGATCAATAGTGTTTCAACAAAATTGTATAGTACTATTTTCTTTGGTGAAAGTGGAAGTTATTCATGGACAAAAACTTTAAATAATAATGGTAAATTTGATGCTCCTAAAGAAGGTTTTCAACATAAAAAATATGTTCTAAATGATAAAGGAGAAGAAGTTAGTCAAAAAGAAGTTGCGATTGGTGCTAATGTCAATTATTATTTAGGACATTTTAAAAACACAGGTAATATACCTGCATTTAATAGTTTTATTGTTGATACATTACCTAAAAATTTTGATTTAGAGAAAATATCAATTTTAATGAATAATCATGAAGACAAAACACCAAAATTAAGTGATTGGTTTTTGGATCCATGTGATATTAAATTAGAATTTAAATATATAAATTCTAAAACAAAACAAGAAGAAATAGATTTTTTATCTATAGGACAAGTTTCTATAGATTCTAAGCTTTCTGATAGTGACACAAGTGCATGGACAATAGATGCTAAAAATGCTTTGAAGAGTTTTTTAAACAATCATAAAAATTATGAATTTACAGGGCGTTTTAGAATTGATTTTAAAGAACGTATTAATGTTAATGAAGAATTTGATGGGAGAATAGCAGTCAATGGAAATGTTAATAATCGAGCTGTTTATGTTAATAAATTAGATACATATTTTGAGAAATGGTTCTATGTTCCTTCAACAGCAACAAGTGATGATCAGTTTATAGAGGGAGCTTATTCCAAAACAAAGAAGACAGTTACGACTACTGAAGCTACTATTGAAACTAAGCCAGCTAATCCAACTATAAGGGTTGATCCTTATAGAACAGAAGATGGTGTACGTACATATAAAGATCCAATAGAAGTCCCTATTAATACACCAAATGCAGGTTTTAGATATGAATTAGGAAATGATAGTATTTCTGATATGATACCTGGCTTGTTTAATTCTGGAAATTTATTGGTTACAACAGGTGCATCTAGTAATGGAACAAAAAGATATGGGTTTATTACTGATAAAATTGTTCTTTCTAAAAAGTTAGTAGAGGATATATCTGAAATTCAATCTATTACAACTCATACAAATACAGGTGTTAAAAAAACTATAAAAATCACAGATTTAACAACTGATAGTGATGGAAACTATGTTCTTCAAAAAGGTGCTTGGGGCGGAGTTTTGTCTTATTTTGAAGTGAATTTTAAATCCTTTCAGGCAAATACAAAGTTAAGTGATGATATTTATATTGAAGTGGATGGTTATTCTAATATTGTTCAACAATTAGTGATAACTGGGTCTTTTGAAACACAGTATAATGATACAACTTCAGATAAAAAAGTTACTGAAACAGGGACTATGGATATTAGCACTGTTAAACTTGAATTAGATGGGCATAGTTTTAATGATGATGTTCATTCTGGTATCAATACTGCAAAAAATTTAGTAAATAATGGTGCACAATCAACCATAAACTCAATTACTGTCGCAAATAAAAAAGAAAATACTGGATATGATTTTAATATTCTTAATAATTCGGTCGCTCCAGTGGGAGATGCTGAAATTAGAATAGATTTACTTAGTGTTGGTAAGAAACCATCAATAGGAACTGTTGTTAAAGGGTTTGATGCAAAAGAAATTAAGATATCTGGTTATAAAGATATCACAGCAATTAAAGAAATTAAACTTTTTGATTATTATCAAGAAATTACTGATACACCTGTTAAGGTTATCGGTTTAGCTGATTTAAAAGTAGAGGGTGATTCTTTAATTGTTGATGAAGATATGCTTAAGAATTTAACACGTGTTAAAAATATTATCATTGTTTGCGAAGATTATGCTGGGCAAGAAAATCTATCTGATTTAAAAAAATTAAATATTCATGTTACTGGTGTTTCTGACTGGTTTGATAATTTAGATGCGAAATTAACATTTGAGCCATCTAATCCATCGATGAAGGATCGTACTATTAGTTTAATAGATAGATTACATGTTGATAAACCAAGATTAGATGTACATGCAAATTTATCATAT
>CAJTTM010000013.1 GCA_910579135.1 uncultured Erysipelotrichales bacterium | reverse complement strand
CAGGCGTTATCAAGTGTGCGGACTGCGGCTATGCTCTGCGGGCTATGAGCGCAAACAGGAGGAAACGCCCCGACATCATCGACTGCGTACAATATACCTGCAATAATTATGGCAGGTATGGCAACGTCATGTGTACCGCACACGCCATTGAAGCGAGGGACTTATTCAACGCCGTGCTTGCCGACATCAACCGTTTTGCGGATATGGCGGTGAATGACGAGCGGGCGGTGAGGGCGATTGAGAAGCGGCTCACGGAAACAGACCAGAGCAAAGCAAAAGCAATGGAGAAAGAACGGAAGAAGCTGAACAAACGTCTTGCGGAGCTTGACAGGCTGTTTTCCGCTCTCTATGAGGATAAGGTCATGGAGCGTATCACCAAGCGGAATTTTGAGATGATGTCGGGGAAATACCAGAAAGAACTGCTTGAAATCGAAGCAAGACTGAAAGAAGTAACGGAAACTCTTAATGAAAGCTACGAGAAATCGCAGGGAATCCGTGACTTCCTCTCCCTTATCCGCAACTATCAAGGCTTAAAGGAACTGGACGCAACAGTGGTAAATGCACTGATAGACAAGATACTTGTTTCGGAGCGTGAAAAATCGGCAGACGGAACAGTGAAGCAGGAAATCAAGATTTACTATAAATTCATCGGCTTTGTCGGTGAATTACATATCACACCCACAAAACGGTGGACAGCGTTGCCACATAAGAATTGTATGGTGTGCGGTGTTGAATATGTCCCAGGCTCTGCTATCTCAAAATATTGCCCGATATGTGCAAAAAAGGTGCAGAGGGAGAAGTCAAACGAGAGCAAACGCAGGAGCAGGACAAGGGACAGACAGGTATGTATTGAACTGTCCGCAAAAAATGACCGACTGACCTTGAACAAAGAGCTGGTCGTATCATTAGGCAAGGCAATGAAAACAGTGATGTGCATATCTATCGCTATGTCACCGAGCAGACCTTTGATGCGTATTTGTATCAGTTGGTTGAAAATAAACAGAAGTTTATTTCACAGATCATGACTTCCAAAAGTCCTGTCAGAAGTGCAGAGGATATTGATGACGCTTCTCTTTCCTATGCAGAAATCAAAGTACTGGCAAGCGGTAATCCTAAAGTCAAAGAGAAGATGGAACTCGATGCAAAAGTAGGAAAACTGAAACTAGCCAAAGCCAATTATTTATCACAAAAATACGAACTTGAAGACAGGATTCTAAAATACTATCCTCAAAAAATGAAGATGATTGAAGAAAGAATAAGCGGTATAGAAAAAGACATAGAATCTATTGTTCCTCAAAAAGAATTTACAGAAATGGTCATCAAAGATATGAAAATAACTGATAAAAAACAGGCAGGACAGGCAATTCTATTAGCCTGTCAGCAGCTGAAATCTCAGGAAGAAATCACAATAGGAAACTATCGAGGATTTGAGATGAAATTAAAATATGACTCTTTTCATAATGAGCATATTTTGACTTTGAAAAAACATTTAAGCTATCCTGTTGAACTTGGAAGTGATGTTTATGGAAATATCACCCGTATTGATAATGCAATAGATTCCATTCCTAAAAAAATGAAAATAGAGAAAGCATTATATGATGAAACCAGTCAGCAGTTTATCAATGCCAAAGAAGAAGTGGAAAAGCCTTTTGAAAAAGAAGATGAACTGCAGAATTTGAGTAAAAAATTATCAAAACTGAATAAAGAACTGAATATTGGAGGAAAAGATGACAAGCAGTCTGCTTTATTGGATAATGAAGCTCCTGAAGAAAAAAAGCATACATCACCAGCAATGGAAAGATAAAATACCGAATAATAAATGAATATAAAATTTGATCAAGGTCGGCAATATTGATTGTCGACTTTTTAATTTTGGAGGATAAAAGATGAAAAAATATTTAGAGCCAGAAGAAATGGCAGAAGTAAAAAAGTTAGACCTGCTGACATATCTGTCTAATTATGAACCCAATGAACTTGTCAGAAGATCACGTAATGACTATGTGACAAGAACACATGACAGTCTGCATATGACCAATGGCATGTGGATGTGGTGGTCGAGAGGAATAGGCGGTAAAACTGCACTTGATTATTTGATTAAAGTTTATGATATGCCTTTTTTAGATGCAGCACTTATGATATATCAGTGCATTACTGAAAAGCCGCCAATTTATAAAAAAACATATCCTATTCAACAAAAGAATAATGATTTTAGACTGCCAATGGTATGTTCAAAACCAAAAAGAATGTTTGATTATTTGATCAATGAAAGAGGAATTGATAAGGAAATCGTGAATTATTATTATCTGAAAGGTTTCGTCTATGAATGTCAAAATGATCATTCAGTTGTTTTCGTTGGTTATGATGAAAAGGGAAAAGAAAGGTTTGCCTCTAAAAGAGCAACCGATGACAGGTGGAAAAAAGATGTTTATGGCAGTGATAAACACTACAGTTTTAGACTTGTTAATAGCTGTAGTGATGTTGTACATGTCTTTGAAAGTCCGATTGATCTCATGTCATTTCAGACTCTAGAAAAACAGAAAGGAAGAAAGTGGAATCATGAAAACTATCTTTCATTAGCAGGTGCAGGGATCATTGGAAAAGACATTGAGGGATCAGAACTTCCACTAGCATTGGAGAATTTTCTAATGGATAATAAGCAGATAAAAGAAATTGTTTTACATCTTGATAATGATAGAGCGGGTTATGAAACAAGTGAAAAAATTAAGTATCATTTAAGTGGAAGATATGATATTAATGATGAAAAATCCAATATTTATAAAGACATTAATGATTGGCTAAAAAATATTCATATATAATAAACAGAGTTAATATTTAGTTTTAGCTAATTTATGCTAGTTTAACACTAATTTAAAAGAGAAAATGCTACTTTTATATGGATTTATTTCTATTTTTATAGTATAATTATAAAGAAATTTTTGATTTTGTCATAAATGTTTGGATAAATCATAAAATAATGTGCAAGGTATTTTGATACCGTCGTCAGAGTAGCACAGCATACAAGGAGGCATGTAGTATGAAAGACGTTAGTATAGAAGAAAGAGCAAAATTATTATCAGATGCTATTACAAAAATGTCTAATGATAAAAAGATTAGAAGAAGAAGATATGTTAATAGAAAAAAAAGAATGAGTGAGATTAAGCAGAGTGATTACATTTGTTATTCTAAATTAAAATAACTAGAGGTGTAATATGGCGGAAATACAAGAGTATACAGTTGATAATTTTGTGAAAAGTATATGGGATTTTTTACCTGCAGAAAGTTTAGTTAACATTGATTATGATGATTTTAAAGAAGATATTGTATTAGATGTATTATCAAGAATCAAAAAAATAGTTGATGATAATTGCAGATATTTTTATTTTGAAGATGAATATGTTGAGACAAGTTGGAAAGAAATGGTTTCAATGCATTATATTAATACTTCATATAATTTAGGAAAAAATGTTGCTAGAGTACATTTTATGTGTAGTGATAATTTTGATGCATCAAATTATTTAGGAAATATTACATTGAGACCTATTACTGAAACTAATGTCATGTTATCGTTTGTGTATCCTAATTGGGATACAATTTCTGAAGTGAAAAATAGTGATATATTGGGTTATAGAAAGGTTATACATGTTGGGCATAGAGACATTCCAATTAGAACGTTTCCTTTTTTTTCTCAAGATAGTATTGTTGCTTCGTGTGCACATGCAGATATACTCATGCTTACCATTTATTTAAAACATGTCTATGGATATAAGAAAATAAATTTAAAAAAAATGTATTTAGGAAAAAGTGAGATATTACGTTTTCCTTCATCAGGTTTAAGACCTGCAGAAATATTCAAGATTTTTGCAGATAATGATGTACCTGTAAAAGTTCATGAAATTGAAAATAATTTATTTGAGAATAGCTTATTAGAGGAAGCTTATTTTAAGCAAATTGAAGAAATTGTTTTTACTAATTTAGAAAGTTCAATTCCAGTTATTCTAGGCATTAAAGATCATGTTGTTTTAATCGTTGGATCTATTTGTATAAACGATAAAAGAGAATATTATTATTATGATGATTCAGGTTATTTTAGTAAGGGAAATGAAGATGACGAAGATAGTGCAAGTGAATTTATAAATCGTGCTGATTGGGATACTTTTATTAATATAATGAAAGAAAAAAAGAACAAAATTTATGATAAAGAAGATAATAGGGTTTTGGGAAATTTATTTATTCCCCAACATGAACGTGTTTATATTGACTGTAGGGAATATATTTCAGTGTACGAGGATTTTTTATCAGAATTAAAAAAATATAATGAAGATAATATGGTTATGAATTTTTTTAAAGGAGATTTTAGCCAAAGACATTATTTGGTTGAACTATCTAAAATAAAGAAATTTGTAAATTCAATAAAAAATTATATAGTTGGAGATATATCTAGAGGGCATGCTGAGAACTTGTTAGATATTAAAATACCTCATTATATATGGGTTACTGAATTATATATGGAAAACGATATTGAAAAAAAGAGAATATTATTATATTATGATCCAACAGTTATAGCTAATACTAGAAATCCATATATCGATAATAATTATATTATGTATATTATGAATAGTCCTAAAGAATTACGTGAATATATTTATGATTTATAGAAGTTTAAAAATGCAATAAAGGGGTAAAAATTATGGCAAGATATAAATCAATAAAGAAAACTAAAAAGAAACATAATACTGATTTGCTTAAAAAAGCAAATGAAGATTGTGCAAGTGAAATTGAAAAAATAAATCATGCAAAAAAACCACTAGAGGAGGAAAGAAATGATAGAGATAGTTAAAAATATTTCAAATATTTTAGTTTATTTTGTACCGGGCTATCTTGTTTTAATTTTAGTTTATAGAGCGTTAAAAACAAAAATGTCAGATGATAATTATAAAGTTACTGCTTTTTCAGTTGTAATTAGTTATTTAATTAATGAGCTTTCATTATATATAAACTCAATTATAAATAATTTTATAAGTGTGACTTTATTAAATGTTATTATTGCATTGATTGTTGGTTTGTTATGTTCATATTTGATAAAAAGAGATATTTTTACTGTTGAATATTTAGAAAATAGTGGAAGTATTTTGTCATTTTTTTTACAGGTTGATTCTTATGATGTGGCATGTATTGTGTGTTTAAAGGATGGTAGTCGTTATACTGGTTATTTAGAAGGTGTAGATGATATAAATAATTCGCAGATTCTTTTATCATCGTTCTCGTATTATGATAAAGACGGTAATAAGATATCAAGTTATGAGGATAAAGAAAGTTATTATATTTTAATAAATTATAATGAAGTACACTCAATACAAATTAGAACAGACAAAATAGAATAAATATATAATTTAATTATAAAGATTAGTGAGAAAATTGAGCAACTAGAGTAGTAGCAAACTTTAGTTGCTTTTTATTTCTACTAAAAGAATAAGAAAATATATATTATGTTTAGTGATAATTTAAAATTTTTGTAAATGGTGTATATATTAATGTAGTAGGTTGTAGCAAGCAAGGACTTTTGGGGACAAAAGTCAGCTTGTTAGGGGAAATCCCCTAATACCTCGCTGAAAATGAAGTTGTGTATAGATGAAGTTCATGATATAAATAGTAATAAGAAATGGCTGGTGAACGAGATGAGTAAGAGAAGCAACAGGAAAGCAAAACTAAAGAAAATGAGCTTTCATGAAAGGAAACCTAAAGCTATGAAATGGATTGCTGAATTTGATGAAAGTCAAGGAAATATAATCAAATGTTATCGAAAAAAATTTAAAGTAGATAGATTAAAAGCTGTAGATGAACTGCTGAAACTAGGTATTAAGTTAACAAAAGAACAGATTGATAAGGAAAAAAGAAGTGTTGTACTTCATAAAAAGCATGAACTCAACAAAAAGAAAAAAAGAAAAGAACGAAAACTTCACAAACAGCAACAAGAAACATTTGATGATTTTCAGGATGATCAGTTTTTCTTTATTGCTGGTTATACAAGTGGTGGTGCTCCTTATGGTGTGACATGGGAAGAAATGGGGTTATCACCTTATGAAGAATATGATGATGAGGTCTTATGAATTATTCATAAGACTTTTTTTGTTGGAGGAAAAATGAAAAATAAAATAAAAAGAAATCATGAAATAAAGCTGAGATTAAGCGATGATGAACTTGATGATTTGAATAATGCAGTTTTAAAAACAGGACTTTCAAGAGAGGCATATCTTCGCCTGATTATTCAAAAAATCGTACCAGCCGAAAAGCCTTATCCTGATTTAAAGGAAACAATCGATCAGTTAAGAAGGATTGGAAATAATCTCAATCAGATTGCAGTGGTTGCTCATAAGACAGGTTCAATTGATGTGATGAAGTATAAAAAGAATTTTGATGAACTTCAAAAACAGATTCAATATGTTTTAAGAGTGAATGATGAATATAGAAAAGAAGAGGTCAATATATAATGGCAACAACTTCTATATGGGCAGTTAAGTACAGTTTAAAAGAAGTCTTAGATTATGCTGCTAATCCTATGAAAACAGAAAATAAGGATTTTGATGATTATCAGTCTCAGGGACTTGAAAATGTTATTGAATATACAACTGATGACTTGAAAACCGAAAAGCAGTTTTATGTCAGTGGTGTCAATTGTGATCCTTCCAATGTTTACGAGCAGATGGTACAGACAAAAAAGTCAGCACATAAGGAAGATGGTGTGTTAGCCTTTCATGGTTATCAGTCATTTGCACCTGGAGAGGTCACTGCTGAAATGGCACATGCTATTGGAATTGAACTTGCTCAAAAGATGTGGGGTGAAGAATTTGAAGTATTAGTCACAACTCATCTTGATAAAGCACATTTTCATAATCATTTTGTCGTTAATTCAGTTTCGTGGGTAACAAAGAAAAGATTTTTCAACAAGCATAAGGACTATGATCGAATGAGAAGATTATCCGATGAACTTTGCAGGAAGTATCGTTTAAGTGTTATTGAAAATCCAAAGAAAGGAAGGCACTATAGTGAGTGGCTAGCAGAGAAACAGAAGATACCAACTAGACGATCACTTATGATTGATGATGTTGATCGAGCTATCAGTCATTCAATGACTTTTACTCAGTTTATCAGAAACTTAAAATCAATGGGATATGAAGTCAAAATGAATGTCAAGTATATGGCTATTAGACCACATGGATCAGAAAAATTTTTTAGACTTCATAATCTTACAAAAGATGAATCATACAGTGAAGAAAATATCAAGCTTCGTATTTTAAATAATGATATTGGTTTTCAGGATACTATACTAAATAAGAAACCTAAAACTTATCACTATCAAGGTGATATGAAAAAAGCAAAAAAGATAACAGGCTTTCGTGCTTTGTATGTTCGCTATATGTTTGAAATGTCAATACTGCCTAAGAATGCACCTAACAGAAAAAGGGTGCATTTTTTGTTGAGAGAGGATCTAAGATACATGGATAAGATTACACAGGAAACAACTCTGCTATGTAAAAAGAGGATTGAAACAATTGATGATCTTGATAGAGAGGAATCATCAGTCAAGGATAAATTGGATTTACTTATCAAGGAACGAAGATGTGTCTACAACAAAATCAGACGCTGTCGAAATCCTGATACAAAAGAAAAACTACAGAGAGATGTATCGACTCTTTCTGAAGAAATCAAAGAATTGCGAAAGGAGGTGAAACTCTATGAGGACATAAGAATTCGCTCATTATCTATGAAAGATAAACTGTCAAAAATCAATGAAGAAAGAAAGGAGCGTGAACAAGATGAACGCAGGAGGCGAAACAGCCGATCAGGTCGTGAGAATGTCATTGCAGGGGATTGAGGTTGCTACAAATGTTGCACTCAAAGCTGGTGGTATGGCTTCTAAATCTTTAGCAGCTACACTTTATGCAATTCTAACTGACAAGAAAAAAGTCAAGGGAAAGGCACGACTCAATTCTATGTTAAAGTCAGGAAAGGAACTGAAAGTGTTTGCCATTCATCACAATGATTTAAAGACTTTCACTCAGGAAGCAAAACGTTATGGAGTTTTATACTGTGTTCTTAAGGAGAAAAACAATACTGATGGGATCTGTGACATTATGGTCAGGGCAGAAGATGCATCAAAAATCAGCAGAATTGTAGATAAGTTTGAATTGGCTATTGTTGATACAAAAGCCATCAATGAATATGCAGCTTCAAAAAAGAATCAGCCATTTAAAGATGTACCAACATTAAGTGATGATGAACACGACAGACTTGTTCAGTCATTAATGAAATCAATGAAAAAAGATAAAAAGAGCTTTTCACAAAACCCGACTCTTGCTCGAACGAAGAAGGGCGTCAATCCGTCCGAGCCTATCTTAGCCAAAGCAGGAAAAGAACTCGATATTACTGAACCTAAACGCCCATCGGTGAGAAAAGAATTAAATGACATCAAAAAACAGCAACAAAAGAGAGTAACCGTAAAACAGCAGATTCAGCACAAAAATATCGGAAAGAAAAAACGCAAGAAGAAAGTGAGGTAACAGTTAATGGAAAATATTTATTCAATGCTAGATAAAAATGCTCAAAAGCAGAATGAAAGAAAACAGCCAAGGCTTACGAAAGAAGAGTATGCAAAACAGATGAAAGAAAGGCGAGATCATTTGTATGAACTTGCAGAAACTCAAATAAGAGAAGTGGCTTCTTCACCCCAGAAGTATCAGCAATTTTTAAATCTTATGTCAAGACTTGATTATACTGTAACCAATACTCTTTTAGTTATGGCACAGAATCCTGAAGCAGTCATGCTGAAAGACAACAATCACTGGAGAGAAAATAAACTCTATATCAGAAAAGGGGAAAAGGGTATTCAAATTTTAGAACCAAGTGGAGAATATCAAAGAGATGATGGATCATATGGAACTAACTATAATCCAAAGTATGTATTTGATGCATCACAGATCAATACAAAGGACATTTTGTATACTGCTCCCCAAATGGATATTGAAAATATGATTGCTGGATTGACATATGATTCACCTGTTGCATTAGCACAGTCAGATAATTTTGAAGGCGGTGAACCTGTATTTTATTCACCTGATTCAAAATGTATATTCTATGCAAAAGATTTGAGTCCTCAACAGCTAATTCAATGGCTTGCAAGAGAATACTGTCATGTAGAATTTGATAAACAGTATTCCAGCTATAATCGAGAAGAACATCAGTTCTTTGTTGAAAGTTCAGCTTATATTCTCTGTCAGAAATATGGAGTTCCTGTTCATGACACAGGCTTTACGAATCAGGTTGTCAATTATTTTAATGGAATGGAAACAAGGGACATCAAGCAGGAGTTGGGATATATCAAAAATCTATGTGAAGATGTCAGCGAACGCATTGATAGAGGTATCTATAAATCTCAGCAGGAAAAAACTGTTCAAAGAAATGATGTGAGCCGATAATGAGTTTATTTACACCAAAAGAAAAAATCGTTCATATTTGTGTGACTGACTGTGAAAGAAGGATCATTATCAATGCACTGAAAAAACTAAGGGATGAACAGATCAGGGAAAATAAGAACTATGATTTTATTGAAACGATTATTGCAAAGTCTGCCAAAGCAGATGCGATGAAAGGAACAAGAAAAAGTTATGAGGAAAGATAGTCATGATGAACTTGTTCTTTTTATTTTGGGATTTTTACCCGTCATATGGCTTGGACTCATCACTGCACCATATGTAAACGAAGGACTATTGAATGCTTTACCGCATGTTAGTGAAGCTATGAGTAGTCCTTTTTCTATTGTATGGTGTGAAGACAGTTTAAGAACGGTCAGTTTGTTTGTTGTTATATATGTTTGCGGAATAGGTATATATCTATCCAACAAAAGAAACTATAGACGTCAGGAGGAATATGGCTCAGCAAAGTGGGCAAATAACAAAAGTGTCAATAAAAAATATGCAGACAAGGATTTTACAAAAAATAAGATTTTAAGTCAGAATGTATATATTGGACTTGATGGAAAAAAGCACAGACGTAATCTTAACTCTATCATTATTGGCGGAAGTGGAGCAGGCAAGACGAGATTTTATGGCAAGCCTAATCTGATGCAGTGCAATACAAGTTTTGTTTGCCTTGATCCAAAGGGAGAACTTTTAAGAGATACTGGCTATCTTTTAGAAAAGGAAGGTTATGAGATCAAGGCTGTTGATCTTATCAATATGTCAAAGTCACACTGTTATAATCCTTTTGAATATATCAAAGATGATAAAGATGTCTTAAAACTGATTACCAATTTGATTAGAAATACAACACCAAAAGGAAGTCAGACAAATGATCCCTTTTGGGAGAAAAGTGAAACAGCACTCCTTGAAGCTTTGTGCCTATATCTTCTCCATGAAGCACCGAAAGAGGAACAGAACTTTACAATGGTCATGGAAATGATTGCAGCTGCTGATGTAAGAGAAGATGATGAAGATTATCAGAGTCCATTGGATGAACTGTTTGAAAGACTTGAATTGAGAAACCCTAATAGCCTAGCATTGAAACAGTATAAGATATACAAACAGGCAGCAGGAAAAACAGCAAAGTCAATCTTAATAAGTGTTGGTGTTCGTCTTGCTGCCTTTAACCTTGAAAGTATTGCATCATTAACAGCAACTGATGAACTTGAATTAAATCTTGTTGGTGAAAGAAAGACAGCAATCTTCTGTGTCATTCCTGATAATGACTCAACATTCAATTTTCTTGTTGGAATGTTGTATACTCAGCTGTTTCAGATGCTTTACTATCAGGCGGACATTGTTCATGGGGGAGAACTGCCTATTCCTGTTCATTTCCTGATGGACGAGTTTGCAAATGTTGCCTTGCCAGACGAATTTGACAAACTGCTCAGTACCATGAGATCAAGACAGATATTTGTATCAATTATTATTCAAAATCTTGCACAGATCAAGGCATTATATAAAGATGCATGGGAAAGCATTGTCGGCAATTGTGACAGCTTATATTATCTTGGTGGGAATGAACAGTCAACACATAAATTCATGAGTGAGTATCTTGGCAAGGAAACATTGGATACTAACACTTATGGCAAGTCAAGCGGAAAGAGTGGCAATTATTCGACAAATTATCAGCAGGCAGGAAGGGAACTTTTGACACCTGATGAAGTACGATTACTGGATAATGATTATTCGTTGCTCTTTATACGTGGTGAACGACCTATCTTTGACAAGAAATATGATATATTGAAACATCCCAATGTGAAATATACAAAAGATGGAAAAGCCAAACCTTATGAACATGGAAAGATAAAATATGCGATTGAGGACTGGCAAGATATTCTTCTTACTGATGCGGACTATGAACTCTATTCAGATGAAGATATAGAAGAATATTTTGAAGAACTGATGAAAAAAGAAAAAGAGCTATCTAAAGGTAATTAGATTGCTCAATAGATGATGTTTGCAGACATCATCATTTAGGTGTAGTTTAAAATGCTTGCAGGCAATTTGATAACTACACCTTTACTTTATAAGAAAATGAAATGGAGGTAAATCATTTATGAAGTTTATGAAATCAAATAGAAAAGCAAAAATGTTATTTTTAGCATATGTTTTAAGTGTTTCAATGCTTAACTTTGGAGCAACACCAGTCTATGCAGATGGAGATCCATTGACAGTTGTTAATAATCTATCAACTTTTATCTTTAGTTTGATCAGAGCTATTGGTATGATCTTATTAGGTTTTGGTGTCGTCCAGGTTGGCTTGAGTTTAAAGAGCCATGATCCCAGCCAAAGAGCTAATGGTTTCCTCACTGTAGCTGGAGGAATTATCATCACTTTTGCAAAGGAAATTTTAAATCTCATTGTTGGTGGCTAGTTCCATCAGCGATGAGAAAGTGAGGTGATCAATTTGGGTGGAATTATTGATAATCTAACCAATGCCATTAACACATGGAATCAGAAGTTAGCAGAAATATGGCTACTTTTGACTCAGACACCGCAGAATTTCAAAGGTGGGCATATATGGAAAGTGATTACACAAATACATGGTGGCTTACTGGCCATTGGACTAGCATTGCTTGTTCTTTTCTTTGTCGTTGGAATGGTTAAGACGTGTGTGAATTTAACGGAAATCAAGCGTCCTGAACATGCTTTAAGACTGTTTTTGCGTTTTGCGATTGCAAGAGGATTGGTTGTTTATGGAATGGATATCATGTGTAAGATTTTTGAAATTGTTCAGGGTAATACAAGTAAGATTATGAAAACTGTAGGTGTTGGAACTGCAACAAGTACAACTATACCACAAACGATTATTGATGCAGTTGATGACTGTGGATTTCTGGAAAGCATACCTGTATGGGCAGTTACTTTACTTGGAGGAATATTCATTACGATATTATCCTTTGTGTTAATACTAACAGTTTATGGTCGTTTTTTTAGACTTTACATGTATACAGCTATTTCGCCAATTCCTTTATCTGCATCTGCTTCAGAAAGCACACAATCAGTTGCAGTTACTTTTTTAAAAAGCTACATTGGTGTCTGTATGGAGGGAGCTATCATCGTTTTAGCTTGTATCATCTTTTCTAAATTTGCAGGATCACCACCAAGCATTGATGCAGAAGCAAGTGCGATTTCAATGCTTTGGTCATATATTGGAGAATTGATCTTTAATATGTTGATTTTGGTTGGAACTGTCAAGATGAGTGATCATGTTGTGAAGGATATGATGGGATTATAGTTTTTATTTTATTTAATATCTTTAAGTAGTATAATGAAGAAAGATAAATTAGAAGTTATAGAAGTTATAAGGCTGTAGGGGGTTTATATAAATTAAAAAATATGGTAAAATAATATTGCCCGCACCGGCCAACAGTGAGTTGGTAATAGTATGGTCTACGGACGGAATGGGGTCTAAAATATACTATTTGCATGGAGGTGATGTCTACTATGGAGAAAGTTTCAGATGTATTAACGGTGATTAGTTTTATTCTATTTATTGTTTTAAAAATGTTTGAAAACACTGCTGGTTTGGCATCACTGTTGTGTGGTGCTTTTTATATGGAAAGGATGAGTTCTTGTGGAAAAAGAATATGACTCAAAGATTTTTGTGAAAAAGAAAAAACAAAAATATCCAAGGAATAAATTTTTTTCCTATTCCGGAGTTAATAGAAATGATAAGAGTTTTAATTATAAGGATTTTAGAAACTCTAATTCTATACACTCTCATTTTAATAGGTGTAATTTCTTTGGAACTCTGTTTAAAAAATCAACACTAAAATATTGTTCGTTTAATGGAGCAATTTTTTCTGGAATAACGTTTACTAATTGTAATTTTAGAGGTAGTAGGTTTTTGGGAACCACTTTTGATAATTGTTTTTTTAATAATTGTAATTTTCAGAAATGCAAATTTAAAAATGCAAAATTTATTAATTGTTATGTTAAAAATTCATGTTTTAAAAATTCATCAAACTTGCAATTAGATTTAACTGAATGTCAGGTGAGTAAGTTACGACTAGCTGATGATGTTTCGATAGATGCCTTAAAGGAAAAATATAAAAATACTAATGTAGAGGGTTTGATTAATAAAACTAACATTTGTCGATTTTTAAAAATTTGTACATTACCTGATTTAATATTTGCGTTAGATACTATAAAGGAGAATAATAGAATACAATTGGCTATGTTTAGCCATGTATTAGCAAAAATCAAGTAAATAGACTTAGACGATAGAAAAGATTAAAATCTATTATTTTTTTATTGTGAAAATGTGAGAAAATCAATCAATAAGATACAAAGTTCAACTTAGTAAATATAATTAAAACATTATGTAATAGATGCTTTTTTATTTAGTTTAACTGTGTAATTACAAGACTACAATATTTATCATCTCTTTATTGCTATGAGTGTATTTGATATAATAAAGACAACGATAAATTGAAATATAGAGGATATAAATAGTTAACGTTAATAAGAAGACGATTATAGAAAGGAGCGAATCATTTTGAACAAACTACTTATTTGGAATATAAATCAAAGGGCTGGTTCCGGAGAATCTCTCTATCCAAAATTTGTGTTGAATTACTTTAATAAAGAATTTGATATTATTATCTTTACTGAATTTTATAAACAGAATGATTGGGAAAAAATTTTTTTAAATGAAAAGTATTTATTCGAAACATCTGATAATGGGAATAAACATAATGAAATTATGATTGCTTATAATAAAGAAAAATATTCGAAGATTGGTAATAAGTACACATGGAAATCTGACTATGATAAAGATTTACCTGATTATTTAGATATTTGTTTAAAAGATAATTACGGAGATATTTTTATGGTAGTTGGAACAAGAATACTAGTTGATTACTATGATTACAAGAATGCTAATAGTCTTAATAAAGAGATGGAAGCAAGAGCAAGACAAGGTAAGAAAATCGTAGATAGAATAAATGAGCTTAATGAAAAAAATTATAAAATTGTTGGTGGTGGGGATTTTAACGTTGGTCGAAGAAATAATCAGAATGAGTATTGGAATAAACTTATTTTTGAAGAAAAATTACCAAACATGATTAATGTTGTTGTTCCAAAGGGCGTAAGTCATCAATCTTACAAAGGTGATGAATATGCAGGGTGTCCTGATTTAATGTTTTATTCTGATGAGTTGAGTGTTTATTGTTATCCCTATACTTGGGATTTTGTGAACAATTGTAAAAATGTATATGTAGATGGAGAATTTACAAGAGAAATTCCAACATCTTATCCAGATCATGCACAAATTATTGCAAATTTTAGCATTAGATAATAGTTCTAAATTTTTAAATTATAGGTGATATTGAGCTTTTATGGAAGAATACAATAAATTCCAGTTTGTAGGGGTAGTATTATTGTAAAAAATTATAAAACAAAATAACATGAATAAAAAGAATGATTATTGAACTAGTAAAAATAACTACTGGCTTTCTTTTTAGAAAAGAGGTTAAAAATGGAAGTTAAAATTAATAAAGAAATAAGAGATTATACAGAAAGCATTGTTTTAGGATTATCTTTAAGACAATGCTTTTTTTCTGTATTAGCATGCCTAATAGCAGTTGGTTTCTATTTCCTCTTCATAGATCATTTAGGACTGGAAATCACCAGCTGGCTATATATGTTAAGTGCAGCGCCTTTTGCAGCACTAGGTTTTGTAACCTATCAGGGAATGAAAGCTGAACAAATTGTTATCAATGCTTGGCGTTCGTTTCTTTTGACAAATCAAAAACTTGTATTTAAGCCACAAAATTTATATTACGAGTTTTTACTGGAAACAATTCAAAATCATAGAAAGGAGTCGATGAATAAAAATGATAAAAAGCTACGAAAAACTAAAAAAGCAAAACAAAGAAAAAATGAAAGTGCCTAAAAGTGCACAGGATATTATTGATGCCGATACCATCTACAAGGATGGTATTTTTTGTTGTGGAAACAAATATTCCAAAACATATAAATTTAAGGACATAAATTATTCTATTGCTTCCAAAGATGAAAAGGTGGGACTATTTCTTAATTACAGTGAACTGCTCAATTCATTTGACAGTTCTACGATGACAAAGATTACCATCAATAATCGCAAGATTAATATCAGGGAATTTAAGGAAAAGATACTCATTCCATTGAAGAATGACTATCTTGATAAATACAGAAAAGAATACAATGATATGCTTCTTGAAAAAGTATCTGGTGCTGATGGCATGACACAGGAAAAATATATCACGATTACTGCATTCAAAAACAGTATTGATGAAGCAAGAAGCTTCTTTGCAAGAACGACCGTAGAACTATCTTCACATTTTTCTAAATTAGGTTCCCAGCTTGAAGAATTGGATGCTGTGGAAAGATTAAAGATACTGCATGATTTTTATAGAAGTGGTGAAGAAGAACTGTTTCATTTTGATATGAATGACTCGATGAGAAAAGGTCATCATTTCAAGGATGCAATATGTCCCCGTCAGCCTGAATTTCATAATAAGTATTTTAAGTTAGGTGATAAATATGGACGAGTCTTATATTTAAGTGACTATGCAAGATATATCAAGGACAGCTTTATTGCAGAGTTATGTTTATTGAACAAAAATCTTATGTATTCAATGGATGTTATTACTGTTCCTACAGATGAGGCAGTCAAGGAAGTAGAAAGCAGACTGCTTGGAGTAGAAACTAATATAACAAACTGGCAAAGACGTCAAAATGCCAATAATAATTTTAGTGCAGTCATTCCGTATGATATGGAACAGCAGAGAAAAGAAGCAAAGGAATTTTTGGATGACTTGACAGTAAGAGATCAGCGTATGATGTTTGGCTGTATGACGATTGTTCATTTAGCAGATACAAAAGAGGAGCTAGATAATGATTCAGAAGTCCTCATGTCTATTGCAAGAAAATATATGTGTGAACTGACACCACTTTTCTTTGCAAGCAGACAGTTAGATGGTCTATCAAGTGTTCTTCCCATTGGGACAAATAAGCTGAATATCGTAAGAACACTCTTAACAGAAAGCATGGCAGTCTTTATACCATTTAGGGCACAGGAAGTCGTTGACGAAGGTGGTATATGGTTTGGGCAAAATGCCATAACAAATAATTTGATTTTGTGCAATAAGGAAAAACTGATGAACCCTAATGCTTTTCAGCTAGGAGTACCGGGAAGTGGAAAATCATTTTTGACAAAGGAACAGATCATCTTCCTTGCATTGGCTACAGATGATGACATCATTATCTGTGATCCTGAAGCTGAATATTCACTGCTTGTTAAGGAACTAGGTGGAGAAGTGATACAGATTGCAGCAGGAAGTCCAAATCATATTAATGCCCTTGATATGAATGAAGGATATGGAGATAGTGGTAACCCTGTTGGTGATAAATCTCAGTTTGTTATGTCACTGTTTGAACAATTGGATAGGGATGGAATCAAACCGATTGATAGAAGTATCATTGACAGATGTGTTGCTCTTGTTTATCAGGATTATTATCAGACAAAACAAATGCCAACACTTGTCACATTAAGACAAAAACTATTGGAACAGCCTGAAATGGAAGCAAGAAGTCTGGCATTAAAACTAGAACTGTTTACAGATGGTTCACTTGATGCTTTTGCACATAAAACGAATGTCAATACATCTAATCGTATCGTTTCCTATGATATTTTTAAACTTGGAAAACAGCTGAAAACAATGGGATTATTAGTTATTACTGATGCCATGATCAACAGAGTCAATAACAACTGGAGAAAAGGAAAAAGGACACATATTATTCTAGATGAATTTCATGTTGTCTTTGAAAATGAGGAAAGTGCATCATTCTTTAACTCCGCTTGGAGGCAGTTTAGAAAGCGTGACGGCTATCCAATAGGAATAACACAAAATGTAGAATATCTATTAGACAGCGTACAGGCAAGTACGATGTTATCCAATTCAGAATTTGTAGTGATGTTGAATCAGGCGTATCAGGATAGAGAAAAACTAGCAACACTATTAAATATAAGCGATGAGCAGTTGAGCTATATTACGAATGCTCAAGCAGGTTGTGGGCTTATCAAATATGGTGGAAATATTGTACCATTCATCAATCGCTTTCCAAAGAATACGGAATTATACAGACTAATGACAACAAAACCATCAGACAGAAAATAGAAGAAAGGAGATTATAAATTATGGATAAACAATTACCATCGATTCAGGATGAATCTATTGTTCACGAATATATGGATATGCTTTTTCAAAATGAAAAAAGGAAAGAATACAATGATACAGAAGAACTTCTTCAGTATATTTCCAGTATGGAACAGCAGTTTGAAGAAGTTGTTAAAGAATTGCGTGATGTGAAAGAACTTTTAAATGGTTTACAAAATCCATCAACAAAAATGAGATTGACAGATGCAGTTAATAAGGTACAAGTATCAATTGATAATGGGAAAGATAAATTCAATAAGTTAAAAGACAGTTTAATATCATCTATGAAAGAATGTCTTTCAGCATTCAAGCAGAATGGCAAAAATGGTGTGATTAAAACAATCAATGTATTACATTTCAAGGAGGCTTTAGGAGGAATCCGTAAGTCTCTTTTTGTTGGAATGAATAAGGCAAATCATTTAGTACAGACATGTGATGCTATCACATCTGAAATGAGAAATGCCAAAAGAAATTTAAAGAATGTAGCTTTACTGATGAGTGGAAAACCAGTTCAAAAGTATAATGGAGATAAAACTAAACTCAGTCTTATACAGAAATGTTCTCGTGCAATACTTTCATCGTTTAAAACGATGTCAACAAAAACAACAAAAGTATTGCATAGGCTAGAAGATTTTGAAAAACCGTCAGTAAAGACAGAAATTAAGTTGCTAAATAACAGTGAGAAAATAACTGATTTAAAAAAACATGAAAATAAGGAACACTCTCGTTAGAGAGTGTTCCTTATTTCTTTGAATAGGTTCATAGTTTTTACTCCTTACATGCTTATTTTATATAATGATATTTATCTATATGAATGTGTTATTTTATAACTCACAGGATTGAAAGGAAGTGTTGAATATGTTATTGCATAATCATTTATTATATGTTTTTTATTACTTGAATAAGAACAGTTTTTATTTTGAAATCAGAGAGATATAACAATGACAAAAGATATTAAAACAAAGGAAGTCATTAAAGACATAAAAATTGTAGATTCAAAAAAGAATCTCAAATATTATGAAAAGAAAAAAGATATCAGTGATAAACAAAATATAAGCACAAGTGATAATAGTTCAAATCAGCAGTCAAATCCAAAAAATTATGCTGTTGATAAAACTGAGAAAACAGAAAAACAGACAGCTGTCAATACAGGAATAAAAACTAGAGGATTAGTGAAAAGAAGAAAGAAAACTAAAGAACAAAAAGACATACAATCTCAAAGGTATATCAAAGATAAACTTATTCAGAAAAATAAAATCAAAACGAAAGACAAAAAAGAGATTTCAGCTAGACCAAAAGAAATATCCAGCTATTCAAAAATAAAAATTAGACAGACTCATTCTGTATTATCTCAAACAATAAATCCAAAGAATTATAATCAGAGAATGAAGCTTCATATGATAGCAAAGCATAAGAAGAAAGTCAAAGAAGCAAAAGAAACATCTTCAACTATTCATACTGGTGTTAATGTAACTTTCAAGTTTTTTAAGGGAACTTATAAAGCAGTAAAAAAAGTGACGACAGGCATCAGCAATATCATTACTTTTGGAACTGGATTGATTATACTGATAGTTATCACATTGTTTATTGGAGTGTTTAGTGCATTATCAAATGATTCAAGTGTAGACACATCTACTATGTATGTTTCTGAAGAAGTTCTAACCTACACAGAAACGATTGAAAAACATGCAAAACAGTATGAAATAGAAGATTATGTAGCATTGATTCAGGCTGTCATGATGCAGGAAAGTGGTGGTAAGGATAATGATCCAATGCAATCTTCTGAGTGCAGCTATAATGAAAAATTTCCTAAAAAACCAAATGGGATAACTGATCCTGAATATTCAATTGAAGTTGGAATACATTATTTAGCAGATTGTTTAAAAAAAGCAGGTGTTGAAGAACCATCAGATATAGAACGCATTTCACTGGCACTGCAAGGCTATAATTTTGGGAATGGCTATATTCAGTGGGCAATTGACAATTTTGGTGGATACACTAAAGCAAATGCAAAAGTCTTTTCTGATGAAATGAAAGCAGAACTTCAGGTAAGTGTTTATGGTGATCCAGATTATGTATCTCATGTACTAAGATATTATCATTTAAAGGATATCGTATCTATTGCAAAAACACAGATAGGAAATTCAGGAGGTAAGTATTGGAAGTGGTATGGATTAAATACAAGAGTTTCGTGGTGTGCGATTTTCATCAGTTGGTGTGCTTCGGAAAGTGGAGATTTAGATAAGACGATACCAAAATTTGCAGCAGTAACGGATGGCAAAACTTGGTTTAAAAATCATGATAAATGGAAAGGCAGTAGTTATACTCCAAATGTTGGTGACATCATCTTTTTTGATTGGAATCAAAATGGTAATCCTGACCATGTTGGAATCGTGGATAAAGTAGAAAAAGAAAAAATCTATACGATTGAGGGAAACAGCAATGATGAAGTAAAAGCAAAGAGCTATTCACAGAGCTATAAGTGTATTTTTGGATATGGATTACAATAATATTAATGAAGTTTATATTGAATAAATGAAATGTCAGAATTCTGACATTTCATTTTAAAGGTATGAGCTAGAATTAGTATATTTATGCTAACCAATAAAATTATTTGTTTGGAATATTAAATAATATATTTTTTTGTAGTAAATACTTGATGGATTGTTAACAATGAGTTCATTAAATATGACACACTCATTGCTAATTGATATTTTGAAGGTAAAATATATATAAGAATAAAATAACTAATCCATAATACTATAAAAAATTTATTATCTATTTTTTTTTGTGTTTGTATTGCCATAACTACTATGTTTAATACAAAAATGAGAAACAAAGACAAATAAAGATAAAAGAAGTAACTTAACAAGTAATAAAAATTAAAAAAAACCCAACATCTAAAAGGAGTACTACAATGTGAACCACCAACTAAAATTCTATATGGGGTCCAGAATAAGAGGAATAGAGTGGAAAATTCTAATTGATTAAACAATAATCCTAATAGTAATATATCAAAAACTAAAAATGAATTATATAAAATGACAAATAATCCATACATATATATTTCTTTATCTCCACCTAAAATGATATTTTTCTTTATAAGATAGTTTGCGATATAATTACATATATTCATTTAAACCCTCCTCATATTGTAGAATAATTATTTCTTTGTTTTCTTGTATTTGAATACTTTGATTTGATATTTGTCCAATGTTTTTTTCAATATCATTTTTTAATGAAGTAGCTGAATTTAAAATAATGAATTTTACTTGCAATAAGTTGTTTTCTGATTCGGTTATGAAAAGTTCTAATTTATTAACGTATGTATATAATAATTTTAAAATATAAATAATATTATTGACTATTTCTAATCTGTCATATGCATGATTTTGAGAAATAAAAGCACATATCTTTATTTGCTTACTATTTTGTAAAAAAAATTTAATTTCTAAATTTAGCATAAAATCAAAAAGTTCATTATTTGTGCATAAAACAGGAGAAATTTTATTTACAAGTTCTTTACTTATTTTTATTTTACGTAAGACATTATCATAGTTCTTTTCCTTTAAATCAAACTCAATAGATTGTAATATATAATTTATTCTATGTTCAGTATTCTCAATATTCATTTTTATAGAATTTAAATTTTTTAAATTTTCACTTCTATATTGCTCTTGTTCATCTTTTAATCGATTCTCATAAATTTGCTGATTCATTTTGATAATACTGTTAAAAACATAGCAGAATGAAAAAAATAGTAATATAAAACAAAAAAACATTATACTTGATGAATAGTCAAAATTTTTGCTTAGAATAGTAGATAAAAAATAATATGCCATTACCATAATTATAAGAAGCTCAAGTGCAAGCAAATGATTAATTTCTTTGATTTTTATTTTTGTAAATGGCAAAGGCTTTTTTAGTAATGATAGTACAATCATTATAATAAAAATTGCTTTAGATAATATTATATGATAAATATAGATTTGATATATGTTATAAATTTGAAAAGGTGTTGTGCTATATAGAAAAGATAGTAACAGAATAGAAAAATAATCTGCAATAAATAGCAGTATATTACAAAAAAGAGAAATTATAACATTTTGGAAAGAAAAGTTATTATTATATTTATAAAGAAAAAAACATAAGACACATTGTATTAGCATTGTTTGAGTAATGCCAACTACATTAATATATGATAATATTGTGCTTAAAATTGTATTTATAATTACTGTAATAATAATGAACTTCTTTTTTTTATTTTTTAAATTAATATATTTTGCAATAAAAAGAGAAATTAACATATTCTCAACAAAATTGTTAATAATTTCAAATGTCATTGTTTACCTCCTGATTAATATATTGAGATAATTTACTTTTAAGATTATCTTTATATCTATTTCCAATCTTAATTTTAGTTGAATTATCTAAAATTAAAGTATTTCTTTTCTTATTTGTAATATGTGAAAGATTGATGCATTGTTTTCTATTTACTTGTATTATCAAGGGTGAATGTATTTCGTTTATTAATTGTTTTAAAGGCTTATATAAATAGTACTGTTTTGAGTTGGTGTATATAGTAAGTAAGTGATCATTTATTTCAAAATATATAATGTCCTCAATATACAAATTTATTTTTTCTTGTTCATATTTAAATGAATAGAATTCCTTTTTTAAAAAATAATCTTCTATTAGTATAAAAGCAGTAGCTAGATCTGTTTCTAAATCACTTTTTCTTATAAAATAAAAAGGTTGAATAGAAATTGCATTATGTATTAAGTCGTTTTTTGAAGTTGTGAATATTACTTTTGCATTTGAATTTCCTTTTTTTATTTTTTTTGCTACATCAATGCCATTTTCGTTTATTAAATCTATATCTAAAAAATAAATTGAATATATATTTTTTTCTAAAATAGAAATGTCTAAGGATATATCTATATTAAAATTACTAAAAATTTTTTTAGCATAACCTTTTACTTTACTTTTAAATATTTTCAAAAATTTAATATCATCATCAATTAGAACTATATTCATTTTATTTCATTCCTTTCTGATTTTTATTAAATAGAATTATACAATATTTTTAATTGAATTGTATATAAAAATCTTTATAAATTAAAAAAGTGAATAATCACTTTTTTAGTCCACATGGTACTTCGGGTTGATAAGAACCAAGTTGTGAAGGAGTGTTAGCAGCAATTTGAGCAATAAATAACACAAAAATACTAACATACTTTAAGTACTTATTCATTTTTTTACCTCCTATATGATTTTTAATAATCATAGCATAGAAGAATTGTCTACAGTAATTTTTTATCTTTAACAGAAATAATTAAATCGTAAAACTAAAAAAATAGAGATTAAAAATCACGTAAGAGAGTAATACTCTCTATATGTAATTTATATTTATGCTAGAGGTGATAAGAATGTCATTGGGAAGTAGATTAAGAGAGGCGCGTGAAAGAATTGGTTTTTCGCAAGACGATGTTGCCCAAAGACTTGAGTTACATAGGACAACAATTGGAAAATATGAAAACAATGAATGTGATCCTTCTATAGATGTTTTATCTAAGTTAATTGAAATTTATTGCGAAGATGCGAATTACATTTTGTATGGTAAAACAAAGAGAAGTATAAATGTTTTTGGTTTGCCACAATCTATTATACAAAAGATATATTTTATAATAGCTGAATATAGATTAAATGAGAGAAAAATGTTTGAGAAATAAAAAGAAAATATAAGGATTTTAAGAAATAAGTAAACTGTTCAGTTCAATTTCTTAAAATCTTTTTTTTTACGCTAAAAAATTCAATTTTTACGATATTTCTTGCACGCTTGTCTATTAAATTAATTATATTTAATTATAAAGCAATGCATAATATAGTTTAAATTCATAATATCTATATAAAAATGTGGAGGAAAATGAAATGATGAATCAAGAAGGACGTTTTAGTAGGTTTAATTTAAAAAATGAAGAATCATTACTTGATTTATTAAAATATGTAAACCGTGTTTTAATAATTAGAGAATTAAAAAAACAAATAGTAGAATTATTTGATTATCCGTAATCGAATTAATAAAAATATGAAATAATTTTTGTATACAAAGGAATGTATGATTATAATTGTTTTTTTGTTTTGTTATTTGTGATTGAAATAGTAATTTTCAATTGATTTTTATTATTTAAACTATAAAGAAAAAAGGTGATAAATGTGAAGTATTTTGTATTTGATTTAGATAAAACATTATTAGATAATGAGCATTTAATATCTGAAAACAATAAACTTTCATTAAATAAAATGAAATGTAAGAATTTTAATTTGATAGTAGCATCAGGAAGATCATTAAGAAGCATTAACAGTTTATTAAGTTCTTTTTTAATTGATTATTCTAAAATTTGTTTTAATGGGGCTCTGGTTTTAGATAGCAATAATAATATTATTATGAAAAACACAATAGAAAAAAATAATGAAATCAGTAATATTATCACAAATATAATAGAATTTTTAGAAAATGAAAAAATAATTTATAAGTTTTATTCTTATGATAAAGAAATTACAAGATGTTACGAAGATATAATATTATTACTTTCTGAAATTTCTTATGAGCGATATAACAAGATTGATATTCATACGATTAGTCATTATTACAATAATTTTTATTATAATTCTGATATTTGTTTTGATTTAAAAAAAATAAATAATTTTATTACAAACAACGAGATATTTAAACTTGAAGTATTATGCAAAAATTCATCATTAATGAAATTCTTTGGAAAGTTTCAAAAGTTAAGTAATATTTTTGAAATTAATGTTACATCACCTCGTAGCTTTGAAATATATAAAAAGAATACTTCAAAGGTAAATGGACTTTCAAAAATCATAGATATACAAAATACTAACAATTATATTATATCAATTGGTGATGGAGAAGCTGATTCAAAATTGTTTGAAGTATCGGATTTATCAATTGCAATGGGAAATGCTAGTCAGCTTGTAAAAAATAAAGCAACAATTGTTACAAAGCAAAATACAGAAGACGGTGTTTCTTATGCAATAAAAAATTATATTTTAGGAGAAAAACAATGATAAGTGATGAAATATTATTTTTAGAGGAAAAATCATCAGAAGTGAGAAAACTATTTTTTCGCATGGTAAAAGAAAATCAAGTATATCATTTTGGAGGTGCTTTATCTTCAGTAGAGATTTTAGTATATTTATATTTTTATAAGTTAAATGCTGTGGATCTTCATATTGGTGAAAGAGATAAAGTTATTTTTTCTAAAGGACATGCATGTGTTACTCTTTATATTATATTTTATCTTTTAGGCTATTTAACATGGGATGAAATTTTATCATATAAAGTGATAGGAAGTAAATTACAAGGTCATCCTGATATGAAAAGAATAAATGTTTTAGACTCATCTTCAGGATCGTTAGGACAAGGGCTTTCTTTTGGTATTGGTATCGCATTAGCTAAAAAAATGAAGCGTGTAAATAAAAAAGTATATGTTATTTTAGGTGATGGAGAAATTCAAGAAGGTCAAATTTGGGAAGCGGCACTTTCAGCTTCAAAATATAAATTAGATAACCTAGTTTGTTTTATTGATAAAAATAAATTACAAGTTGATGGATTTACCGATGATGTGATGCCAATCGAACCTATTATAAGTAAATGGGAATCTTTTGGATGGAAAGTAAAATCAGCTGATGGACATGATTTTTATAAAATTGATGAGGCAGTAAATGTGCAACATGATGATAAACCATTAATGATAATTTTAGAAACAGTCAAAGGTAAAGGAATATCGTTTATGGAAAATAAGAAAATTTGGCATAGTAGAGCTATTACTAAAGATGAAATTGAACAGGCAAAAAAAGAACTGGAGGAAGTAATAGATGAATGAGAAAAATATGATAGATGCGTATTCTGAAGTGTTATCAACTTTATTTTTAGAAAATGAAAAAATAGTATTGATTGATTGTGATTTATCTAAAGCTTGTGGAACTTCAATGTTTGATTTTGGAATAGAGCAAAGACATATTAATTTAGGAATATGTGAACAAAATGCTGTGTCTGTTGCTGGTGGATTAGCATCTGAAGGATATATATCATTATTAAATACATTTAGTGTTTTTGCTTCGACACGTGCATTAGATCAATTACGAAATAGTGTTTGTTATCCAAATCAGAATGTAAAAATAATAGGGGTAAAAGCAGGTGTTTCTGATTCTTATGGAGGTGCTACACATCAGGCAATAGATGATATTGGGATTATTTCGACAATACCAAATATTGTAATTATGGAACCAAGTGATCCTAATGAATTAAAAAATTGTTTAAAAGAAGCAATAGATTATTTTGGGCCTGTCTATATTAGGATTCATAAGATGAATTTAAAATGTAGAGAACCTAAAAAATATAGGATTGGTAAAGGAGAATTAATATCTGAAGGAAAAGACTTATGTATAATTTCAGCAGGAGATCAATTAACTAATTGTTTATGGGTTACAGAGCAACTCAATAAAAATGATTACAGTATCCAATTAATTAATATGTCATCTATCAAACCATTGGATAAATCTTTAATTATTGAAAGCGCTAAGAAAACAAAAGCAATTTTAGTTGTTCAGACTCATAACGTTTTAAATGGGCTAGGAAATCATGTGGCAAGGATAACATCTGAAGAATATCCAGTAAAAGTAAAAATATTAGGAATTCAGGATACATTTACAGAATCTGGATCATATGATGAGATATTAGAAAAGAATAATATATCGAAAGAACAAATATATAATGAAGCAATTAAACTATTAGAAGTTAAAAATTAATATTTGAAAAGGTGAAAATAAATGAAAATAGGAATATTTTATGGAGGAAATACAATAGAAAGTGATTTTTCAAAAGTTGCTGCTTTTGAATTAAGAAAAAAAATATCTAGTATAGGTGAAATTTTTATGTTTGATTTGTCTAATTTAAAAGAATGGTTTGCTAATATTAATCAGATTGACATAGCGATTCCATTGGTATATGGATGCCCAGGACAAGAAGGAATATTACAAGGTTTATTTGATATATTGTCAATACCATATTTAGGGTCAGATTTATTTACTTGTTCAAAAATAAAAGATAAAGAAACAACTAAATTATATGTTAAAGATATAGGAATAAAAACACCTAATTATGTTGTATTAAGTCAAGAAGATATGATAGATGAAAGATACATGTTATTATTAAAAAAAATAAAATACCCTGTAGTCATAAAGCCTAAATGTAAAGGTGGACTAAGTTTAGGTATATATTATTGTAATAATACAAGTGAATTATTAAGCAATATTGAGTCAACTTTTAAATATGATGACACTGTTCTTGTTGAGGAATACATAGATGGAAAAGAAATAGTAGCATGTGCATATGAAGATATAAACGGAATCAATGTTTTACCTCTTATTGAGATTATCAAAAGTGGAAGAATTCTTAATTATGAAGAAAAAAAATATGGAAAAAAAGAAACAATTATCCCTGCAAATATATCCGAAGATGATAGAAACTGTATAGATGAAACAACAAAAGAAATATTTAAAAAATTACATATAAAAGACTATTGCTATTTCGATTTCATTATTAGCAATTCAAATGTTTATTTTATAGAAGCAGGATGTATACCAGGGTTAACTTCTAAAAGTAATTTTAATTTAGCTTTAGATTGTTCAGGAAATAATATTAAAACAATTATAAAAAAAATTATAGATAGGAGGACGCAAAATCTATGAAAAATGGAGATAAGATTTTCTTTGATAATTTATCGAAAAATTATGATAAGGGCATGATAAAGAATTATTTTAAAGGTAATCATGTGTGGATAGTTAAAAATTTACCTGATTTAAATGGAAAGCAAATTTTAGATGTTGGTTGTGGAACAGGTGAATTACTAAATGAAATTGAAAAAATATATCCACAATCATCATGTATAGGTGTAGATATTTCTGAAGAAATGCTTCATAAAGCAAATGATAAAAACAAAAATATTAAATATCTTGTAGCAGATGTACATAATTTACCTTTTGATGATAATACTTTTGATTTTGTTTTAAATACTATATCATTTCATCATTATGTTAGTCCACAATCAGCGCTAAATGAAATGATTCGAGTTTTAAAACCTGGTGGATATATATACATATTGGATAGTGTTAAAGATCCTAGATTTATAAGTTTTATGCCATGGTATTGGGATAGAGTCGATTCTAAAATATGTTATTCAAAACATCTATTCACAAAAGAATTTTATGCTTTATTTAATAACACTGATGTTGAAGATGTGCATTTCAAAAAATATTATAAGTTATTTCCAGCAGTTCATATTTTATGTGTTGCAAAAAAATAATTATATTAGATTAATTGGATAGTTAATTATAAAATTATATGTAAAAGAGGTATTAAAAATGGAGAAAAAAATGAAGTTAGCATATATAAATAATCAATTTTGTGAATGGGATAGTGCAAAAATACATGTCAGCTCATTAGCTTTTACTTTAGGTGCTTCAGTTTTTGAGGCGTGCAGAGTTAATTGGAATAGTGAAGAAAAATCATATTGTATTTTTAGAATCAAAGATCATGTAGATAGATTGTTTAATTCTATTAAAATTATGAGATATAATATCAAATATTCAAAAGAAGAAGTGTTAAATATATTATATGATTTAGTAAAAAAATGGGATGGGGAATGCAATGGATATATAAGAATAACTGTATATGTACCAGAACCATCTCCAGGAAGTTCGGTTTATGATCCAAATTTAGTCAATGCAGATTTATGCATTACACTTGTCCCAAGCTCATGGCCAGATACTTTAAAGACAGGAATAAAGTGTTGTGTATCATCATGGGAAAGAATAAATGATAATTGTTTGCCACCAAGAGTTAAATCTGCGTGCAACTATGAAAATACTAGATTGGCAGGGCATGAAGCAATATTGAATGGATATGATAATGCTATACTGTTAAATAGAATTGGTAAAGTTAGTGAAGCAGCAGAATCAGCAGTATTTATTATTGATAATAATGATAATTTGATTACACCTGATTGTAATTCGGATATATTGCCTAGTATTACAAGGGACACTATTATCTATATTTGGAAAAAATTAACAGGTAAGAGTTGTATTCAAAGAACTGTTGATAGAACAGAACTATATATTGCAAAAGAAATGTTTATTTGCAATACAGCTAAATTAATTAGACCTGTTTTATCGGTTGATCAGCTTCCTATTGGTGATAGTAAACCTGGAAGTAAAACTTTGGAAATTGAAGATATATTTTTAAATACTATTATTGGAAAAGAAGAATATTTTAAGAAAAAATCTATTATTATATATGGAGGAAATTTAAATGGATAAACATTTATATTTTATTCCAACAAATAGAGAATGCAGTTCTTGTATTGAAAATATTTTTGATGAATTAGAAGAAGTTAAAAATAATATTGCTTTTTCAAATATTTATGTTTTATTATTAGATTCATCAGATAAGAAAAGTCAAAAATTAAATAAAGTTGCATTTATTAAAAAGATGGAACATATTGGTATAAAACATTATTTTTATTTAAAGCAAAATGATTGTGATGATTATATTAGTAGTATTGTATGCAATCATCCACAAGAAAAAAAATTATTAAAATTATTGAATGGAAATGTCTTCTCTTATGGTATGGCAGCAAATAGAGGATTTATTATAGCTGCATCTCTAGGATGTAAATTTGTACATAGAAGAGATTCTGATGTGTTTTTGCAAAATAAAAATATTATTCCTTTAGAATTAGAATTAAATTATTTGGGTAAAAGCAAAAAAGATGTAGATAAGTTAATTTTTGAAAATACTGATTCTAAAAAATCACAAATAATTTATATGGTAGGAAGTGGATATAAAGGTAATTGGGCAATAGATTATGAGGATTTATGTGGTGATATAGAAACTTTAATAAAATTATTTCATTTGTCAAAACCTAAATATTCACGATCAGAATTAGTAAGATATATAAATGATAAATATATTAATGGTACAAAAGAAAATTACATTTCAGATGAGTTTTCTTATAAAAAAAGTTCTGATATAGATGTTGGAAATCTTTCAATTTATGATATATTTTTAAAACTTCCTTTTTCACCAGCTATTGCAACATCAGGTACAGATTATTTTTATCATAGTATTTTAGATTGCTATAATAAATCTAAATTGTATCACAATAGAAAAGTTCTGCATAGATATGATGATTCAAGATATGATAAAAATAGAGATATGAGTCAGTATCATATTTCTAAGGCAAAGTCAAGATGTTCAAAAATATATTATGAAAAGTTGTATTCAAAGTTGCAAATAGATAGTGACAAAGAAGAAATTAATGTAGAAAAAATATATAATCAAATGATTAATATCGCTAATCTTGACTTAGTTAAGGAGCAAGAGAAAGTAATAGATTCAATGATTAATATTTTTAAAAACACTAATTTGGAAAAATATCAGAATATGTCAAATACTATTTCGGTCAATAAGAATAATATAATAAATCAAACATCTAAAGATATGATTGATCATGCTTTTTTAATTAAATATTGGAATGATATTATTTTCAGTGCAAAAAATAATAGTTTTGATAAATGGTATTTTAATCATATTGAATAAATAATATATTTGAAATAAAAACAATTTTAAAGAAGAACTTTTTAAATTAGAATAAATAATAAAAGTAATTTTTAATCAATAAAATATAATTTTATTTAAATAGAAATAACTCTCAGTTGGTCACTAAAAAATGAGCAATATAATTATCAAGCGTTTTTATAATTATTTTGTTAGTGATAACACTTGATTTTGATATGTATTTTGCTACTTTCTCCATTATATGTTTTCCTGTATATCTATGGTTTGTTCTCCATTCCTGTTCACATAAAAAGAATGGTAGATCTCTTTTCGATACACCATGATAAATGGCTTTTAAATTGTTCTGAAAATTTCCAGCAAATATATTTAACCAGTATAATTTATGATTGTCATCACTATAATCAATTTTACTGTTGTCTAATTTAACGAGTTTATCAAGGCGCATAAAAGCCTTATCCTTATCACATGATATGATCTTATCATGTGATAGAACTGTATGATTCTTTATATATTCTTCTACAGGTTCACCAGTATAGTCTTTTAAAATATGATATTTAACATATTTAGGGATACTTGTTGTATTTGTCAGTTGAAAGTACCCTGATTACAGGTTGTTTATCAGCACCTTTACCTGTTTTTCCTTCTTTTTGGCCACCTACTTCAATAAAATCTATTTCATAGAAGGAAGATTGAAGAATTTTTTCATTATTGCTTTCTGCCATCATAATTCTGCATTTTCTAAGCAGTTTTCTAGCCGTTGGATAACTTACACCAGCCATATTAGCTATATCGGTGGCAGGGATACCCTTATTGCTTGTAAAGAACAAATACAATACAAGAAGTAGCTGAAGTAAAGTAACATGAGTATCCTGAAAGATTATACCTGCAAGCAATGAATGCTGTTTACCGCATTTTTTACATTGAATAAGATATCCAGATTTTACGTTATGACGTTTTATAATATAATAATCATGATATTGACAGGAATCACAATAAAAGCCTTCTGGGAATCTTATGTTCATAAAAAATTGAATGCATTTTTCAATAGATGAATATTTTTTCATGAAATCTATTAAAGAATCTTTACATGGTTTAGATTTTGCTTGTTTGATTTTGTTCATAGTTTGTTCATAGTTTGCCTCCATTTCCGTCCGCCTTCGCCGGTCGGACACAAACATGTGATTAAAATTTTAATTTATTATTAATCTAAATAAATTTAGGATATTAGTATGCAATTTTGTTTTTTCGCAAGTAAAATCTAATATTTCTCTGTTTTTTTCGATTAATAACAAATTTTATTTTCGCACTTACATCTCCTTGCTGATTTATATAACTATTATACAAAATATAAGAAAATCCTGTTTTTATCATACCTGGTTGAAAATATATTTTTTGGTGTTAAACTGAGGAAAGTTTCTATTTAAATTATTAATAGAAAGAAAAATTCTAAAATATTGTTAGAGCATAAAAATATTAAAAGCAAGTACAAATAATATAAGTATTATTTTTTACATTTATACTAAATTGTTACTTAGTTAAATTGTGCTTTCCAAATGTTGTTTAAGATATAACAAATTTAAGAATTATGTTTTCTATATATATTGCATTAGGATTGTTTATTATGGTTGTAACTCTATCAAGTCTTTAGAAAAGGCTTCTAAAGCAAATCTAATCGTTATGTTAAGACAAATCATTGTCTTTATCCTTGCTGTCGTTTTATTTCTAACAATTAATGGTCTAGGAGAAACAGTGTTTGGTTTGCTATGGCTGTTGTAGATGGCTTTGTAGGTATAATGACCATACTAATGATGATCAAACAATTTAATCAAATACGAAAACTTATTTAAGCTGTAAAAACGAGATTTTAAATAATCGTGTGGTTTAAAATGGACGACTTTAAATATTTGTGTGGTTTTTTATAAAAAATCTTTAAATAAAAGTGTGGTTTTTCCCTAATAAATTATACGATTAAACATACAAGGAGGATTCAATATGAATCCTCTTTTCGGCTTCTAAAATCATATATTTTATTTGTTTTTTGTTTTGTATTTTCCTCTTATTTTTCCTGTGAGTTTTATCTTTTTTGTATCTGTTGGTTTTTCTAATTTGTTAAAAACATAAAGCACTCGATTCCTATATCTTTGAAAATTTTTGTAACCATTAGCCAATTCAAGAATAATTTTTAAATACTTATTTCTTCCTTCTATTGGTCCATTATTGATTCTTCTGCCTTTATATGTATGAAATGAATTGATGATTTCTTCTTTCCATTTTGATAAGGTATTCCCTAATTCTACGAATAAAGGTATATGAGATAATTGATAAGCAGTGATAATCATTTCTAAATGTTCACGAATTTTATTGTTATCTTCATGGGAATCATTAAAAATGATATACATTTCCTTTAGTTCATAAGCATATTTAAGTTCGTTATCTATATTTAGTAGTTTTTCAAGCAAAGCATTTTGAGATAATTTATATTGAAAATGATGATTGTATTTGATATGATCAGCTGATATTTTAAGACTGTCCATAAATAGAAGATGATGTTTATACTTTAAAAGATAATATTCATCGCTTTTTTTATTATCTTTATACCTGTTCATAATCTTGCATCTTATTTTATTGAGTGCATCATTAATGTTTTTGATAATATGAAAACTATCTGCACAACAGAGAGCATTGGGAAAATAAATATGAGCAATATCTCTGTAATTATCATACATATCCATTGAAATAAATTGAACAATATCTCTTTCACTTTTATCAATCATTCTAAAATAACTTCTTAAATAGGCTTTTTTTCTTGATTTGAGGACATCTAGTACAAGTCCGTTTTTAAATCCAATAAGAAGACAGGCAAATTTATCTTTAGAATGCTTAGAAAAATAAAATTCATCAATGCATATGACTTCTTGAAGTGGTTTGCGTTCAATTTGAACATATTGATCAAAAATCTCAATAACTTGAGAAACAGAAATATTGATCAATCGAGAAACAGAAGAAAAAGTCTGATTATAATCTTTAAGTAGAGAAAGAGTTTTATTGATAGTCAAAGAAGAAAAATGGGAATGTTCAGCACAGAAAGGGTTATCTTCTACAAAGGTCTTATGACAATGAGGACAAATATATCTTCTTTGATGATAAATAACAGTCAATTCTTCTTTAATAAGAAAAGAGTGCTTGATTTTTTTATCCTTATAAGAGTGAACCTTTTTAGAGAAGGTATGACAATTGGGACAAAAGCGACCTCTAGAGACGAGAGTAATAAAATAAAAATTTTGATTATTCCTAAAAACATAATCAAACTTTTCAATATTAATTTCTTCCAAATCAAGCGATCTCATGATAATATCTTTAATAGGCATATGCCTCCTTTCATGAAACGATTTTAGAGCCAAAACAATCATATCATGAAAGGTTTTTACATACACGAAAAGGGTACCACACAAATATTTAAAGGGTACCCCCAACCACACAAAAATTTAAAATGCCATCTTAATGTCATAAGATCCATTATTTTATTTCTGTCTATCCCTGGCTGAAAATCAAAATCAAACATATTTATTGTTTTTCTGTATGGAAAGTGACCCAGTTTGATATTCATTTCCTTCGCCTTCATATCTCTTTGTCTGATTTCTTCTTCAGTAAGTCTTTTGATGATTTTTAAAAGCTCTATATTATCAGTCTTACATTGATTCATGATGTCTATTATGAGGATTTTATTGAATTATTGAGCAAGCTGAACCCACCCCTTGACAAGCGGTTTATTGAAATCATGGACGAGCAGCTAGATGTAATCCCATATGAGTTCTCGGAAATGTTCATTGATGGTTTTAAGATGGGGGCAAAGATAATGGCAGAAGTTTTCAGATGTGGGTAAGAAGGCGGGGACAGGAAAAGGCAGACGCTTTGACGGGGCGACTGCCTTTTTTGGGGTTGTTGATAAACTGGAATTTTTAGCTAAATCAAATTTCATAATCAATACAAGCTCTATCAATTCTAATGGAATATACAAATTCTCCAAATTCCATGTGCAGTTGTGATTTTTGGTATTCATCTAATGTTTCTACTGTATCGAAGTCAAAAATTAAAGCAACATCATAATTAGAAACTGGTGTTCTTTCCGCATTTCTAACTATATTAAATTGTTTTATTATATCTAATTCTCTTAACTTTTCAGCTCTTTCAAAAAATTCAATAATATTCTTTTCCCTATTATCCTCTTTTAATGTAAACATACATATATGCCTTATCATTGTATTCCCGCCTCCAAATTTCGATTTGTTGTTGCGCTCAGTTTAGCACATTTATAGAACATTTACAAGATTTCGTGTATGAAAAAGCAAAAAGAATGAATTCTTCACTTGACATTGTGGCAAAGATTTGATCAATGTGGTATCGTTATGTATTTAGATAGTGAGAATTGGTTAAAGGGCTCTATAGAATATGAAAATAATGAATTTCAACATTTAGGAAGTGTAGTGACGAATCTTGGATATTCCGATTGGGCAACAACTGCTATAGATGCTTCTATTAAACCAATGTGGTATCGTTTAAGTCGAAGAGAAGATGATTATTGTATAGAATGTTCTTATGATGGAGTGACTTTTAGTCAAATGAGAGTATGTCATATGTTTAATGGGAATGAAAAGATATCTTTTGGTATTTATGCTTGTTCTCCAGAGGATTCTTCTTTTAAAGCTGTATTTAGCCATATGAAAGTCACTGAATGTCAATGGAAGGCTCATGATGGACAACAACCTGATGAATAGCGATTGAAGGATAAGATATGAATACAGCAATAATTGAAACAAAAAGACTTCTTTTAAGGAAGTTTGATAAAGATGATATAGAAGCTATATATAGAATTTATAGTGATAAAGAAGTGAATACATTTTTACCTTGGTTTGTATTAAAAGATATTAATGAAGCCAAGCAGTTATATAAAGAACAATTTGAAAGTCAAGATAATCAAGAAATAGCATATCATTATGCAATATGTCTAAAAGAAAACAATATCCCTATTGGATATATTCATGTAAATATGGATGAAAGTCATGATTTTGGTTATGCTCTATGTAAAGAGTTTTGGCATAAAGGAATTGTGACAGAAGCGAGTAAAGCGGTTATTCAACAATTAAAGAATGATGGTATTTTATATATTACAGCTACACATGATGTTAAAAATTATCGTAGTGGAGAAGTGATGAGAAGATTAGGGATGAAATATCAATATTCATATGAAGAACAATGGCAACCCAAAAATCTATTGGTTACATTTAGAATGTATCAATTAAATCTTGATGGAAATGATAATAGAGTATATAAAAAGTATTGGAATTGTTCTAAAGTTCATTATATAGAGAAAGATTTAGAGTAAGTGGGATAGAGTGTGGATATGCCTAAGATGTAAAAGAGAGTTTAAAAATAAGAATCAAAATCATTATTGTCATATAAAACCAAAAACAATTGATGAATATATTTATCAACAAGATAAAGAAAAACAAGATGATTTATTTTTAATAAGAAATATTTTAAAAGAAGTTTTATTTGATGCAGAAGAACGTATATCTTGGGGTATGCCTACTTATTGGAAAGAATATAATATCATCCATTTTGCAGCTTCAAAAAGGCATATTGGGTTATATGTAGATAAAGACGTTGTGGAGCACTTTAAAGAGGGTTTAAAGGATTATGAGATTCATAATGGAACAATTCATATTTCCTATGGAAATATTGATATAAACTTAATTCAACAAATAGCAAAGTATTGTTTAGATGGAATGGAAAGATAGTTTAAAACAGTATAATTTATTATAAACCTATGCTGTAGAGTGTAGGTTTTTTTGTTTTATATGTCATTTTTGGAGGTTTATCAGAATTTGAGGTCATGTTATAATTAAAACAACAGGAAAGGAATGAGAAAAATGAATTTTTTAATCATTGATGATGATATAAATTTTACTTTAGAATTAGAAAAAAGAATATTAAATAAATATAATGATGCTAAATGTGATAGATTCTTTACTAAACCTACTTTAAGTGAATTAAAAGATGATTATACAGTTATTATAATAAATATATATATCGGAAAGGATAATGGGATAGAAATTGCGAAAGAATTAAAAAAGAGTTTTCCTAGATCTTTTATTGTATTTGCATCTCAATACAGTCAACAAATCTTTTTTACCCAAATGGTAAAACCGTTATGTTTTATAAGAAAAAGTCATTTAGATCATGATTTTAAGATTTTTATATATCTATTATCTAAAGAAAAAATAGAAGGGGAAAAATTATTCTTTCAATTAGATAATAGTTTTTCTGATGAAAGAAATACAATTGTATCAATAAATTCTGAAGATATTGTATATATAGAGTGTTATTTACATAATATCATTATTAATACTTTAAAAAAACAATATGTTGTTAATCTTTCGCTAAAAGAGTTTATGAAAATGGTAAAAGATTATCAGTATTTTATTCAAATTCATCGTTCATATGCAATTAACATGAAATATATCCACCAAATAAAAGGATCAAAAATACAAATGATTGATGAATGTGCAAAAAACGAAGTTACATTATGTCTAAGATATAAAAATAAATTTATTGATGCATTTAAAGAATCTTTACTTAATCATGGTAGTATGTATTGATATGAATTTCTATCATAAAATAATTAGAAATAATGCAAAATACACTATATTATGCATTTTGGTTCAATATATTGACGTTCAGTCAAGATTTATAGATTTTTTCTCATTTTATTATATAATTTATTATAAGTTCATGAGCGAGTATTGTAAAAGATATCTTTAAAGGTTTTAAACAAAAATATAATGGAAGGAGAAAAATATGAAAAAGTTAATGAAAAAAATTATGCTTATGTCATTAGCAATGTTGATGGTGTCAACATTGAGCGTATATGCAACTGGTGTGGTATGTCAAGAAAAAGAACAGACAGGTTGTGGATATTATCAAGCTAATTGTTCGGATAAATATTTAAAGTGTCATGGATATTATAGCAGTAACTCAGAAAGATATACTGTTATGAATTATATAGGTATATCGGGAAATGTTTATAAATACGCAGCTGGATGTCATGCTGGTAAGAGAAATGCATATATAAATCAGGTGATTCCTAAAGGGTATTCATCTTTTAAAGATTATATGCACAAACATTCTTTTACAAAAAATCTAAATTAAGGAGGTTATATAGGGGAATAAACTTCCCCTATATTCATAAATATGGTAAAAAAAATAATATATATACTCACAATCATATGTTCTATTATTATAGGAATGGAATCATATGATGCTATAAGACATAATGATTTTGGAAAAATAGGAGCAATTCCAGATTATTTGGTTATACAAGAAAAACACCCCTATAAATATATAGAATTGAAATTGAATAAAAATGCAAAAAAATACTTTCATGAAATTTTAAGTTTTTGTAATGAAAGAAATGTTGATTTTATAGTAGGTGATGCAGAGTATATAGATGGAGAATATCATGCGACAAATTATATTTATTCTAAAAAAAAGAATCTTTTCTCTAAGTTGAAGATAGTCAATTATCAAGATATTGATTTTAGTGATATAAAATCAAATCAGTATTATACAACAAATATCAATGATAAAAATAGCAGAGGAATATTAAGAACAATTGATGAGTATTTTTTTGATAATAGTAGTCAATTTACAATTAAAAATATGTATGAAACTGATAAGATCATAGAATTGCTTCATTCTACATATTATGGAACTTATTTTTATATAAATGATAAAGATTATCAAGATTTAGAAAAGGTATTTAAAGAAAATCGTATTCAATATGAAGATATAACAAAAGGATATTCACCAGCTCAAATTCAAGAGGTACAAGATGAAGAGGCAGAATATTTAGAGAATATTTTATTATCTTCTGTTATTATTATAGGATTATTGATTTCCGTATATTTATTGAAATCGCATCGTAAAATTATGATTATGAGATTGAATGGAGTTTCAATATTAAAAATCATAAGAATCATGATATTCCCTTTTTTCGTTATGGAGTTATTATTATTTTCTTTAGGTTTATATTTAACGACTTATTTTTGTGCCGGTTATATTAATCAATATAATTCTGATATGTATTTTTCTAATATAGATATAATTGTTAAGTTTTTTGGTTTATTATTGATATTAAGTATACTTGTTTATATTTTTATACATTTCACTTCACATTTAAAATATTTAAAGAAAAATAGAGATATTAAGCATTATATGGAATTATCTGTATTATTAAAAGTTGTATTAATTGGAATCATGCTACCTCAATTAATTACTATAGTTCCTAAAGAAATATCTTCTTTATTAGATTATATTGCTTTAAATATGAATAAGGATTATATGTCTTCTTTAGCAGTAATTGATGGACTTGAGAGTATAGATGGAAATATAGAGGTTTTTAATAAGTATATTCATACTGAGGGGATTTATGTGGATTTTGATTATTATGTATATAACCAAGAAGATTATCTAAGAGAGTTTGTTGAGGAAGAAAATTGGCATCAGATAGAAGACTCGATTTTAAGATATCCAATGATTTATGCGAATGCGAATTATTTAGAGAATAAAAAGTTATATGATGATAGTGGTCGAGAATTAAATCTTAAAAGTTATGATGAGGATGTATTACTTGTTCCTAGAAGATATGCTGGTGAGAATCTATCAAATGCTATGTATTCAAAAGAATTAAAGATTATCTATATAAAAGATAATGGGGTTTTTTATAATACAAAACCCGATTCACAATATTATTTAATAAATCCAGTTATTCATTTGGTTACTAAAAAAAGTGAAGAAGTCAATGTTGATCATTTGTATTTGCCTATTACTCATAAGTCAATAGCTGAATATCAAAAGGAAATCAAAGAAACAATAGGAGAAGATTCTGATATAAGAGATAATAAGGAATTTATACAAGGTACTATAGCTACAATGAAAGAGAATCTTTATAAAGATTCAATGGTGATGTTTATGTATATGTCTATATTATTGATTATCATATATCAGTCTGTTTATTTATATATTCATGAGAATAGTAAAAAGTTAGCTTTAGGATATATGTTTGGCTATAGTAAGAAGGAAAGATATTTTGAATTATTGATTTATATTCCTTTAACCTATGTTATTCTCACTCTAGTAGGGGTTATTATTCTTAAACTAGGTATAAAAGATTTAATGATATTTATGATTATGAGTTCATTCGTAGAAGGTTTTATTTATTATGTATTAATTAATCGTTTTGAAAATAGAAATATTTCAAATATTTTAAAAGGAGAAAATGAATTATGAGCAAAGTGATAGTCAAATTAGCAGATGTATCAAAGAGTTATAATAAAAGTAAGGTATTGGATCAATTTAATCTTGAAATTAATAAAGGGGATTTTGTGATTGTGACAGGAGAATCAGGATGTGGGAAGTCAACATTATTAAATATTATAGGTTTATTAGATAAAGCTGATAGTGGAAGTGTTGAAATTTATGGAGAAAAATCTATAAAACCTTTTTCTAAAAAAGCAGAAAAAATACTTCGTGACAAGATAGGATATTTATTTCAAAATTTTGCATTGATAGAAAATGAATCTGTATATGATAACTTATCTTTTGTATTAAAAGAAGGATTGAAAAAAGAAAAAATACATGAGGCATTAAAGACTGTACATTTAGAAGAATACATGGATAAGAAAGTTTATCAATGTTCTGGAGGGGAGCAACAAAGAATAGCCATCGCAAGATTGATGTTAAAGAAATGTGAATTAATATTAGCAGATGAACCAACTGGAAGTTTAGATGAAAAGAATAAGAATAAAGTTATGGAATTATTATGTTATTTACATGAACAAGGAAAGACAATTATTTTAGTGACACATGATAAAGAGATTATTCATTATGGAAACAAGCATATTCATTTAATGAAATTATAATATATTGAATAGAGTAAGGAGTATTTTAATAGTGAAAAGCTTCTTGCTTTTATTTATTAGTATATTTTTCTTGGTTATGTATTGATATTAATAATGCGTCAAAAAAGAATGGGTTTCTATTATGTGATTTAAAGGTTTAAAATGATAAAATATCACGTGTTAATCTTTCAAAATATAGTGGATTAATATATAATGATGATATGAGGTGATACAATATGAATAAAAAAGATTATAAATCTCGAATTATTGATAGACAGATAGAATCATATTTATTCACATTTAAAGCAATATGTATAGACCAAAATAGAAGATGGGATTTTTGTAGTACCAATAATGGCATTAAAGGAGTAAAACAATGATGATAGAAGAGCATAATATATATATAAGAAAAGCGAGGATCAATGATCTATCAAGAATAGCAGAAATATTTATATTTAATAATAGAGTGAATTATTTTCCTATATTTAATGATATTCAATATTCTTTTAAAGAATTGCAGGTTGTATCATTCATAGATCATTATTTAAAAGAAGACATACAAAATTTATATGTTTTTGATGATGGTGTCATTAAAGGATTTATTCAAATGGATAAAACAGAGATTTGTAAATTATATGTAGATACATTTTTTCAAAATCAAGGAATTGGTCATGAATTAATAGAATATGCAATTCATGACCATCATGCTGATCATTTATGGGCGTTAGAAAAAAATAAAAAAGCTATTTCCTTTTATCGAAAGCATGGTTTTCAATTAACTGGAGAAAAACAATTTGAAGAAGATACAACAGAATATTTAGTAAAACTCAAGAGAGAGTTGTTTATACAAGAATAAAATATCTAATAATTAGAAAAATATGAATAGAATCATTTGAAAAATCAATTTATAATACTCTTTTTTATAGATAAATAAAGTATGATATAATATATCTATAGAATAAAGTAAGATACAGGGGTTTACATATGTTAACAATAATTTATTATATTATTCTATTAATAAATAAGTGTTATGAAAGGAAATAAACCAATGCAAGAAGAATGTTTGATTTGTAAAGAACCTTTAGAATATCTTGAACAAGAAGAAATAATGGAATGTATGATTTGTCATAAAAAAGAATATAGCCATACTAGATGTATTAAAGGACATTATGTGTGTAACGAATGTCATATGAAAGGAATAGATAGCATTATGGCTGTATGTTTAAATGAAACATCGCAAAATCCAATTCAAATTATGGAAAGATTGATGAATTTAGATATCTGTCATATGCATGGACCTGAACATCATATTATGGTTGGTTCAGCATTACTTACAGCTTATAAAAATGCGGGAGGAGATATAGATTTAAAAAGTGCTTTATTAGAGATGCAAAAAAGAGGAAAACAGGTTCCTGGAGGAAGTTGTGGCTTTTGGGGTGCATGTGGAGCTGGAATAAGTAGTGGAATGTTTATATCTATTATTACAAAATCCACACCACTATCTTATAAAGAATGGGGATTATCTAATCAGATGACTTCTAAGGCATTAGAAAAAATAGGAGAAATAAATGGGCCAAGATGTTGTAAGCGTGATTCCTATTTATCTATTTTAACTGCTATTGAATTTGTGAAAGAAAAGTTCAATATTGAAATGCAGTACATTGATATTATATGTCAACGTTCTTTTAAGAATAATCAATATATTAAAGAAAGATGTCCTTTTCATCAAAGGGGTCAGGAACAATGATAAAAAAAGAAGATTTACCTGAATGCCCAGTCGCAACAACAGTACAACTCATTGGAAGTAAATGGAAATTACTTATTTTAAGAGATTTATTAACAGGGACAAAGCGTTATAATGAATTAAAAAAATCACTATCTGGAATATCTCAAAAAGTTTTAACATCCTCATTAAAATCAATGGTTGAAGATGGTATTGTTATAAGAACTGATTATAAGGAAGTTCCACCAAAAGTAGAATACAGTTTAAGTGAGTTAGGATTATCAATGAAACCAGTTATAGAAACAATGGCACAATGGGGTCAATATTATAAACAAGAAAATAAGTAGGCACTTTTTTGTGCCTACTTTACTCAATCTGTAAAGAACTATATAATAAATTTATTAGGAGGGTATTAGTCATGGAAAGTATTGATTTAAATTTAGATAATTGTATAGCTGTTCATACAGATATAAAGAAAGTAAAATTAAATGATGAGGATGTACTCAGAGTTGTAAAAAAAGATAAATTAATGGAATTTGATGAAAATACATATGTAAAATTAAAAGATATATCTTTTAATAATGGAATTATAGAAGTCAAGATGTTAAGTCGTTTATTAGAGGATGCTCCTGATTTTGCAAGAGGTTTTATTGGTATAGCCTATAGAATTAATGAAGATGATACAAAGTTTGAATCTTTTTATGTTAGACCCACAAATGGAAAACAATGTCAGGATCCTATAAGAAAAGCTCATGGTTGTCAATATTTCTCATATCCAAAGTATACATTTGCTTATTTTAGAGAACATCAGATAACTCGATATGAGGCACCAGTTGATATTGATTTAAATGAATGGATAACTTTAAAAGCAATTATTGAAAATGAACATGCAAGGTTTTATATTAATGATCAATTAGTTTTGATTGTAAATGATATGAAACATGGAGCTGATTTAAAGGGTTCAATTGGTTTGTTTGTGGATATTGGTACAGCAGCATATTTTAAGGATTTAAAAATAACAATAGGAGATAAAAATGTCACATAGCATAAAAAAAGAAGGTATTCATTATATATTGAAAAATGGAATATAGCTGCTAAAAAATATATCAATACTTGTGTTATATGTAAACATAAGGGTTATAGTCTGGTTATAGAAAGTGAAGGTTTTTGTAATAATCTTGAAAATACAGCAATTTATAGAGAACTTACAAAAACATTATCTAAGTTGGAATTAAATGATTTAGGAAGATGTGAAACTTGTGCAAGAGTGCAAGATGATGATTAAAAGTTTGTACACTTGTGTATAAACTTTTTTAATTAAATTTTTTTATTTAATACATTTTTAAAATGTGATATTATTTTATGTAGATATAAAGAGGGTGAAATAATGAAATTAATGAAAGTATGTTTAGTTTTATTAGTAACAATTTCAATGGTTTCTATTCATTCAGCGAATGCTTTGATAGATGATTTTGAATATGAATTATTAAGTGATGGAACAATTGAAATTCAAGCTTATAGTGGAGAAGATATAAATCTAACAATTCCATCTCAAATAGATGGAGTATCAGTGACGAGTTTAGGAGAAGATTCATTTTCTTGTTGTGATACTTTAGAAAGTGTAACAATTCCAAAGAGTATTAAAAACATAGGAAGTTTAGCATTTAGCGATTGTACAAGTTTAAAAAGTATTTCTATTCCTAATAGTGTCACAGCAATAGGGGATTATGCATTTTGTGGATGTACGAGTTTAACAAATGTAAAGTTACCTACAAAAATAAAGAAATTATTAGAATATACATTTAGTGAATGTAGTAACCTTAAAGAGATAACAATTCCTAGTAGTGTTACAACTATTGAAGAAGGAGTATTTGATTGTTGTAGTAGTCTAACGAATATTACTATACCAAATAGTGTAAAAACATTAGGGGATTATGCTTTTAATGAATGTACAAATTTAAAAGAAATAACAATTCCTAGTAGTGTGACAAATATAGGAGAGAGTGCATTTAGCGAATGTGAAAGTTTAACTAATATTACAATTCAAAGTGAAATTACAAAAATATCAGATTTTACATTTAGCGATTGTACAAGTTTAGAGAGTATGATTATTCCTGATACTGTAACAAACATAGGAGATAGTGCGTTTGATGGCTGTATTCGTTTAAAAAGTTTAGTTATTCCTAAAACAGTAACTGATATAGGTGAAGATGCTTTCTATGATTGTAATAAATTAACATTAAAGGTTTATCCAAAGTCATATGCTTTATGGTATGCAAAAGAGAATCATATTCCATATGAAATTATAAAGATACTTGCTTCATCAGTAAAATTAGATAAAGCATCTTTATCATTACATATAGGAGATAGTGTTACTTTAAAAGCTACAATTAATCCAAGTGATACCACAAATAAAAAATTAACTTGGACTTCTAGTCATCCAGATATTGTGAAGGTTGATTCAAAAGGTAAGGTTACAGCATTATCATATGGAGAAGCAACAGTTACAGTAAAAACAAGTAATGGAAAAGAAGCGATATGTAAAGTGAAGGTTATTGATCCTAATATACATATTACTTCTATTACTTTAAATCAAACAAATATAACATTAAGTAAAGGAAATACATATACATTAATTGGAACAATTTATCCTCAAAATACAACCGATAGTAAGATTTTAAGTTGGAGTTCAAATCATCCAGATGTAGTATCAGTTGATGATAAAGGTCATATAACAGCATTGTCAAAAGGAGAAGCAATTATTACAGTTAAAACAAGCAATGGAAAAGAAGCACAATGCCTTGTTACAGTTGAAGAACCTATCATTAATATTCCTATTACTGCTATAAGTTTAAATCAAACAACTCTTACTTTAGATAAAGGAGAGGAATATACATTAATAGGAACTATTGTTCCAGATAATACTACAGATAGTCAAATATTAAGTTGGGATTCAACAGATACAAGTGTTGTAACTGTTGATAATGGTCATATTCTTGCTGTATCTCAAGGTCAGGCGACTATAACTGTTGAAACAAGTAATGGATTGACTGCAACTTGTGAGGTGACTGTATTGCCTATGAAAACTTCTGAAACGAAGGATAAAGAAAATCATAATTCTGAAGTTTTAGTAGAGAGAGAAAGGAAAACTATATTAAAAGAAGTCAAAACAAAGGATCAAACAAATATGATCTTATGGATAGAAATGGTTATAGGAAGTTTTATGATACTTGTTTGTTTATTTTATCAATTAAAAAAAGAATAATAGTGAGATAAACTCATTATTATTTTTTTTTAGTTATAAAATGTAGATTGAATATAATATTCTAAAAAATTTCCACATCCAAATATAAATACTCCAATTAAACGTACAACAATATTTTGTTTTAAAGTCATATTTAATGTATCGGGTAGAAGGAATAAAATGATTATTGCACAAATTATTAAACTTCTAGCAATGACTTTAAAATAAAATATATTCTTTTGACTTGAAAATAACTTTATTATATTTTCTTCTGCTTTTGTTTTATATTCATTATCATTTAATCTCTCTCCTGAAATGAGATCATTTATAGAAATATTTAATTCTTCACATAATGGCTCAAACAAAGAAACATCAGGCATATTTATACCTCTTTCCCATTTTGAAACAGCTCTATCTGATACTCCTAATTTGTTTGCTAATTGTATTTGAGTTAAGGCTTTATCTTTCCTGCATTCTGCAATAAATTTACCAATCTTTTCATTATTCATAATACCTCTCTTTTCATTTATTATCTTATCAAAAACATGATCATAAATATACAAACTTAAAGTTGAGTTAAGTATATTTTAGAAAATTATCTTAATATTAGTGATAATAGACTTTATTATATTTATTCTATGTTATAATGAAATGAGATAGCAAGCAAGAAAAGAGAGGTGGAAATGTAAAAGGATCAACCACCTTTTGGCGCTACTTATATAATGAGAGATTATATATCCTCAATTCTCGAAAGGTTAGGTAAGATGAGTATGATAGAAAACCTAAATTCTAAACTTTATTTAAGAAAGAATAATTATACATTCTTCATTAAAAATTGAAGTCAATTCTCTTTCTTTAAATCAAGTTAAAGATGTTATTAATGGACAACTTGTTTTAGGAGAAAGAAAGGAAATTCAAGACATATATTGCTTATGAGAAGATTTCAAGAATAAATCCTTATCATCTTGATGGTTTAAAAAGTTTACATAATGTAATGGGAAAGTCTATTATTGATGGAGCAGGAGAATTTAGACAAGGAGAAGAAGGTGTTTTTAGTGGCGGTCAATGTATCTTTATGGCTCTACCTGCAAAAGTTGTTTATGAGTTAATGAGTAATTTATTTGAGTGAATATGCGAATAAGCCATTGAATGTCATGGGAATATGATATTCCTTATACAACGAGATTATTAATGGATTAGAATGGAAGTCTAAAGAAACATTTAGAAAGAATGATATGAATCCTGTTATTGAATAACATATCGTTAAAATGACAATATCAGATAGACTTAATAGTAGAAATCAAAGATATATAATAAAACCTTGATTAATTCAAGGCTTTTTCTTTTCATGGAATGTTATTAATATTGTTTGAAAAATGAATGTAAAAATTATATAATGATGATTTTATTGACTAAGTAATAAAAAGAGATATGCTTAACTGCAGTAAATATTAGAAGAAATGTAATAATCACGGATTACAACTTGAAATAAGATGCTTATAAAATTAAACAATATTTTATAGCAAAAGATTTTTTTGATTGAAATCGATATAAAAATAAATTAACCTATGATTATTATAAGAGAATTATAGATTCTTATAGAAGAATTATTCATGAATTAAACATTGGATTGATTGAAGGATTGGCAATGACTTTACCAAAAAGTCCAATGTGCATAGAAAGTAACATCACCAGAAACCTTTAGAATGATTTCAACTTATCTTCATGTCTATCTACAATGAGCAGTGAATTATAGTACAAATTAATAAAAAAGTTGTATAGCAGTGTTTCATTAAATCTAAACACTTGTATTTTTAAGGCACAGTTTTTTTACTAGATGTATAGAAGTAAACGGTGACTATAAAATCATCTTTGCTTTATTAAGGTGTTTAAACAATATTAAACTAAAAAAGACACTATCATTCATCGATAATGTCTTAAGAAATTATTGTTTGATTTAAAGAGTATTAGAATTCTCTAGTGTCTGGATTTTCCCATGTGCATGGCATGTAAGGTCCAATAGTTTGACCACCATCCACATTAATAATAGCCCCAGTAACATAACGAGCCATATCTGTAGCTAGAAATAAGCACATATTTGCAATGTCACTTGGTTTACCCATGTGACCTGTTGGGCATTTTGATAAACTACGTTGTAATTGAACAGGTGATAATTTTGCATAGATTTCAGTTTCAATTACACCAGGACTTACAGAGTTAACGGTGATATCGTGTTCAGCATAATCTAAAGCTCCAGCTTTTGTTAAACGTAAAACTGCAGCTTTTGTTGAGTCATATAGCGAATATCCTCCACTTGAAATCTGTGCGGCTGCAGAGCCAATATTAATGATAGCAGCTCCACGAGAATCAGTTTCAATCATGGCTTTAGCAGCATATTTCATACCTAAATATGTACCGATGTAGTTTACTTCTGTTACTCTGCGTATAGTTTTTGAATCAAATTCGTGAATTGGATGCAACGCACTACCTATACCAGCGTTATTAACCATAACATGTAATTTACCATGTTTTTCAACTGCGAATTTTACAACATTTTCAATGTCGGTTTCTTCCATCATGTTTGTATGATAGAAGTCAACAGATAAACCTTCTTGTTTTAGTTCTTTTGAAAGTGCAATTCCAGTTTCATCAGAAATGTCTGCAATAATAACTTTCATTCCGTTTTTTGCAAATGTTTCAACAGTTGCACGTCCAATACCACTAGCACCACCAGTTACGATTGCAACTTTTCCTTCAACACTTTTAAAATTTGAATATTCCATTTTCTTCTCCTCCTATATAACGATTAAATTTTATCAATACTATTTTATCATCATATTAAGTATTAGTGCGTTCTCTAATAGTACAAGCGGTTTTGAATATATATGAATACAAAAAGCTGTGTAAATATATACACAGCTAATTTAAGAAACCTATTAGTTTCCAATATGATATAGCAATAAATATTGTAGGAATATAAATTGCTAATCTTAATCCAAATGCCTTAATAAATTGTTTCATATCCATTGTACCTAACGAATAGAAGACGACAGTATTAGCGATTTCGTGGGGCAACAAAATATTAAATGTTCCAATTAAAACCATAAATAGAAGAGGAAAAACATTGTTAACTCCTGATGTAGACATTGATAATGTTGTGAGTGGTGTAATTAATGCTGCATAAATAGCACCAGGTGTCATAATGAAATTCAAGCCAAATATCATTATAAATAGTGAGAAGAATAATACATACATGTTATTAGTTACTATGTATGGTGTAATTAAATTTACTAGAATTTGACCGACACCTAATTCATTTGAAACAGATCCAATAGCTAGGCATGAAACAATAAAAATTGGAATAGAGAAATCTATTTTTTTCACATCTTCAGTTTTTAGTATATCAACTCCAGGTATCGTTAAAATAATTGGCACAGCTATAAAACCTAAAACCATTGGTAAGTTATGATAAGTAGTAGTAAATAAATAGATAAGTAGGAGCATAAGCAATATTGCGACTATACTTTCATCACGTGTGAATTTCCCCATTTGTTTAATTTCGTTTTTGAAATAATCTTTTCCATTTAATTTTTCGTTCTTTTTAGGTTTATAAATATAAATAATTGAAAAAAGAAGCAAAAAATAAGAAACCAAGAATATAGATCCAGCATGGAACCATTCAATGTGATTGGTAGTTGCAGGGACTAAATCGCTACCAGCATTTGCAAGACCAAACATCCAATTTGATCCAGTTGGATTAAATACAAATGTTAAAGCATCTGTAAGTCCGCAATAAGCAGCCATCATAATACCAATACCTGGTTTTGTTTTTTCTAACTTCATAGTATGTACTAAACCATAAGAAATCATAAGTAAAGCAAAAATAGCTGCATCACCTAAAAAAGAGAAAGCAAACCCAACAAAGAACATACCAATGCAGATTCCTGCATAAGATCCACCAATAATAGAGAGAACACTGTATGCAAAACGTTTCATTAAACCTGTATCATTCATTGTTATTACAATTAATAGTATCCCTATAACACTCCAAGGTGTATCATTTGCCCAACCAGACATTATTGTTGTTGTGGGGGCAATAAATCTGTATCCGAATAATAAAATTAGGGAAGGAATTAAATTATTGCCAAATAAAGAAAATGCAAATGAAGCGACAGAGAAAATAGTAATACATGTATAAGCTTTTATTGAATTGATGAAAACTTCGTTACTAGGAATTAAAGCAATCATCAAAGTAATACTAATAACTAATATCCATTTTTTAATTAATGTAGACTTCATAATAAATATAAAAAGCAGGATCAAACATCCCACTTTGATGCTTAACTTTGATTAGAATAATTAAGCAACTTTTTTCTCCTTTTTAACTTTGATTATAAATAAAATTGCATATATTGCAAGTGAGATAACTGCTGCTACAATACTCATAACAAAACCACCAGCAATGCCAAATGATGATGCGATGATTAATGATCTTAAGGTTGGACCGATAATTCCACCTAATCTGTTTGCGGCTTCACCTTTAGTGATTGCTTCAACTGCAGTGTTAGGGAATAATTGAGGTGCTACAACAGCATAATATGTGAAGCATGTTGTACAGATAGCTCCAGTAATTACAATAATAACTAATAATAAGTTGTTAGGCATCTTTGGATATAATAAAGATAAACCACATGAAATGATGACACATCCATATAATAAGAAGGAATATGTCTTAATACTTAATTTAGATAGAATGAATTTAACACCAAATACACTCCATAAACCAGTTAAAATTGTAAGTGCTGAGAACCAAGTAGCTGCTTGAGCAACGTCAAAAGTGCCAAAACTTGAGAAATAAGCAGTGAAATAAGTACCAATAACGCAAGTATTAAAATAAGCTAAGAATGAAGCACCTAAGAATAATAATGCTGTTGAATCTGATAAGAAGTCCTTTAAAGAACCAACCTTATTTTCAGTTTGCTCAGTTTCTTGGTTTTGTGTTTCTTCAACAATTTCATCTGGTTTAACTTTAATTAAGAAAGCACATAACAATGCAAGTATTTCTAAACTAGGAATCAGAAGAGTGAAAATACTGTTAATACCTGTAGATACATATAAATTACCAGCTATTTTTTGGAAAATGCCACCACCAATGCTTTGGAATCCAATACAAATTGAAATCCATGGTGTAGCTTCTTTACCAAACCAAGAAATTAAAACAGTACTGATTGCCATGATAGCACCAATTGAGCAAGCAATTGATGATAAGACAAATCCAAGATAAGTTGTCATAAGGCCTTTTCCAGAACCAAGCAAAAGACCAAAAGCCACAATCAAGAATGGTGCACCTAACATAAAGACTTTAGGCGAAAACTTTTTATAAAGTGACGCAGCAAATACACTAAGGACTACACCTGTAATCGCAAAGATTGATTCTGCTGTTCCTAATTGCAATATTGTTATTCCTGCCATTTCTGGGATATAACCATATACAGCATATTGTGCTTGATATCCACCTTTTAAGAAAAAAATGAACAATGCACAAAGGGTAACAACAATATATTTAGCATATTTTTTGTTTTTGTACATAAAAAATCTCCCTCCAATTAATATTAAACAAAAGTTAATTGCTATTAACGTTTAAATTATAACATTAGATTTGAAGATGGACTTTATCGTGTTTGGAATAAGGGTGTGCACTATTTATACATGCTCTTGTTAAAATTATGAATAATATCCTTTAAATCATTAAAAGAGTAGTTTGAATACATCAAACCAAATGGAATCACATATTCTTCTAAGGAGATTTGTTTAATTAAAGGAAGCTCTGCCACACCTGATGAAATATAAATTTTTTGTAAATTTATGCAATTTGAAATTGTTGTTGTGTAAGCTTCATTCTTATCTATATCTTCAATTTCAATATCACCTAATATCATCATTTCTCTTCTAATTATATCGTATGCTTGATATGCACCTCTTTCAATCATCATAACAGTGTTATTTTTTAAATCACTTAATGCGATTGAGTTATTATTATATAGATGATGTCCATAAGGAATAAAACATTTTATGTTTGAATATAAAAGTTTTATTGCCTGTAAATTGGCATCATTAATTCTTTTCTCATCATAAATTGTTAATACGAAATCATTAATTGTACCAAGATTATTTTTAAGCTCTTTAGCATTTTCCATACCTAATCCATATGCCCTATATGTAATCGTGTAGTTCTTACATGCTTTTTCTATGATGGTTTTAGCTTGTAAGACCAATTCAGGAGACATATCTAAAGGAATTGCTATATATAATTCATTTTTGTTTTCTAAACTTAAATTTTTAGTATGAGCTAAAGCAATATTGAATTGACTAATAATATCTTTAGTATCTTCTAAAAAGGATGTTCCTATTTTAGTTAGTGAACAACCATTAGGAGTTCTTAGAAATAGCTTTTGACCCACTTCAGTTTCTAAAATATTCATTTGCTTAACAACTGCACTTGTTGATAGATAAAGTTTTGAGGCGGCCTCAGAAAAACTTTTTGATTCAGCTACGCACATGTATGTTTCTAATATTTTTAAATCCATAGAATTCACAACCTTTCATATTTTTACGATTGATATTAGGCAATTGAGTAACACATATTATTATTGTTATTATAACATAGATCTATTTATAGCACTATAAAAACCAAAGATGATTAACTTCATCTTATTCATACTTGTATGAATTTATGACTTCAGTCAGTTGAACATACGAAGTGGATATGCAAATATCACATCGTCTTCACACCCAAGTATAGACGAAAAGTTATTTATAATCAATTAAGAAATGATGTTGGAGAAATATTAAGATTATTATGTCGATATCAAGGAGTAGAAATCGTTTATCGAAGATCAGGTGGAGTTTTTTTGCTAATTGAGAGTTTTAATATAAATTGTTTTAAAAATGTTAATAGATGATATTATTAAGAAAATGGGATTAAGCAAGCAAAGACTAATGTTAATATAAATTCTAGATTGCTTACTATATATCATATTAGAGTAAATAAAAATGAAAATATCAATTTTTTTACTTAAATTTGATATTTTCATTTAATTTGTCAACAGTCTGAACAACCCATATTTGTGGGTTATTTTAATATCCGAATATTTCAACAGCTTTTTTCATCTTAGAAATAACATCAACTTGAAATGGACAATTACGCATACATGAACTACATTCAATACATTCAGAAGCATGATGCTGTAATGCTTTGTAATGTTCTCTTACTGTTTCTGGTATTTCACCTTGAGCAATACATAAATCTAAGAACTTATGAACATTCGCAATATCTATTCCTTTTGGACATGGAGCACAATGTCCACAATAAACACAATTTCCTATAAAGCTATGTTTTGGAACATTTGATAAAACAGGTGCATAGTCTTTTTCTTTTTGAGTGGCTTCACAATATGATACAGATAATTCCATTTCTTTTATAGAATGAGCTCCAGCCATAACAGAAACAACTCCTGGTCTTGTTAAACAATAATGAATACATTGGTGTGTCGTTAAGGCAACTCCAAATGGTGATAATTTCTCATCTAATAAATCTCCACCACCAAAAGCTTTCATAACAGTAATTGCAACACCCTTTCTTTCACAAGTTTCATATAAGGCTTGTCTATCAGGATCAATGTTTGTAAGTGGATTTTCATAGTTTTCATCTTTCCATAAATCATCAACATCTTCACTTGCAGGTAACATATCATAACATGGATTAATAGAAAATAATAAAACGTCAATTAATCCACTTTCTACTGCTTTTAAAGCAACTAATGGATTATGTGAACTCATACCAATATATTTTATTTTACCTTCTTTTTTTAACTGCAAGGCATATTCCATGATTTCTCCATTAAAAACCTTTTCAAAATCCTTTTTAGCATCAATATAATGAATCATTCCAACATCAATATAATCAGTTTGAAGTCTTTCTAACATATCTTCAAAGCCTGCTTTGACTTCATCAATTTTTCTTGTACGTAAATATTGATTATCTTTCCAAACAGTAGAAATATGTCCTTCTATGATCCATTTTTCTCTATGCCCCTTAATAGCTTCGCCTAAATGACTTCTTAAGTCAGGATTAGGTGAATATAAATCAATAAAATTAATACCTAATTCTTCTGCTCTTTTTACAAAAGAATTGACATCTTCTTGACTTTTATCAACAAAACCTTCACAACCCAAAGCAATCTCACTTACTTTTAAACCTGTTCTTCCTAATACTCTCGATTTCATAGTATTCCTCCTCAAATATAATTAAACTTTTAATTCTTTTTCTTATCATATAATATAAAGTTGACTTGAGTACAAGAAGAAAATGAGAATAAAAAACGAAACGATTTTTCGTTTCGTTATCTTCATGGTAGTCCGTAGGGGGTTCGAACCCCTGAAATGCTTGGATGAGAACCAAGTGTGTTGACCGCTTCACCAACGGACCATTGCATACAATAGTATATCACGTGTGATAAAAAATGCAAACAATTTTTTGATTTTCCAATGTATTGTTTATGAATATAAAGATGTATTTAAAAATTATAAAGTTTCCTTTAACATTTATCTTTTTTCATGTATAATCAAGATGTATAAGGTATTAAAAAAATAAAAGATGTAAATAAGACATCTTTACATATAAATTATGAATAGAAAGGAAAGAAATCAATGTCAGAAGTTATTGCGATTGAAGGGGGACATAAATTAAATGGAACTGTTAGAATTGGAGGAGCAAAGAATGCGACAGTAGCATTAATTCCAGCTCTTGTTTTATCTGATGGTCCAGTAGAGATATTTGGAGCTCCTAATATTTCAGATGTAAGTGCATTAGCTCAGTTGCTTAGAGAATTAAATTGTGTTGTAGAAATTTCTGGAGATCATATTAAAGTTGATCCTACAAACATGATTAATATTCCTCTTGAAAGTGATGCAGTTGTAAAGTTAAGAGCTTCTTATTATTTTATGGGAGCTTTGCTTGGAAAATATAAAAAAGTAAAAATTAAAATGCCTGGAGGGTGTTATTTAGGTCCTAGACCTATAGATCTTCATTTAAAAGGATTTGAAGCTTTAGGGGCTAATATTTCTTATGATGAAAAGGAAGGTTCTTATTTATTAGAAGCAGAGGAATTAGTGGGTACAAGTATATATTTAGATTTTGCATCAGTAGGAGCAACTATTAATATATTATTAGCAGCAGTAAAAGCTAAAGGGAAAACAGTGATAGAAAATGCTGCTAAGGAACCAGAAATTATTGATGTAGCTAATCTTTTAACAAAGATGGGAGCAAAAATTAGAGGTGTAGGAACCGATACAATTACTATTGATGGTGTTGAAAATCTTCATGGAACATTCCATGAGATTATACCAGATCGTATTGAAGCAGGGACTTTTTTAATCATTGCAGCTGCAATGGGTGAAAAAGTAGTTGTTCAAAATATTATTCCTCAACATTTAGAGGCGCTTATTTCTAAATTAAAAGAAATGGGAGTAAAGATGGATATTGTTGGAGATAGTATAGTTGTATATGGAGGTAATGATTTAAAAGGAGTAAGTGTTAAAACTCAGATTTATCCAGGTTTTGCGACTGATTTGCAACAACCTTTAACAGCTCTTTTAACTCAAGCACAAGGAGAATCTACGGTTAAAGAAACAATTTATGTAGAAAGATTTAAACATTGTGAGCAGTTAAATAAAATGGGAGCACATATAGAATTAGGGACAGCTTGTAGTTTGGTTTTTGGAAGAACACCTTTGCATGGGGCAAGGGTAGAAGCAACTGATTTAAGATGTGGTGCAGCATTAATAGTTGCAGGACTAATGGCCCAGGGAGTTACTGAGATATCTAATGTTTATCATATTGATAGAGGCTATGATAATATTGATCGTAAATTGATTACTTTAGGTGCTAATATTTCTCGTTATGAGATTGATGATTAATTGTTTATATGGAAATAAAAAATATGCTTTGAATTGAATGAAATTATGAAAAAACTATTGTATTTATTTGTAATAAATGCTAATATATGTTAGCAACTTACTTTGAAGTAGCAAATATTTCAAGGCGGAAGGAGAAAGATTATGAAAAAAGGAATACATCCAGATTATAAAAAAGTAAAAATTATCTGTACTTCATGTGGTAATGTATTTGAAGGTGGATCAGTATTAGATGAAATTCGTGTTGATACTTGTTCAAATTGTCATCCATTCTATACAGGTAAACAAAGATTTGCAAGTGCTGATGGACGTGTTGAAAAATTCAATAAGAAATACGGTCTTAAATAAAAAATGCAAATTGAGTACCAACTTCGGTTGGTACTTTTTATTTGACTACATATTTACTATTAAAATTTAATTTTAATCATGTTATAATAAGCAAGAAGCATTTATATATAATATTTGAGGGAGAAATGATAATGAAAAGTGATACATCATTAAGAGATTTAGTTTTAGGGTTGATATGTTTTTTTGGAGGAGTATATTTTATCTTTCAAAATACACAAGTTAGTGCATCATGGGGATTTTATATAGGACATTTTCATGTTTCAAGTGGTATGGTGATTCTTCCATTATTAATGGGAATTGTATGGAAAGTTATAGATTATGATTCTAAGGGAGCATGGTTTTTAATAGGTTTAGGAATATTATTTATTTTACTAACAATTATTATGGGTGTAAGAATTCGTTTTATCACAACAAGTTTATTTGATTATATACTTATGTTTGGATTAACAGCACTAGGGTTAGGTTTCTTATTAAGATCATTAGTCTTATCATCTAGAAATAGATAAGTATAAAAAGTTATCCATTGTGATAACTTTTTTCATACAAAAAAACACCATTTCTGGTGTTTAAAAATCTAAACTTGAATATATCTTCTTAAGTAAAATAGCACAAGTAATAACTGAAGCTCCTTCAGCAATTGGGAAAGAAGCCCATACATAATTAATATTACCTAGCTGAGCAAGTAAATAAGCAACTGGAAGTAAAACAATAAGTTGTCTAATTATCGAAACTATTAAACTGTAAGTTCCTTTTCCAACAGCTTGGAACAAGGCTGAACAAACAATAGAAAAACCTGCTAGGATAAAATGTATTGCGATAATTCTTAATGCAGGAATACCTATGCTAATCATTGTAGAAGATGCATTAAATAATCCTAATAATGTTTGAGGAATAGATTCAAAGATAATTGTACCAATAATCATCATTCCAACTGCATAACAAATAGCAAGTTTCACTGTTTGAACCATTCTATCTTTATTCTTCGCTCCTAGATTATACGCAACAATAGGAATCATGCCATTATTCAAACCAAATATTGGCATAAATACAAAACTTTGTAATTTGAAATAAACACCAAATACAGCAGCAGCTGTAGTAGAAAATGAAATTAATATTAGGTTCATTCCAAAGGTCATAACAGATCCTATAGATTGCATAATAATTGAAGGAATCCCAACAGTATATATTTGTTTAATAATTTGAAAATTAAATTTAAATTTTTTCATATTAATATGAATATCACTATTAAATTTAATATTCATAAAAATTCCTAATAAACATGCACATATTTGACCAATAATAGTTGCGAGTGCAGCACCAGCGACTTCAAGTCTTGGCATTCCAAATAATCCAAAAATAAAAATAGGATCTAATATAATATTGATGATTGCCCCCAATCCTTGAGTAATCATCGTATGTATAGTTCTACCAGTAGATTGCAATAACCTTTCAAATGTAAATTGACCAAATAGACCAAAAGAACATCCAACAACAATTAAAAAATATTGAACCCCATAATTGATAATCTGAACATCAGATGTTTGAGCTTTAAAGAATACATTAGCACAAGTCATACCAATCAAAAAGAAAAGAATTGAATTAAAGATCCATAATAAAACTGCATGATTAGCAGTTGCATTAACATGTTCTTGAGCTTTTTCTCCAAGACTTCTTGAAAGCAATGCATTAAAACCAACTGCAGTTCCTCCTGCAAAAGCAATCATTAAATTCTGCGCAGGGAAAGCAAGAGAAACAGCAGTTAAAGCATTTTCACTTATTTGTGCAACAAATATACTATCTACAATGTTGTATAAAGCTTGAACAACCATAGATATCATAATAGGTAAGGACATAGTAATAAGAAGTTTATTAATGGGCATAGTGCCCATTTTATTTTCTTTTTGCATTATTTACCTTTTAAATATAGATCAACAATAATATTAGCAACATTTTCAATACCTATATCACTATTTACTGTTAAATCAAAATTCTTTAATTGTCCCCATTTTTTAGTTGTATAGTAATTATAATAGTTACTTCTTCTTTTATCCTGTTTTTTAATAAATTTTAAATAATCATCATGCTCTTCTTTGTATTCATCTTTAACACGAGCAATACGCGAATCAATAGGAGCATGAATAAAAACACTTAATACATCATCAAAATCCTCTAAAATATAATCAGCACATCCATTAACAATAATACATGCTTTATCTTCTTTTGCTAAATGTCTAATAATTTTAGACTGAGTTGCAAAAACTTGATCATTTAAAGGTAATTGGAAAGAAGATGCAGACATTGTATAAATAAATGTAGAACTTCTTTCATGGGCTGCTTTACGAATTGTTTCAATATCGAATCCAAGTTCCATAGCAGCTAAATCTATAATTTGATTATCATAATAAATTAAGTTTAACTTTTCAGCAACCTTTTGAGCTATTAATCTACCACCAGAACCATACTCTCTAGCGATTGTAATAATTTTCTTAGCCATAATAAAACCTCCCTTATATATATAATCATATCATAAAATAAATATTCTTTTAAGTTTTTTCATGATATGAAATATATTTATGTTATTATTCACATCATTAAATTGTTAAATTCAAAAATCATAATATTTTAAACACTAAACACACATCTTTTAAGTCACTTTCTTGATGTGTGTTTTATCATTTTATCCTTTAATTAATTCTTTGATTTCTTCAATTGTACTTGCAGTAAAGAGTGCTCCTTGTAGTTTTATAGACTTTCTGTTTCTAGACCTCTTAATAGCGGTTCTATATCTTCATCAAGTCTTGATTGAATATGAGTATAAAGAGAATCAATAATCATTTGTTTACTTACATTAAGTCCTTCAGCAAATCCTTGATCATACTTCTCTTGTTTTTCTCCTTCGACTTGCATTTTCCCTAACATTCTCTTATTCCTTTCTTATTTCTACTTTCATATGTATCTACCAGTTCATCAGTTCCTTTATTCATTCCATCAATAAAAATAATCTGTGAAACATGATGAAGTTTGTAATAAGGATCTACAGCTTTTAATTGTTTAGATAATAACTGAGCACCATAGAGTTGAAATCTTTTTCTTAGTGTTTCACTAAAGCAAGAGTTCTGCATTTCAATGTCAATTTCTTCATTTTGATCAGTTTTGACTCTCAAATCAAGAATCATATCTTTATCATCCAATTGGGAGGGGATGAGTTCAGGATTTAAGATATGAAGTTCTTTAAGTTTGATATTTAAAGCCCCTTCAATAAGAATGGTTAGAAGATATATGCCATCTGGAGTATTGCTTTCAAGGATATATCTAAAAGCAAAATCACTTTTGTAATCAATTTTAGTTTTTATAAAGTTCCTCCTTATTATTATATTCTAAAAAAAAGAAGAAATTTCTTTCTCTTTTCATAATATGAAAATAAATAACATTGATTTTTATTATTAAACTACAAATAGTAACATATTTATTAAGACTAACATTTTTTATGATTACAAATCTTGATATAAACTGATAGAAACTGTTATAATATAAACATTAATAAGGAGGATAAAAAATGGAATTTCATATTCTAGCAAGTGGCTCCAAAGGAAATGCTGTTTTTGTTTATGAGAAGGGAACAGGAATATTAATTGATTGTGGAATTAGTAGAAAACAATTATTTTATAAACTCGAACAATTAGGATTTAATCAAGATGATATTCATTATGTGTTTTTAACACATGATCATAGTGATCATAATAAAAATATTCATATTTTTGATAAAGATATTGTTTATAGTGCTAAAAATAACATTAAAGATATAGATGAATATCATACATTAATTCCTTATACATATAGACAATTTGGATGTTTTAATGTATTTACTTTAAGAACATCACATGATGCTAGTGATCCAATAGGATTTATTTTTGAAACAGATGAATTATTGTTATATATGACAGATACAGGATATGTATCACAAAAGAATAGATCCTATATTCATAACTTAGATTACTATATTATAGAAAGTAATCATGATATAGAAATGTTGATGAAAACAAAAAGACCTATGTTTTTAAAGAATAGAATTTTAAATGATAAAGGACATTTAAATAATGAATATAGTGCTAGATTAATGTGTGAAGTTATAGGTGAAAAGACGAAAGAAATTGTATTAGCACATTTATCACAAGAAGCTAATACTAAAGAAAAAGCATTAGAAACTTATTATGAAGTGTTTGATGAACAAGATGTTCATTTTGATAAGAAAAATATAAAAGTCGCAAGTCAAGTTAATATTGTATCAGGAGGATTAAGTGATGAAGATTAAAATTGTTTGTATAGGTAAATTAAAAGAAAAGTATTTAGTTGATGGAGTTAATGAATATTTAAAGAGATTGAATGGTTATTGTAATGTAGAAGTTTATGAGTTGGATGATGAAAAAATACCTCATAATCCTTCTTTAGCGGATGAAACTTTAGTTAAAGTTAAAGAGGGTAGAAAAATCTTAGATAAAATTAAACAAGATGATTATGTTATTTTATTGGATGTAAAAGGAGATAACTTAGATTCAGTAGAGTTTTCTAGACATATAGAAGAGTGTATGATTTCTGGAAAAAGTACAATTGCATTTGTGATTGGAGGATCTTTAGGACATTGTGAAGATGTTTATGCTAGAGCTAATTATAAGTTAAGTTTTTCAGAAATGACTTTCCCTCATCAATTAATGAGATTGATTTTAGTAGAACAAATATATCGTGCATTTAAGATTATCAAAAATGAACCATATCATAAATAATAAATATTTTAAGAATGATGGAATGTCATTCTTTTTAATTTAAGGAAAAAATATATATGATTTTTTAAAATGTAAAATAAACTTGATAGAAAAAAATAATATAAAAACTATAATTATTAGGGAAAGGAGAAAAAGATGTTAGGAGAAAAAATATTAAAAATGAGAAAAGAACACAATCTTTCACAAGAACAGCTAGCAGAAAAACTTAATGTATCAAGACAAACAATTTCAAATTGGGAGAATGGTAAATTTTATCCAGATATAGATGGTTTAGTGAATTTGAGTAAATGCTTTAATGTATCTTTAGATAATCTGTTGAGTAATGATGATAAAGTTTTAGATTATTTAAAAGAGAGTACAGATATTGTGAAGAGTAATAGAAATGTTTTAAATGCAATCATACTTAATATTGTATTGATAGTAGTATTTGTGATTATGGGGATTGTTTTTGAACAAAGTGCTTTTATAGTTATCATAATATTTACTATTTCTATTATTAGTTTTTCATATTTGTTTTATCAAATTATTAAAAAATTGTAAAAGGAGATTTTTATGAAATATAGTTTAATCGCTATCTTTATAGCAATTTATTTAGTAGGGGTTGTTTCATTAATTTATCAGATTTATAACATAGTGGTTACAGATGCGAAAGCAAGAGGGTTAAAACATCCTAGATTGATAGGATTACTTGCTACTAGTGGAAGAAGTTCTGAAGGGTTGATTGTTTATTTATTGACAAGAAAAAAATATTCAATTAAGGATATATCATTTTTAGAACGACAAGAGATAATGAAAAGGAAGAAAATTATATTAGTGAGTCTTATGTTTATGGCTATAGGGGGTATAGGATTTGTATATGGATTAGTGTTAATGATTTAAAATGATATGTATATAAGTTATTTTTTTTAAAGTGTTAAATAAATTGACAAATTTAATGGGGCGGTTTATATAATAAAAGACTATAAGTAAAGGAGGACATATAGTGGTATTATTTTCTTTAAAATTAATCTATAATATAAGAAAGATGATAAGGATGTGATTTCATGTTAATAGAACAAAAGTTAGAACAAATAAAATTATCTAAAGTTCAAAGAGACGTTATGAATTATATTATTCATAATAAATATAATATTGGAGATATGACAGTAAAAGAAGTTGCGAAAGCAACATATACATCTACTACAACTGTAATTAGACTTGCTCAAAAACTTGGATATCATGGTTATGAAGAATTTAAAAAAGATTATTTAGATGAAGTTCATTATTTAGATTCACATTTTAATCATATTGATGTGAATTATCCGTTTCAAGGAAATGAGCCCATACAAAGAATCTCTGGTAAGATCACACAGTTAACAATAGAAGCTATGCAAGATACATTATCTCTTATAGAACATGATACCCTTCAAAAAGCTATTCAATATATGAGGGAATCTTCTACTATTCATATTGCTGCAATATCATATAATTTATTATTAGCACAGATATTTAGATTAGATATGATGCGTATTGGAAAAAATATTAATATATGTGATTTAGCTGGAGAGGAAATGTTTTTACAGGGTGTTGTTCATAAAGGAGATACTGTTATCTTTATATCCTATTCAGGACAGATAGAAAAGTTATGTATACTTGCGAAAATATTAAAACAAAAAGAGGCGAATATTATTGTTATTTCATCTTTAGGCGATAATGAATTAAAAAGATATGCTGATGTTTGTTTGAATTTATCGACTAGAGAAAAGCTTTATTCTAAAATTAAAGGATATACAAATGAGTATAGCGTAAAACTTTGGTTAGATATTTTATATTCTTGTTATTTTGCATTAGAATATGATAAAAATATGAAAACTAGATTAAGTCATTCGAAGTCTGGTGAGATAGGAAGGACATCACAAGTAGATGTTCTTAAGGAAGAAGCGTAACGAAAATACGCTTTTTTTATTTTGTTGAAAGAAAAAACGTACTTTCTGTTTTTTATTATTTTTCAATATATAAATAATTTGTTTTTAAGATTAAAATAAGAAAAAATAGGAGGAAGGAATAATGAGAAAGGATTTTTTATGGGGTGGAGCAACTGCTGCGAATCAGTATGAAGGTGGATATAATCTTGGTGGTAGAGGTTTGTCTATTAATGATGTTGAAATGGGAGCAAGTCATGGAAAAGTAAGAGAAATACATGAAACTATAAAAGAGGGATGTTATTATCCTAGTCATCATGCTACTGATTTTTATCATCATTATAAGGAAGATATTGCATTGATGGCAGAAATGGGTTTTAAATGTTTGCGAATGAGTATTTGTTGGTCAAGAATTTATCCTAATGGTGATGATGAAAAAGTCAATCAAGATGGATTGGATTTTTATGATGCTGTATTTAATGAATGCTTAAAATATCATATTGAACCTATTGTTACATTACATCATTTTGAAATGCCTCTAGCATTGGTGAAGAAATACGGAGGATGGAGAAATAGAAAACTTGTTGATTTAAGTGTACAATATGCAAAAACTGTTATGGAGTATTATAAAAATAAAGTGAAGTATTGGATAACTTTTAATGAGATTAATTCTTTATTTATTGCATCTACTCCGTGGCATCAAGCTGGTATTATATATCAAGATAATGAGAATAAAGTAGATGTCATGTTTCAAGCAGCACATTATCAACTATTATCTAGTGCATTAACTGTTATTGAAGGTAAGAAAATTAATCCTTATTTTCAATTTGGAAATATGATTTTATATAATTGTTGTTATGCTATGACAAGTCATCCAGAAGATCAAATGATGTTACATGATAAATTATTGCCTATTTATTATTTCTCTGATGTTCAAATAAGAGGTAAATATACAAACACTTGTCAATCTTATATAAATAAAATGAATGCTCGTTTTATTATTCAAGAGGGAGATGATCTAATACTTCAAGAAGGTATATGTGATTTTTATAGTTTCTCTTACTATTCTTCTTTAGTAGAAGGGAAAAATGTTCAAAAGAGTACTGATGGTAATTTGTTAGATGGGGGGGGGAAGAATCCTTGTTTAGAAAGTACAGATTGGGGATGGCAAATAGATCCATTAGGATTAAGAATTTCACTTAATTTAATTTATGATCGTTATCAAATCCCTCTATTTGTATCAGAGAATGGTATGGGAGCAATAGATATATTAGAAAGTAATACAGTTAATGATACTTATAGGATTGATTATTTATCAATGCATATCAAGGCATTGAAAGATGCAATAGAAATTGATTTAGTAGATTGCTTTGGATATACATCATGGAGGCCTATTGATATTATTTCTGCAGGTACTGGAGAAATGAAAAAACGTTATGGTTATGTTTATGTTGATTTAGATGATCTAGGTCAAGGAAGTGGTAAACGTTATAAGAAAAAGTCATTTTATTGGTATAAAACAGTTATAGAAAGTAATGGAGGAGTATTATGATATATTATTTACCAGGATGTGATGTAAGAAAAAATCATTTAGAAGCTGTTGAAAAAATGAGTGAATATATGATAAAAAAAGATATTCATATATTAGAATGCTGTAGAACAGAGTTAGACAATATAAAAGAAGGAGATACAGTTATTCACAATTGTACCCTTTGTGGACTAATATTAAAGGAAAGATTAAAAGATGTAGAGATTATTAGTCTATATGAATATTGTTTAAAAGATAAAGAATTTAAATGGCCACAGTATTCTTCCTTATATTTAACGATACAAGATTGTATAAGAATGATTGATAATAATCATTTACAAAAAGCAATTAGAGAATGTTGTTATCGTATGAATATTCAAGTTGTTGAAATGGATGAAAACTTTGAAAAAACAAGATATTGTGGCGTTTGGTTAAATAATCCTGCTGATCCTTTATGTAAAGAGCTTGCTCCTCAAGCTTTTAGTCATCTTGAAAAGTATAGATATATTCAATCTCAAGAACAACAAATTTTAGATATGCAAAAATGGAATCATCAATATCAAACAGAATATGTACTCGTTTATTGTAATGGATGTGAAAGAGGGATAAAGTTAGGAGGAGGAAATCCTGTACATATTATAGATTTAATAGTTGGAGTATTATAAAGAATGATTTTATGTCATTCTTTTTTATCTATATAAGATAGAGATAATGTTAAATATCTGTTTGTTTTCTATCGTTATATATATTTATTAGGTATTGGTTAATATTGTTTTCTTATGTTATACTATTGATACTAAGAAGGAGATGAGAAAATGGAAAAACATTTATATTTGATGAGACATGGGGAGACGCTTTTTAATGCAAGAAGAAAAATTCAGGGTTGGTGTGATTCTCCGTTAACAGAAAAAGGAATACAACAAGCTCAAGCAGCTAAAGAATGTATTAAAGATGTTTGTTTTGATCATTTTTATAGTTCAACAAGTGAGAGATGTTGTGATACATTGGAAATTGTTACTGATTATAAAGTTTCATATAAAAGATTAAAGCAGTTAAAAGAGAGAAATTTTGGTGAATTTGAAGGGGAAAGTGAGGATTTAAATCCAAAGAGAAATAGTCCTTTAGATTATGATGATATATTTCCTCATTATGGAGGAGAATATAGGCAAGAGGTCATTGATAGAATGTATAATACATTAAAAGATATTATGGATAAAGAAGATCATTATAATGTTTTAGCTGTTTCTCATGGTGGAGCATGTTATTCTTTTTTGAGTTGTATTACTGATCCAAACATAGTAAGAAATCAAGGGGGATTTACGAATTGTTGTATTTTACACTTTAAATATGAAAATGGTAAGTTCGAGTATATTGAAATTATGAGGCCATAATAAAAACAAGAAAATTTAAGGATATCTTTATATTTAATGAACTTCATTAAATATTTTCTGTAATATCTTTAAATTTTTTTGTTTTTTTAGTATACTAATATCAAAGACAATAATTGTTTGATAATACATAGAGAAAGAGGATAAAACGATGAATGTGAAAGATGTTTACGAAAAAATTGGTGGAGATTATGAAGAAGTTTATTCACGTTTCCGAGGAGATGAGAGAGTAAAAAAATTTGCATTAAAATTTTTAAATGATAAAAGTTTTGATTTATTATGCGAGTCATTAGAAAGTGGCAATTATGAAGAGGCGTTTAGAGCTTCTCATACAATAAAAGGAATTTGTTCAAATTTAGCTTTTACTAGACTTTATCAATCTTCTTGTGAATTAACTGAATTATTAAGAGAAGGACAGCATGATAATTTAGATGGTTATGTTGATAAAGTAAGAAAAGATTATATGCTAACAGTTGAAGGAATTCGTGAATTAGCAGGATAGATATTTTCATATGTGACTGGAGGATATATATGGGAAAAAAGATAAATAAGTTTTTATTGGTAAGCTTAGTAGGTGCGGTTTTGGTTAGTTTTGCTATTTTTGCTGTTGTTACATCGGTAATGAAAAGAAAGACAACTGAAACGATCAATGAGATTGGCGAAATTTATATGTCAGAAATGAATAAACAAGTACAAGAGAAATTCGTTTCTATTGTTAATATACGTATATCTCAGGTTGAAGGAATTAAGAAAAGAACGCCTGCTAAGAATACATATGATAAAGTTCATATTGAACAATTAAAGATTAGTGCTGAAGCACGAGAATTTCAGTATTTAGCTTTATATAAGGAAAATGGTGATGTTAATGTTATTTATGGTAAAGAAGTAAGAGCCAAAAATGCAGATGAGTTTAAGAAACTGTTATCATCTGATAAATCTAGTGTGGCAAGTGGATACGATAAAAATGGAGAACATCTTTTGTTATTTGGAGTATCAGCTAAATATAAAATGCAAAATGGAGATACAAGTGATTTTCTTGTTGCTGGTATTTCTATGGAAACACTGAGTAAAGAATTGTTTTTGTATACTGATAGTGAAAGAGCATATTCACATATTCTAGATAATGATGGACGTTTTGTTATTAGAAGTGGAGAGGCTTTTAGAGATAGTTATTTTGATCGTATAGATGAAACATATGAAGAATATGAAGGTAAGACACCAACTCAATATAAAAAAGAAATACAAAATGCAATGAAGAAGAATACAAGTTATTCTGCGACTGTTTTTGCAGAAGGAGAACGTAGGCATATATATATATCTACTCTTCCAGATTCAGAGTGGCATTTAGTGAGTATTATGAGTTCAAGTGCATTAGATGATACTGTGATTAGATTGGATGACTCACGTACTACAATAATGCTTTCTGCAAGTGGTGGTGTTTTAATTGTTATGTTAATTATTTTTGCTATGTATTATAGATTAACACAACAACAAGTTCTTGAATTAAAGAAGGCAAGAGAAGAGGCTTTATATGCAAATAAGGCAAAGAGTGAATTTTTATCAAATATGAGCCATGATATTCGTACACCAATGAATGGTATTGTTGGTATGACTGAAATAGCAATTAAAAATATTGATGATATAGATAGGATAGAGGATTGTTTAAATAAGATAAAACTTTCAAGTAAACATTTATTAGGACTTATAAATGATGTTTTAGATATGTCTAAAATTGAAAGTGGGAAGATGTCTTTGAATATTGATAGTGTTTCTTTACGAGAAATAGTAAATGATATTGTCAATATCATGCAATCTCAATTTAAGGCAAAGAATCAACATTTTGATATTTTTATTCAGAAGATTGTTGCTGAAAATGTTATGTGTGATGGTATTCGTTTGAATCAGATTTTATTAAATCTTTTGTCAAATGCTTATAAGTTTACTCCAGAGGAGGGAATTATAAATATTTTCTTATATCAAGATGAATCGCCATTAGGTGAAAATTATGTAAGAAATCATTTCATTGTTAAAGATAATGGAATAGGAATGAGTAAAGAATTCCAAAAACAATTGTTTGAATCATTTACTAGAGAACAATCATCAACTGTAAGCAAGATTGCTGGTACTGGTTTAGGAATGGCAATTACAAAGTATATTGTTAAAGCAATGAATGGAACTATCGATGTTAAGAGTGAATTGAATAAGGGGAGTGAATTCCATATTACTCTTGATTTAGAAAAGGCTCCAACAAATGAATCAGAAATGATTCTCCCTAAATATAATATACTTGTTGTTGATAATAATAAAAATCTTTGTGAGGGAGCTGTTTTATCTTTAAAGGAATTAGGTACACATGCTGAGTATGCTTTAAGTGGAGAGGAAGCATTGGAGTTAATTAGTAAAAATTATAGAACTCCAAATCAATATGATGTAGTTTTATTAGATTGGAAAATGCCAACAATGGATGGTTTACATACAATGCAAAATATTAAACAAAATATTGGAAATGATATACCAATCTTTATTATTTCGGCATATGATTGGAGTGATATAGAAAAAGAAGCTCTTGAAACAGGTGTTTCTGGATTTATCTCTAAACCGTTATTTAAATCAACTCTATACTTTGGTTTGAAACGACATATTGAGGGAGACAAAAAAGATGATTTAGAAGAAGAACAATATGATTTCTCTGGTAAACGTCTTTTAATCGTTGAAGATAATGAGTTGAATTATGAAATTGCAGCTGATATTTTAAGTGATGTTGGTTTTGAAGTGGAATGGGCAGAGAATGGTAAACTTGGTATTGAAAAATTTGAAAAATCATCAGTTGGTTACTATGATGTAGTTCTTATGGATCTTCGTATGCCTATTCTTGATGGGTATGAATCAGCCAAAGGAATTCGTGCATTAGATCGTGCTGATAGTAAATTGCCAATTATCGCAATGTCGGCAGATGCATTTGCAGATGATATTCAAAGATGTTTAGATTGTGGTATGAATGCACATACAGCTAAACCAATAGATATTGATGAAGTTATGGCATTATTGAATAAATTTTTAAATGAATAAGTATAACTAGTTTAAACTAACTTGAGGTGTTAAACACCTCAAGTTTTATGCTTTTTGGACAAAATGTCCAATGACAACTCTGTTTTATACCCTTATAATAGATTTA
>CAJTTM010000012.1 GCA_910579135.1 uncultured Erysipelotrichales bacterium | reverse complement strand
CATTGTCCTTTTTTGATAGACTGTATTAATATTTTATTTCGTTACAGCCTCTTTTCTAAAACTATTAACGACATTTCTTAATATCTGGTTGATAATATTTCTCTACATATTCATCATATAATTCTTTAAATCTTTGATAATGAACAATTTCTCTTTGTCTTAAATAAGATAATGGTGCAATAATATCTGGATCATTAGTTAAATTCATTAGATGCTCATAAGTTGCTCTTGCTTTTTGCTCAGCTGCCATATTTTCAGCTAAATCAGCAACAGGATCTCCAGTAACTGCAAAATAAGTTACATCAAAAGGTACTCCATCTGCATTAACTGGATATAATGAAAATCCATGTTCTGTATAATGCGACGCCAATCCAGCCGCTTTAATTTCATCTACAGTTGCATTTTCTAACAACTGATAAACCATAGCACTAATCATTTCCATATGAGCCATTTCGTGGGCTCTATCCATGATGAACATGTATTTTTATAATCTTTATTTAAATAAATTGTAACATTTTACAAAATTTTTAAACTAAAAAAATAAAAATTCAATTTAAAAAAGTAGTTATTACTGTCTATATATATAAATTAACTTATGATATTAAAATCAATAAAAATCTTCATTAATGTATTTTATCACAACCATTTTTACATTTAATATCTAAAAATATATTTTCATCAGAAAACAACTCATTCAGTTTTTCTGTTTTAAAATAATCTAAGAGAAATTCTGGTATAGCACTTATTATCATAACTTGATTTTGTATAATAAATCTTTTCATTTGATAGTTTAAAATATTTTTTGGGGAAATTGTATCCTTATATTTTTTTATATTTAACTGGTCTGTTGACTCACATAAGCATGAAACTGATATCAGAAATTTTTTAATTATGTACTGCCATTGCTCTAAATTAATATTGCGGACATCTTGTATCAAAGTACATTTTGATACAAGATATTTATATTTCGTTCCACAAGAAACAGGAAATATGCATATATCATTTTGGTTACAAAATGTTAAAGAAGAAAAATGTTTAATAGATTCTATCATTGGATAACTAATATACATTTTTCCAAGCTCTGTTTCATTATTAAAAACATCTAACATTTCACTCAGTGTTTCATTAACGTCTTTATCATTAGGTAAATTATTGTTATGACCATCATAATCAAAAAAAAGATAAATTTCAGAAAAATCAGATTTTTTCATTGTTCTAAAATCTATATCATTTTTTTGATCAACCCTTTTAACAGACTGATTTTTGCTTAATTCTATGACCAGTTCAATTATATCAGTTTCATAATCATCTTCTTTTATCCGATTACAAAGAGCATAAATATTTGTACAAGTTGGAAGCATAATAGGAACAACATCATTCTTTTCAAAAAAAGTATTTTTAATATTTTGTATTAAAAGTGGCTCGGTTTTAGTACCTTCAATAACAAATGCAATTTTAGCCTTTTTACTCATTAAATGCTCCCGCCTTATACATCTTTTGTAAATTATGAGCCTTTCTTAATTCTTTATCTGTTAAATCACACATAGGTTTTATTCCTGAATTTTGAATTATATATAAACAGTCAGGTCTAAATAATTCTGTATCCATTAAATTTGTATTATGAGATGTAAAAATAATTTGGCACTTTGTTTCTTTCAATATTTCCTTAACTATTTCTTCAGATAATTCAAAATGATAATATGCATCAAATTCGTCCATGACTATAAATGAAGCATTATTAGCATTTATCAACCAATAATAAAATAACGTAAGCGCTCTTGTCCCTGTTGATGCCGTAGAAAAAAAGTTTGCTTCTCCATTATCATATTGATTAAATATTTCAAACTTTCCATTTACTTCCCTAGAAAATAATTTACACTTAATTTCCAAACTATTTAAAAAAGATTCAAAATCCTCTAATTTACCATTTCTAACAATAGCATCAGAAAGAGAATCACTGCCAGTTCTATAACCGTAATATTTATTATATTCCAAAGAATAAAATAATAACATATTATCAATAAATGAAATAAATTTTTTAAAGGTATCATTAATTTTGTTTTTTTCTAAAATGGAATTATTGCTTATATACTTTACAAATGATAATTTATTACCTTCTAAATTCATATTCAAGTTTTCTGTTCCTGTTAATTTACAGAAACCATTCATTTCACAATAATCATATTTAATACAACATTCATTATCAATCAATAGTTCTTCACAAAACATTTCTTCAGGATCAGTTTTGGAATATATATATTCTACTCTTATATTATCAAAGTAAAAAATATATTTAAAATTTACTACATAATCATATGAATCCAAATTTCTATAAGGAATAACATCTCTAGATGTTTTTTCCTTATCTGTTAAATGATTTACGATATCCAATAATGCAAGAGAAATATTAGATTTACCAGCAGCGTTTTTTCCAAAAATAACTCCACATCTTACGAAATCATTATTCATTAATTCTTTATTAAACTCATACCCTTTTATATTAGATAAATCCAAAACAACTCTTTCTTTAAAATTTTTAAAATTTTCCACTTCGAATCTAGCTAGCATATTTCAGTCCTCACTTTTCTTGTCTTTAATAATATCCTACTTATAAAATTTTTTCAATATAAACCGTAATTTTTTTACGGCATATTATTATAATGAATTATTATAACTATTAACATTTTTACAATAATATATTCAAAAAAAGCAAAAAAAGACTAGTCCAGAGTGATTTCTAGACTAGTCCTTTATTTCTTTTAATATTCTATTTAAAGCAGTTACATATTCATCATTTGTATTTGTGTTTCTAATCCATACTTTCTCATCATTGATAGCAAAAACCCTATATAAACAATCTGGTATTTCTTTATTTGTTTCTAAATCAAAAGAAAATGGTTTTAATACAACTCTCATTTCTTAATACTCTTTGCCTTTGCTAAAGATTTAGCTCCCCAGATACCATCTACTGTTAATCCTGTTGCCTTTTGGAATTTCTTAACAGCTTCATATGTATTTGTTCCAAATTCTCCATCTACCTTCAATCCATAGTTCCCATACCAATTTAAGAATTTTTGTAAATTCTTTACTTCTGTACCTTTAGAACCTTTTTTCAAAGTTCCTTTAGGGAATGTTCCTGAATAGGATTTCAAGCTATTTTGAGAAGTGTTTTTCTTGACTGTTACAGTTTTACCAGTAATACCTTTTACAATAGCCTTAGCCATTGTATCAGCACTGTATAGCTTAACATCATCCTTATCATCTACAAAGCAACATTCGACCAATAATGCTGGTGCTTTTGTTTTATTAAGAACATATAGATTATCTCTAACTTTTACTCCTCTATTTTTAAACCCTAGCTTAGCAATCTCATTACATATTTTAGTTGCATAAGATTTTGCTTTAGAATGAGAATTTTGGATTAAAACTTCTACTCCTGTAGATTTTCCATTACCTTTTTTATCTCCAGCACCACTGTTAAAATGTATAGAAACATCTAAATCAGTGTTATGATCATTGCATTTGTTTACAATCTTTTTCAATACATCATTTTGAGATGTTCCATTATCACAAGTACAGTCATAAACTGTATGACCTAATGATTTAAGATATTGTATAACTAGCTTCTTTACTTTTCTTGCTTCTGTAGACTCTTTAATTAGTCCAACTGCACCACAAGCTGTCTTTCCATCAAGATTGTGTCCGCCATGTACATTAATCTTCATTTTGATTTTCCTCCTAACTAAGAAGAGTAGTCTTTCAACTACTCTTGATCATTAACCTCTTCTTTATCTTCTAATTGTTCCAAAGCATTTCTTAATTTTGTTGGAATAGGCAACCCTAAGTTACCTGCGTTCTCTAAAATAGAGATACCCTCATTCGCAATATAGAAGTAACATACGAGTGTTCTAAACACCCACCCTGTATTACCTAACAACCTGTCTAAACAAACTGCTACAACCAATATAACAAGGATTAGAGCTTTCTTTGCTAAACCTTTAAAGCCCACTTCACTGTTAAGCGTGTTATTAATCCAGGCAACTAATACACCCGTTATATAATCCATTGCAACAAAGATTGCTAATACTATTAAAGCTGTATCCCAATCTCCAATTAAATATGTAATACCTGTTCCAATTGCTGAAACAAAAATCTTGAATAAATTTAAAGTTTTTTCCATTTCTATTTTTCCTCCATTTTTTTAAAATAATAAAAAGTACGAAACCTGTGCTTGATTAAAAATTCTTCTTATATAATATTGTAAATTGTATTTTAAAGTCAGAACCAGAAGCTGCTGCAGAACCATTATGAAAATCATTCCACAACATCCTCGCATATATTTTGGCGGTTGTACCATCTAAAAACCAATTACAAAAGTTTATAAATGAACTTAGATTACCTTGTCCCATGATACCTGTAATTGCCAGAGGCGTATATCCAGATTTAGCAACGCTAGTAGCCCAATTAGCAGTACCCTCAAATACTTTCGAAGCATTTGAGACTGTAAATGTTTGTGTTACAAACAGACTGTTAAAAAGACTTTTGATTTCTTCAGTTGTATAAAAATCAGCCAAATCTGCTTGCCTATAACCAGCAGGAACAGAAGAAAAATGATTATTAACATACTCTACATTAATCCCAACACCATGATATGCGTTGCTTACCCTATACACAGTTATACTGTCATAAGCTTCAGATTTTTGTCCAAATAAGTGCCAAACCCCTGCAGATGCTTTATACATGTAAAATACATTCTTACAATTCCTATTTCCTGTAGCGATAAAACTTTGCAAAGATGGATCAGTTGTTGCCCCACTCATGAACTGAATATGTAAGCTTGTTGGTTCTACATCCCTACGCCTCACAACCTCAATCACAATAGGTTTGTTGACATAGTTTCCTGTTATTTTAATAGTCATAAAATGTACATATCCAGTCACTCCAGGAGTCCCATCCGCTTCATGTATCCTTAGATTTGTTGTGCTTAAATTTCCTTTCACATTTATATCACCTTCAACAGTTCCACCTGTTTTTTTCAAATATTCTTTTAATTCTTGATCAAAATTTTCGTTTGTTACAAAATTATTCAAGTCTTTACTTTCAACAAGTTCATAACTATTTTCTTTATCGTATAATTTTTTCATTATTATTTCTCACTTTCTTCTGCAATTAATGCAGATTGATTTGTTTCGTTTAATGCTTCTAATTCTTCAAATAAAGAAGTAGTACTTACTGTAAATAGAGCCTTATCAATAATGCTCATTAGAATAGTATTCTTTTTCTTTTCTATATCAAGTTGCTCTTGAAGATAAAAAATGTCAGTAACAGATGCAACATTTGTGTCAAGTTCTATATTTACATTTTCCGTATTACCAACCGCAAGCGTAATATTAAACACACAAACCGAAACACTAGAACCAGTGTATGGTGGTACCCAACTAGGTTTTGCTGTTCTCATAACCGCAAATAATATTTCGCCTTCATCTGGATCTATTGCATAAATACCAACAGTATTCATAAAATAGCCCTCTTCCAAAGATTCGTTACTCATTGAGGCTTTTATTTTTATTAAGGTTTCATTAAATCTTGAAATTTTTTCAATAGGTACATTTTGTTTAATATCAGAAATAGAAGCCAATCTTTCAATACTTGATTGATCATAAGAACGATTAGAGAGACTTATCTTTGTTAATTCTGTTTGTTCTCCTGCAATCAATTTTGATATAAGAGATTTTCCTTTCAAAGTGATTATTATTTTTTCAAATTCTGTCATATTTCCTCCTCCCTATTCCTCTGTACTACAATCAAATATATTTATCATACTCATTGCACCAGAAACGACACTTTCTCCTTTTGAAGAACATATAATATCATTTTTTATATTAACAACAATATTACATGGAATTATAGAATAAATAGCCCTTTCTAATTCTTTTACTTCTCCTATCTCGCTAAGATGTGTATGTATTTCTAAATAATAATTTTCGAAATCTTCAATGATTTCATAATTATTTCTTCCACATATGACATCTAATTTTGATTTGAGAAATCTAAACGTATACATCTCTTGTTCGTTCCATTTTGACAAAACTTTCATCTTTCGATTTTCTATAGTTTCTTCTGGTTGACTATAAATCTCTAGAATCTTTTCAAATCTTTTTAATCCTTCATCATCTGAAGATAATATATATTGATTTTGCTCTATCTTATCAAGACACTTAAAAATATTTTGAAATTCAATATCTTCTGTCTTCATCAGTAATTGATACTGAATATATTTTTGAAGAAAAATAGGAAGATATTTTATAATATTAATCTCATTCATTATATACATCCTCTAAAATTGGAATTAAGTATTTTGATACAACACAATTCTCCTCAAAACCATTTACTCTTGTTTCTGTAATATCAACAATTCCTTTAATTGATAATATCCTCGCCTCTATTTGAGTAATACGAACAACAGTATCATCTACATTTTTCCAATTCATTCTAAGTTCTAAGAAGTATTCTTCAATAGCATTTTTTATTTCATCTTTACATCGTTCAAATGAATAATTTTCTTCAAAAATGATTTTTCCTGAAATCGTAATTGGTACACTAGTTGCTGATTGTACTGTGACAACATGACCGATTGGAGCAATTCCTGAACCAGTTCCCTCTGGGGTTGGATCAACAATATTTTTAACCATTTGAACAAGCTCATAAGTTGCCTGTTCGAAATTTGAATCAAGTATTGTTAGTAAAACAGTGCCTCCTCCATTCCACACAGGGGTCACTTTTACTGCCCCAACCCCATCAATAGCATTTACTTTTTCAATATAATCTTTTTTGTTACCTCCAAACGCCTGAGAATTGAAAGAAGAAAAATATCTTTCTCTCAATACTTCTGTATCCTCTTCATCTTCTCCAGGTATAAGCAATCTTCTTAATTCTGCTGTTTCTAGTCCTTCTATATAATCAATAGGTATTAATGTACCAAAATGAGAATTAGCAATAATTCCTGCTGTTTCACACTCTAATCTAAATATAAAATCACTTGTCTTATCTATAACTATATAATCTAAATCATCTAATGAAAATCTTGACCCGATAGGCACATCTATATTAAAGACCCCCTCTAAGATTGCTTTTGTTTCTTTTTTTGGTTCTATTCCTCTTTCTGCACATCTTTTTATAAGAGATTCTCTAGAAGCTGTATCAGCAAAAGACTCATCATAAATCCTTTTCATTTCGATATATATTTCCATTAATTCATAAGCAGCTGGAGCTATAGCGTTATAAATAATTGATCCTTCTCTTACATCTAAATTAGGATTCTGTTCAACGATTCTATCTAACATTCTTTCTAACAAAAACTCAAAACTAATATCCTCAAACATCTATATCAACCTCACCTTCAAATTCACCAAAAATTGTATATACAGAAAAGGTAGCATGAACACTTGCTCCTGCTACCTCAAATTTAAAATCATCTACACTGCTTATTCTATCATCATATAGCAAACATTCTTTTATACGTCTTTTTAACTCAGATAACACATATTGCATAGGTTCTCCAATAAGTTCATCGAGTTCAATACCATAGTCATCAGAATAGATTTCGTAATCCATCCTTTCTATATTCAATATAAGAAAAACAGCTTGTTTAATTGCTTCTAAATCATCAATTGTTCCTACAATTTGTTTTCTATCTTTATCAAGAAAATAAGTTGAATTAGGAATTTCTTCAATTTCTATTTCCTCTTGTAAAATACTATCTTCATTTTCTGGCGTCACTAATATCACATCCTATCAAGAACAATAAATTTTTGTCCTCCTTGAACTCTCGCAAGAAGAACCTGATCATCTTTTTTTAATGAATTATCAACGATTGATTTCTGATTATTAATTTTTGTCTCATACAAACTTACAGAACTCGTAAGAATAAGAAACTCCTCTGTTAATTCCATTTTTTGTTCAATGTTAATTGTAAGTGGTTCTTCTTTTACAACAGTACCAAACATAAACTCAACTGGATTGCTCGCTCTTACTGCTTCAACAGCAGCTTTTTTCATTATTCCTGTTAGATTAGCCATCAAATATTCCGTTTCCTTTCAAGACTAAATCCATACTATGATGATTATTTTCAAATTTATGTGTTGCTTTTTCAACAAGCATATAATTTTTTAAACTAATATCATCAAAATTCATACTTACAACAATCATAGAACCTGCTCTTACTCTTAAATCACCTATAACTCCACTAACACTAAGAGAGCGTGTTTTTTGATTATAAAGCTTTAATAATGCATTGACTTTTGCCTTTGCATTCACATTATTATCAACTGTATCATAATACTGCAAAACACCCCATTTGTTCATGTTTGCTCCACTTTGTGCAATATAGACATCTCTTTTTTTTGTCTTTTCATTTTCTCTAACAAGTTTAATTTTGTTGTATGTCTCACCGTCAATTGAGCTTGAATAATCAAATGATTCAGCTGTTTCAGAATCAACAATAATGGGTACTTTAAGACTCGCTATATTTGATAATCTTAGTTTCCCAAAATCATCATATAGAACATACATCCTACCTGTATTTGTAATAGTATCATCAAGTGCATTCTGTACAATGTCAAACAATGTTTGATTATCTTCTACTTTTGATTTGATTTTAAAACCTGTTTTTTCTAACTTCCCTACATTCAATCTAAAATCAGATGAAATTATTTTAACTAGTTCTGTCGCAGTCTTGTTTTTATAAACATATGTATCTTTATTTTTAAAATAACGTAATTGATCATATGCTGTAACTTTGATATTTTTATCTTTATCATAAGTTTTTTTAAAAACAAAACCAAAAAACACATTAGTATTATTTACTCTAAAACTTACTTGTGCCCCTTCTTCAAAATATAGATTTTTATCTTTTATAACAGTGAACTCAAGTTTCCCAGGAGAACCCTTACGCTCAATGGACCATGTTATACTATCTTTTGTAACAGGTATATATATTTTCTTTGACCACTGTATATATAATAAACATTCCATTTTTAAACCACCTTTACAGAGCCTTCAGTAACCCACCCAAGCCAACCGCCACTAGGAGTTGTAACATGATATGGGTATTTTCTCCCTTTCTTTATAAAATTAACTTTTCCTTTATAATTTGTACGCTTTTGACCTGGTCCTTTACCGTAACAATCTCTATGCAATCGACCATTCACTATTACTGTACACCCTCTCGTTACTTTCTTGTTTTTTTTCTTTGATGTAGTCTTAGATCTTGTATTTTTCTTTTTTGCAGTATTCTTTCCAGTGCCTTTTTTCTTTTTTAAAGACAAGACTTTTGTAGAATAGCTTTTGTATTGTTTTAAATTAATTTCAACAACAATATCAAACCCATTTGACGCATCTTCCTTGATTGTGTAGTCCTCAAGCGATACCTTCATGTTTGTATCAAAAAGAAGTTTGCCAGAAGGTGTAGAACGTGTAAGTATATAAATAAAAGGCTTTTTTGATGTTTTTAATTTTTCTAGTTTATCAAGATAAAATGATGCCCTTTGAAATCCTTTAGGATATTGAGCAAATGGATAACGTACTTGAGGAAGAATTAATTCAAACGTTATTTCTGTTAGTCCAGCTTTTCTTAAAACATTAACCTCATCATCATTAATGAGGTTAATTGTTTCATTTTGATTGTTAATCGTTGTTTCTATCGATTCAGGTACAATAGGATACTGAACATCATTTAAAAATATACTATAACCTTTTGCCATGCTATCCCTCCTATTTTTCCTATTTATGAACGCCCTCTGCAGTAGAAAGAAGTTCTTCTTCTAACTTGACTGTTAATTGATTAACCATACCATCGATATCTACATCAGAGCTTATATTGTTGTTATTTGTCATATCAACTTTAATTTCAGCTGTTGTAAAACGGTTTATCGTTTCACGTTCTGCAATATCTCTTAAGTATTTTAAATCTTCATTTGAGGCATCCATCGTTTTTGCCATCTTTGCAGTATTACCAGCAGTTTTCTTGCCGTTGTCGGCTGCTTTTTTAGTGTTGTTGTTAACACCTGCGAAATTCTTTTCTTTATCAGTTTTCTTTTGATCATCACCAAATAGATTGCTAAACCAATCTCCTATGCCGTTTTGCCATTGTTCACCTTGCTTATATCCGTTGTTATAGGCATCCCCTATATCCATATACTCAAGTGAAGCATCATCAGGATTTAATAAATCAGGCATTTTAAAACCGTCATATTCAAATCTATCAAATTTAACTTTTGTTGGTCCTTTGTCTATCATGTTTTGAAAGTCCTTTATGTTTTTATCAAATCCACTTGTATCAGGCTTCCAATTTATTTCACTAAATTTTGTTGCTTTTGAAATATCCACGCCAGGTATTTTATTAAGCGCATCTATAATCCAGTTTATGCCCTCAATCGCTTTATTTGCTCCTTTTATGAAAAAATTAGCAATATTACTTGCAGCTGTTCCTGCACTTTCAGCAACACCTTTCGCCATTTTATTACCTGCTATACCTAACTGAGCAAAAAAGGCAGTTACATTATAAACTGCTTCGTTCCATGTATTGACAACCCATTCAGCAACACCTATTGCTAAATTAGCGATAAATTTCCATACAAAATCCCAAGCCGCAGCAATAGCAGCTCCTGCAATAAGTATGAAATTTGCTATTCCTGTTACAATAAATACAATTGTGTTATATACCGAGATTCCAATATTCGCTATAATAGCCCCTAAAGCATAAACTGCACCTATAATCACTCCTATAACAGAAATTGATGTTCCACATATTTTATTGATGATTGTAATTACACCTGCAAGCAATGCGATAATTCCAATAATCAAAGCAGGAATCCAAAATATTGGGCTTGCAAGAACAGCAGTATTCAAGCCTATTTGAGCTGCCTTTAAAGCAATCAATGCCTTAACCCCTGCCCATGAGTGTATATTAGAAAGAGCTTGAGCAGCAGTGTATATTCCTTTTACAGTTGCACTAGCAATTTCTACCCCTTTCATAATACCTAAAGCAGTATAATAAACTGCAACAACAGAAGCAGCTCCCATAATAACTGGGGATAATGTTTCAAATGCCTTTTGTAAATATGATATCCCTGTAAACAGTCCATCTATACCATTAGACACAATAGTACCGAAAACATTCATTGCATTGATAGCCCTGTTCATAAAACTCTCAAAAGCTGGTGTATTTGCTATTTCGTTTACCTTTTTCAAAACACCATTAAAAGCCATTAGCCCTGCATTTTTTATTGTAGTCCATCTTTGTTTCCATGTTGTAGACATTCCATTAAATTGCTTATCTGTTTCATTAACTGATGCAAGCATAGCATTCTTAACAGTTTCAGCAGTTAATTTTCCCTCTGATGCCATTGATCGAATTTTACCAATTGGAACACCAAGATAGTCTGCAATCGATTGTATGATGTTAGGAGCTGACTCAAATACACTATTCAACTCTTCACCACGTAATACACCTGATCCTAAACCTTGTGTCAACTGTATGATTGAGTTGTTCATTTCTTCACTCGAAGCACCTGCAATAATGTATTTCTTATTTAACACTTCTGCAAATTTAACAAGTTCTGCATTACTGCTAAATACACCCTTTGCATTGTTTCCTATCCTTGCAACAACATTAGCTGTATCTTGATAAGATGATTTTGAGTTTTGAGCTGCTTGATATATCATCTTTTGCATATTATTAATACTTGTGTGTTTATCTAATATCATGTTTAATTTTGACTCTGTCTGTGACATTTGATCTGATAAATCAACAACGCCATTAACTGCTTTCATCCCTGCATATGCCCCTACAAAGGTTTTAATTTTACTCATCAATCCAGAAGATTGTTGTTGTCCTTCCTTTAGCTTTGTATTAAATCCTTGCTGTTGTAAATTAGCTTGTCTAATTCCGTTTTCTACATTGTTTATAGCAAGTTCTGCTCGTGAAAGTTCCTCTCTTGCTTGTCTAATACTTGATGTATCAACTGCTTTCTTAGAGTCCTTCTGCAGTTCTTCAAAAGAACCAATAACAATATTCAACGCACGGTTCATAGATGTGAATGCTGGAGTCATTCTATCTTGCACATTAATAACAGTTCTAATTGACGACACTCACATTCACCTACTTTCTTTTACTTTTTACTTTCATTTGTTTTTCACGCTTTTTATCTTCCTCGGCTTTTATATCTATAGAAGCTGCAATAAATGCTTTTTCTTCTGTGCTTAAAGATAGATACTCACTGGGGAATCTATGAAATTCATGAAGGCAATAATAAGCCTGATTAGACTCATAATCGCCTTCAAGTATTAGTTTTTTGCTTCTTCAACTTTATCTTCAAAACTTTCGTTAAAACCGTTTATTTCTTGTATCTTTTCAAGATAGTCTGCATATTCTCCCGGTTTTAACATTCTTTTCAATAACTCATCAGCACTTAATACACCATATGAATTTTGTAACTCTGCATTGTTTAAATCAGGATACACGGTGCATTCAACTGCTAATAAACCAACATATTTATCATAGTCAGTTTCTTTTGTGAATTGTCCTTTTCTTCCGGGAACAGGAACACGACGTGTGCACGCTTTTCTTAACTCTTCATCTTTTTTAGAATCAACACATCTTATTTCCCATTCAATTGGTTTTTGTGTTTCTTGATCGATAAATCTAGATGATACAACGTGTTTAATATGTTCCTCTTGCACCACATTAGGTGCCATAAAAGCTGTTAATGTACTCATAATAAATAACCCTCTTTCTCCTATAATCATTAAAAGTAAAATGAAAAACGCTCTTAATAAAGAGCGTGAAATTATCTCATCCATGATGGTGTATTAAATGTTTCTGGCATTTCAAAATCATCAAATGTGAAATCAATATCTTCATCTAAATACTCTGCATCAGCATCAAATTTAGATAAAATCAAACTATCAAAGTTACAATCTTTATAAATGATTGTTTGTCTACCAACACTTGATGTTGGATCTTCGTTTGTACATTGCATTGTAAAATATGTATCTTCTCCAGTTTCCTTATATTTCAATGCAAGTTCTCTCATAACTGATGTATTGTAATGTACTGTCATTGATCCAGAACCACTCCACCCAGCTGCTTTATGCCCTTTCCCTGTTCTACCTAAAATAGGGATTTCTGTTTTATTCTTTTCAAATGTTGTTTCAAATGTAATGGCTTGGCCAAAATTGTAACGATTATTTCCAATAGTTACATATAACTCTGCCATAGCCCCAGAAACAGCATCTTTTGAAAGCATTGTAATTCTACCCATATCTTTTTCTCCTTCCTATGCAACGACACAAGTCATATAAATCTGTGACATCGCATTAACAATTTCAAATTTATCTTGAACAACAATTGATTTTTTAGAATTTCCTTGAGCAATAACAACATCTTCACTATTGAAGTTTTCAATCGCTTGTATTCTTTCTAACTCTTTGTGTATATCAACGATATCGCTCCACAATGAAGTTCGTCCAGACTCGTTATTAGGAATACTTCCTAAATATTTTGTTGCAAATATAGATGCAACATCTGTAGCAATTTGATCAATAACTCTAATTGTTTGATTATTAGAAAAATCAATACCTTTATCATCAATGTATGAAGTAAATGTGTTAATATCTTCCAAAACTCTCACTTCATCAGTAACATTATGAAGAATAAATTTCCCTTTTTCTAATGCTTCTGCAAGTTCTGCTTGAGTATAGTTAATATCAACTACATATTCTCCATCATAAATTTTATTTGTATTTGAGGCATTTACTGCACATCCAGCAGCAGCACCAGTTACCCAGTATACAAGAGATGCTAAATTTTCATCATCTAAAACTTTGTTTTCAACAGAAATAATACCTTCATAATCAGCTGTTTCTTTTTTATATACGACTGTCTGGAATTTGGTTCCTAATTCTTCTCTCATTCTCTTTGTGAATGCTACAAACAAATCTGTGACAGTTGTATCAACAACTGGACAACCTAAAGCATTAAATTGATATGATTCAATTTTATTTAAGAATTTTTGATATCCTGCTGTTGTTATTTCATCACCATTTGTTCCATTCTCTAAAGGTGTAGATGCTGTAACCGTTAATTCAACATCAGCTTTAAACTCAACAAATTCATTAGTGATTAATTCATCTGCTTTCTTAACTGTTTGTGTATCTATTTTTTTAGTACCAACATATGTTATAACATCAAACGCAGTTTCATCATCAACATTCTTTTGTATTGCTATTTTGATATCATTTCCTCTCACTCCTGTATGTTTAGCAGTCGAAAATTTATTACTTGCTTTAACACCGTTAGAATTCAAACGATATGCATATAGTGTGTTGATGTTCATAAACAAGTCTCTTAATGGTTTTAACTTTTCATGATTATAATCATATCCAAAGTAGCTTACTGCATTTTTTTCAAAATCTTCTGATGTGACAGTAAACACTTTATCCTCAACACCCCAATCAAGAATAAGAGGCATTGCTGCTACTCCTCTTTCAGATAGTCCTGTTGATACTGTACTTGCTGAAACAAAATTAATGTATGTCCCAGGTAGTCTTTTATTTTGTGATGTAAAAAATCCTCCACCTAACATTTATATCACCTTCCTTTTCATTTCTTTTTCAATCATTTTCTGTACCTGTGCATTTGTATAGTACTTATCATCTTCTAAAATGACATTTAATAAGTCTTTATATTTTTCAAAAGACTTTGATTTTAGTAAAGCTTCTTTTGTGAATTGAGCTTCATCTTTTTTATCAATCTTACTAGCCATATCATTACTCCTTTGTTGTTGTATTGACTTCTACAGTTTCCATAGAGTCTAAATCTTCGCTTTCTTTAACCGAAATAAAGTTGTAGTTTACAAAAAAATGAAGAATGTTGTCAACAACTTCACTCCTCATTTGTGTCCCTATAAATTTATCATTACTGACTGTCTCAATAATGTCTAATTCATTGGTTAATTTTTCAGAAACATCATAACACTGTACTTTCCCATTAGTTGGAAAAAAAAGAACATCAACAGGTAAAAGGTTCTTTGAGCGTAAATTCAACAAAGGCTCTTTACTATAGTCTATAACAGTAATCAAAAAACAAGGCTTTTTTAAACCTTGCTCTACGTCATGTTTATAAATATGATATTCTTCTCCGAATAATTCATAAATTTTCATTGAAATTGCATCTATAATTTTATCAATCATTAAATATTTCACCTAATTTCTTTTGGAGTTTTTTTTCGAGAATTCTTGGTGCTTGAGCTTCAATCTCAAGCCTAGATTGTTCAAGCATAAAACGACCAGTTACCCATCCTTTATGATTTCTCGTTCTATGTCCATATTCAACATAGATTGCGTATTTTGTCGAATTCACAATCTCACAAATAAATTCACTTCCGTTATGGGAAACATGAAGTTGACTATTTTCTTTAGTCCATGCTTCTATTAAATCGCCTGTCTCTCCTCTAGGAGTCCTCTTTATTACCTTTCTAAGTAGTCTAGCAGCAAGTTCTTTTGCACACTTTTCAACAAACTCTTCAGATTCATACTGTTGAAATTTTTCTAATTTCTTTTGTAGTTTGATGAGCTGTCTAAAATCTGTTTTTCCCCAACTTGACATTAAGCATGTTCCTCTAATAAATCAAGGATAATTTCTTGGTGGTTGGTATGCATAGCTGGAAAACCACTTTTTTTGTACGCTACTTTATTGCCACTATGTGTAACAATAATTTTTGAACCTGCTCTTATTTCTATTTCTGGTGAAATAAATAACTTTATTTGCTGTGTGACTTTAGCAGCACCATCATCACTTGTTACTGTAATGTTCGAAATAGAAAGTCTGCAAGGTATATCTTCGTGAATAATCATATCTTTTAATGATGTGACATTCGTTATTGGATCAGTATCTTCGATTTTTTCAATAATTGTACATCTATCACAATACATACTTTCTATCGCTTTTCTTGTTGCATTCATTGTATTACCAAACCAACCTTCTAAATCTTAATATTTCATCATTTCCATAACTTCTAAGACACGTTATAAGCAAATCAAATTTAGCTTCTGGTGACGAACTCACATCATATGACACAGATGTATCCCCTTCACTTATTGAACTCACAATTGCATTAATCTGAGTATCAGAAAGAATGTTTGAACCTCTTAAACTATAAAGGAATTCACCACATACCCTCTCAACAAGGACAAAGCGAAGTTCATCAGGAACTTCACTTTGATTTATTCTGTTCATAATCTCTTGTTCAACTTTATCAGTTATATATTTTAAAATTAGATCATCCTTTTCACTATCGTATTTATAATCTAATTTTTCAAGCCTCATAATTACATTTTTTATAAATGTCTCATATTTATCTTTAGACATAATAATTAACCACGAGAAATGATTCTAGCAATAGAAATGGCTTTATGATCATAATATTTACGATTTGCAGCAACAGTCGCATTATCATTTATAAGTGACCAGTTTGCACCATTTGAAATCTCTGCTTTTGTTGGTGATAATGTTTTAACAGAAGCGTTCAACCAAGAAAAACCTGGAACTGCAACAGCTTTACGTTGTCTTGTATAAAGTGTATCTTCTCCTCCGTTTTTACTAGGATTCCTGTCCATTTCATAAGGAACTTTTACACCCACATCTTCTAAATTGATAGACCCATCACCTAAAATATATGTTGTATATTTTGTGTGTGCCTCAACACCTTCACTAGCCTCAACAGATTCAGTAGGCATTGAATCATCAATAATCACTAATCTACCATTCCATGCTGCCATCCCTAAATCTCTTTCAACCCCTTGTGAATCAGTGTATTTCAAATACCCTAATAAATTCAAGTTTTCTAAATTTGTAGCAACTTGTGAATGCATAATTGCAAGTGAAAATACTCCTTTGTTATCCCCACAAGCTTTCTGTATAGTATTGTTTAAGGATGTTGCTCCTACTTTATTTTCTTCTCCATCTAAATCAGAGATATCGTTTGTATGTTTGTTAATAAATTCTAAGTTTTTAGAACCTACCATTGAGTAGATACCTTTCAGAATGGCTAATAATGTATCTTGATCGACATTATACCAATATTTCAATACTTTATCTCTTACATTTGCCATGAAATCAACTTTACCAGTTATATCATAGGAAAAGTCTTTTTCAGTCCATGCCTTTGCTCTCCCATACACAAATACACCTTGTGAAAATGTAATTGTTGTATCCGATTCAATATCAGTTGTTCCATCGTAATTATCTGGTTCAGTTTGTTCTAAATTACCATAAAATGGAATAGTACCATAATAAGAACCAGTTTGATTTTCAAATAAATCTCTCAATGCTTTATTACCTGTAATCGCTCCTGACTCTAATAATTTATTCCTTTTCACGTCAGGAACTGCTTTCATATAACGTCCGAATGCTTCTGCATTAAATGTTTTTGCATCAAATTGTCTTGGCATTAATATTTACCTCTCTTTTTTAATCTTCTTTAGCTTCTACCTCAGAAACAAAGTCATCATATGTTTTTTCACTATCTTTCTTTGCTCCCGGATCCCCTTGATTATTAGGGTTGCTAGCAGTATGTGCGCCTGTTATTGTTGTTGTCTTCTTTATTTCTTCAAAAAGATAACTATCAGACTTTTTAAGAGCTTTAATCTTTTCATCTAAGCCCTTTATTCTACCGTCTTCTTCAAGCTCAACATCTTCCCCTAACTCAAGTAACGCTTTTACTGCTTTACTATTTTTGGCGTTTGCTGCACTAAGTGCATTATTTAAAGCATTTTCAACTTTGATCTTTTTAATTTCTTTTGCATGCTCCTCATCTGCAGCTCTATTGTCATTTTGAAGTGTCTCGATCTGTTTTTTTAAACCTTCAATGTCATCATTAGAATTTTTTAGTGTTTCTAACTGCTTGTTACGCTCTTTAATTGTTTTGTTTGCAGTATCTAGCTGTGTTTGTAATTCTGTTGTCTTAGCTTTTTCTGCCTCGATATCTCTACCATTTTCAGCTAAGATTTTATCAATGACTTCTTTTTCTAAACCTAAGTCTTTTAAAAATTGTGTTTTCATTTTCTATCCTCCATAAATTAGGCTTTTTAGGACGTTGCCCTGTCCTTATGTTATTTACATTTTTAGGTCTTGTTTTGACCAAAATAAAAACAACCTCAATAACGGTTGCTATACTTCTTCTTATTTCTTTCTAATACTTTACATAATTTTTGTTTCCTTGGTGGTGGTTTATACTCGTATCGCTCGTGATAAACCTTTCCACAAATCATACATCTAAACATTAATTTTTTAACCATGCATCCTTTTTCTTTATCATAATATCTTTTTATATCATGATCATAATATTGATGGCGATGCGATCGTAATCCTCGTGCCATTTCATTCACCTCCTTATTTTTTAGTAAAATAAAAACCGACTATTTGTCGGTACTTTGTTTGAATATTTCTGGTTGTTTTGGATCGGAATCATCCAATAACATTCCTAATGATTCCATCATTCCTATAGGATATATACTCCTTATTTCTTTCTCTGGATGATCTTCCTTAATAAATTCACACATATCTTGATATAGCTTTTCTGCTTCTTTCCTTGTTAGTGGGCATTCTTCATTATCGAATATTGAATCAAACCTTTTCTTAATATCTTCATAACTTTTCATTTATTGTCTCTCTTTCGTTAATAAAATTTGGATATCAATTCATTTGTTTTCATCATTGAATCAATATCTCCTGTCAACATCATTTTATCATGAATTAAGTCTTCAAGCCAGTCTCTTCTGCTAGGCAAATCTATTAAAAACAATTCTTTAGCAAATTCATAATCTGTATCATATAATTTGGCAATTCTGTTTATTTCTCTAAGACTATTAACCATCTCATCATACTCGCTTCCAATGATTTCAATTCCTTCTATATTACTTATTTCTTGAGTTAAAAGTTGGACACTACTTTCTTCTATCTTCTTAAATTGAGAATAAACTTTTTTGTCATAATAGCTAGCAGAACGTGCATGTAACTGTTCATGTAATAACATGTGTGGTGCAGTAACGTGCCCTGTTCTTATGTCGCACGACCAAAGTTTTGCATACTGAACTTTTTTTGGATTGTCTTCATAAACAATATTACCACTCCATTTTGTTTCTTTTGAAATATGTTTGTCAATAATCTTTTCATTTTCATTTGCAAAATCCATAATCTCATCATTTGAATATTTTTTGAATGTTTTCTCTTTTCCATAAGGTGCAATTTTGATTTTCGGAGTATCTATAACATCTCTCAAGGTTTTTGTTTTTAAAGTATCGTCTTTATTATCAACAAAGTTTCTTTTCCAGTCTTTATATGTCATATTGCTAGGTACAGTATAATATTTGCCTTCACCATCTTTAGCAGCACGTTCTTCATCAATTGTAAACTCATCATTAAAATATGGACAAGTTACAGTTCTGCAGCGTGGATGAAATGGTGGTGCAGTAATACCTACTAAAAAATCTTTCAATTTAAAATGCTTACCGTCCATTTCCCTACATATTTCACTTGTTTTAGAATCGAGAGTTGCTACTATTTCAAATTCTTCAACTCCTAGTTCTTTAAAAGAATCAAGCTGTGCCAATGAGTGGAAATAGGCTTTTTCTGTATATACAAGTGTGGCAGTTTTTTTTCTATCAACTTCAAATTCATTTGAAATCTTTTTAATTAAGTCTTTTGCATTTTTTCCTTGAATGATATTTAAAGAAAGGTCTTCACGGAGTTTACTAACAAGCTGTGCTCTATGACTACCCCATATCCTATTACTAAAATTAGAACCATCAGAAGCCCAAGGCTTTGACAAGACTTTTTCAATTGTTTTTTTATTAAGCTTTGCAAAATGAGAAGCAACTCCTACTCCTTTTTGTAATTCATAAGCAGTCTTATAAAAAGAATCACTATAGATATCCTTTATAAGTTCATGAATTCCTGTTGATTTTTGAGAAGTAACAATTTCTGCTTGTTGTTGCATCTGCAGTTTCAACATCTCTAATCTAGAAATATGAACTTTTGTAGAAGCACGTTCAAGCTCTTTAGCCCATTTTTGAGAAACACCTAATGTCTTACCTTTTTCGATATATTCCTCTACCGACATCTTAAATTCTTTTAACTCATTTGCATTAAGCTGTTTTTGTGCTTCTTGATAAGATATTCCCTCAGCATTAGCATATCTAGTATACCATTTTGAAATCTCTTTCTCAGTTTCATTGATAGCCTTTTGGTATATCTTAGAAGAGTTTTGCATGTATTCAACACCTTTGTTATTTGTTGCGTTTTCTAGAATTTCAAATCGTTCCCTCCAATAATCATTGTTTCTAATAAAATGATTGGAAAGTCCTTTTTTTTGAAGTAATCTTTCTAATTCCTCAACAGTCATTATTCATCACCATCTTGATCTAAATCAGGGTCGTTGGTAAAAGTATTTGAATAATCAATTTCAATCTCTTTTCTCTGTTCTTCTTTCTGTTTTTTCATGTTTTCAATGAGCTTTTCAGCATTACCAAAAGGTAACTGCTTGATGATATCTTCATCTGATATAGTCCCTTTTAGTTTAATGAGATTGTCAATAATTCCAGTTTCATCTTGTAACATATCTCTATTAAAGATAATATCAACTTTCTCATCAAAGAAATTCTTTCCTTTTCTTAGATTTATATCAAAATCAATAAACCATACCAATTGTTCAATAGCCATTTGAAATTCTGTCTCTGTATCATTTGTATCTAATTCAATATCATAATACATTGACTGTATATTCATCTGGTTTGGTGTTCCTGAAGCTCTTAATTCTGTAACATCAACACCCCCACCATTTTGGATAATAGCTTTCTTGAATATTTCAAGAATAGTTTTATAATTTTCAGCATTAACTTCAATCTGTAAAGTATCAACTCCACCTTTTTCTTCATTTGTATTCCTTACTTTAACAGCTCCATATGTCGAAAGGTTTTTTCTAAAATCACCTAAATTTTCGCCATCATAGTTCATAAGAATAATAATTGTATTTCTAGCGTCTTCTAACATATTATTTGTGAATACTGTGGTTATTGTGTTGATGCCATCTTGTAATGATTTAACACGTTTTAATAATGGTTCTTCATAATCGCTTATCTTGAAAGGAATAAGAGGTATTTTATCGAAATTCAAATATTGTTCTTCAACAACTTCGCTACCTAATGAATTTGTATACTTAATATAACTGTGTGTTGTTTCACCTTTTAATTTATCATATAAAAGAATTCCATTTTTATATATAAAATATCTTATACCATCTTCTGTATATAGTTCTAGATGATCAACATACCCTACTGAACCTCCTGTATATCTTACTGATTTTCTATAATATCTCCAGAAAAAATCAACTTCGGTATGATCATCATCTTTCCAGTAAACTTTCACTTCGAAAGGTTTAAACACTTTAAATTTCAAATCACCATTATTACAATAGTATGGATACAAGTAACCAATACCTCCATTATTACTATCTTTAGTAACCGTCTTAAGAAGTTTGAAAAATTTTTTATTAAAATATGTATTTAGTATTTCTGAGTATTCTTTATTATCTGTATCAACTGTAAATGGTTTACCTACTAAATGATTGACCTTTTGATTAACGAGCCTTTTGTATTGATTATCAATAATTTTTTTATTTGGTAGATTTTTAACTTCCTCAAGTTTCCCGTCTCTTCCTATAGCTTCTCTTTTATATTCTAAAATTGCTTGCTTATCATTGTAGTATTCAAAACCTTTAATCTGCATTTTTCTTTCTTTTGAATTTATCCAGTCAGAAAGCTCAAGCTCAAGCCATTTTAAATTATATGCAGTTTCATTTAATGGACTATTTAATATATCATTCAATTTACTCACTCCTTTTCTTACAAAATCAAACATTTACTCACCCCTTGCATTCAATACTATCAAATATTTTCTCTAATTTAGAGAATTGCATAGCAAAGAAATCAACACATTCTTCACTATGAAATTGCATCCCTGACTCAATACCACTTTCATATAAAAAAGCATGAATAATCTCATGCCCTAAAATGGTATTTTGGTATTTAATAGGATTTTTAATTTTTGTGACATCACCATCTGCTTTTATTTTAAGAACTTTTATTTCTTTTACTGAACAATCTGAATAGCCATCACAATTCATTGTTTTCATTGTTTCATCTCTTTGTTCTAATAACTCAATATCATATTCAGTACCCAAAACATTTATTTTCATATTTTCCTCCTAATATCAATCAAATGAATAATTATCTCCTCGACTATATCCTTCAAGTGCATATCTCATTGCATCCATAAGATGATTGAAATCATCAATAGGTTTATTCAATCTATTATTAAATTTGTCTTTATCCCACTGGTAATTGCTTATTTCTGTGATGAAATTAACACATCTAGGATGAATGATTATTTTATAGTCTTGAATAAAGTCTATTCCATTTTTAATACTATCTTTACCCTTCCTAGCACCACGAATCCCTCTTAATCCTAATGTTCTTAATCTATCATTAGATTTAGGTTCTGCACTATCAGCAATAATCTTTTCTTTAGCATATCCCATTTCAGTTATTTCTTCAGCTATACGTTCATTCGACATTCCCTTTTTATACATTTCATCAAATACATATATCTTTTTATTTTGTTGATCAATAAATCCACAAAATAAAGCAGTTGGATCATTTGTATAACCGTAGTCAAGACCAAACGCACTTTCAGGTGTTGAAATCTGTCTTATTGCATCAATATCAAATTCTTCTTCACGCCAATTTTCGTACACTAAACCGTCTACAATACCCCAATGTCCTAAACCAGCAACTTTATAACGTTTTGGATTATCTTTTTTCATACGGTCAAAAACTCTTAAGTCAGCTTCATCCAAGAACTCATTGCACATATAATTTGTTGTCATTGCAAAAATATCTTCATTGGATTCACAATCAAAGAACCTTTTCTTAATCCATATCTTTTCGTTCCAAGGATTGAATGTCAAGGTAATTTGTTTCCATAATCCTGATGGCACAGCACCACGAATTGATTCATCAAGCATATTGAAATCATCTTCTTTTGTGATTTCATATGCTTCTTCTATCCAAAGCCAACATAAAACACCTACATCAACAGCAATAGATGTTACTTTTAAGGGATCATCCAATCCCCTAAAATATATCTTTTGCCCTGTGGGTATGTACGTTATTTCTAATGGTGATTCAATACACTTCCAATATTTATCTACTTGTAACTTATGTATCGCCCATTTTAATTGTGTATAGACACTATCTTTAAGTGTCCTACCCGTCTTACGAACCACTAACAAATTTGCCTGTGGATATTTCATCATGTTCTTTATATAATCAAGAGAAGTGGTAGTACTTTTCTTCGATGCACGTGAACCTTTACACACACGATATCTTCCTTTGAAGCGCAAATATTCATCATAACCACCGCCAACTATTTCTCTAAATGATACACGTTGGACATTTTCAGCCATCTATATCATCTACAATCACAACTGGTATAGAACCGTCGATTTCAACTTTATCACTAAACATCCTATAACGCTTACCTAACAGTTCTGCTGCTTTTAGCCTTTCTTTTTCATCTGGTGGCTTTTCAATAACCTCCTGACATCCATCACCACACATAGCTAATACTGATGACTGAGATTCTCTACGCATTACAGATGTTAAATATTCCATAACCTCTTGAATATCTGCTGTCTTTTCATTCTTTATTTCTTCTAATCTCTTATCTATATACTCCTTGATGTCATCTTGATCAAGAAGTTTGCTTGCTCTTGATGCTGCAGCATTATCACTTTTTATATTTTTATATACTGCTTTATATGCCCTTGTACCATTCAAATCTATCAAGTATTCATCACAAAACATTTTTTGTTTCTCAGTCATAATGACACCTCCTTCTCATTTACTAATTGGTTGCAGGAGGTGGAATCGAACCACCTGAATACAGTTAAGGAGACCGTATTGAGTTACCTGGTACTCTATCCTGCCATTTTTTTGGATAAAAGAAAAAGTACATTTCTGTACTCTTATAATTCCAAATCATCTTCTAAATCCTGATTTAATTCCATCTGTTTTAAATCTTCTAACTCTTGATATAGTTCTTCAATATTCCTATTGATTAAACTTGTATAATCTGCCAAAACATAATTAAGTTCATTTGCTATTTACTGCATTTCTTTTATTATTTTGTCTTTTTCGATTATTTCTTTTTCATAAGACGTTTTTTCCATAAATTCACCTCTTTTCATTTTTGTTATTTTTTTATATTATATCATATGTTTTACAAAATAAAAACCACAGCGCGTGTGGTTATCTTATATATCCTTCAATTTTTTTGTCTTGACTTATTAATGCAGAAATTAAGGAATCAAGTTCATTTTCTGTACAACGATCTAAATTTAATGGAACTGGTATCCCAAGATTAGCACATAAAGATATGATCTTGCTCTTTTTCTCCTCGATAGCTTGTCTACGTGCCGATTTCATTCTATCTTTTATACTTGAATACATTATAATTGATTTCCTCCTTTACTTCAATTCTATATAAATAACATAGCATTATATGCTGTTTTAATTAAAATTATCTGTAGTTAATAATCCAGTATTTATTGACAATATTTCTATACATTTTTCTCTTGTTAATGTATTGTCTAAATATTTTTCAAATAGTTTTAAAAGTGTAATAGTCTCAACAATTAAACTTCCATTTCTTTTAGCGAGATTAATTTGAATATTATGAACTGGCTCTCTTTCACTTAATGGTCTATTTCTCTGATGATCAATAATTAATAACGATGTTATTTTATCCTTATCTTCTTCATGATCATCAAGATAGTTTTGTACATGAACATCCAATTGTGATACATTAATACTTTTAACATTTGACGTTATTCCTTTTATTTCACCTATAAATACATTGTTATCTAAATAAAAATTAAAGTCTTCTTTCTTTATATCATGGAAACTGGATAAATCACACCCTAGCATTTGCTCTAATATTTCAAATATAACATCTACCAATTCATCCCCAGAAGTATAAAGTATAGATTTATACCTATTATTTCTACTTATAATTTCATTGGCTTCATTAATATTAGCTTTAGCATTTTTTATTATATATTCATTTTCTTGAATCTTTTGTAATTGCATAGCATCATCAAACATTTTTTCCTCCTTTACCCAGTCAGGGGCTTCCTCCTTTATTTCTATTAAGTGTATTTGATGTAAAAAATTAATTAGTTGTTCATATGAAATAATATTTAAAGTAGATAAAATAACACTATTATACTTAATAGTAGTGAATTTCTCACTTTTCAGTGATTTTGTCAGAACACTCTCTAGTGGTACATTGTTAAAATAAAATGATGCTGATATTTCATTATCAAATATTTGAGTCCTATTATTTTCATAAAACACGTTTAGATTAATTATAGGTCTATATAGAGAACTCAATATATAATTCATATCGTTAATCATATCTTTTAATTCACATTTTTTATCAAGTGAATAGCCACTTGTTCCTATATGATATGTCTTGTTGTATAAATATATAATATTTTGTGGATATATAATAACAACTTTTGATTTTTGTCTTGTCGATATCATATCTGATAAACTTTTTAAATCATTAACACTGTTAATATCATTCTTTTTATTTCCATTATATCTCCAAATGTTTTTATCTCTTAAATCAATAACATTAATATCAAATTCATCTAATGATTGTGCATCGTGTAATTTATTAATAGCAACATATTTCCCTTTTAAATCATTTTCCTTTCCACTATATGTAAGTAATTGTATCATCATTGTAATTCTCCCTCCTATTTAACTAATTTCTTTAATTATACGAAAAATAGTATAAATAGACAACTTTATATAAGCAAAAAAGAACACCACATCATGTTCTTTTCTAAGATATAAAGGGGAAATAAATTAATGATAATTCTTTCTTGTCGTTCTTCGACATTATAATAATATCACGATTTTCAAATGAATAATATATCATATATTTATATTCTTACATTCTTTTAATAAATCAAAACCTTCTTGCCCAATAGGAGTAATAATAAAACACGTTTTTTTCTTGTAACTCTGCTTCATTTTGTTTTCACCTTCCTAAACCTATTCTATTAAAAGAATATATACATTACAATACTTTTTTTTAAAATATTATTTGCCTTCCTATAAACATTACCATTGTTTTCAATTCTATACTTTTTCATCACTTTTTTAAAACCTATAGGATCAATATACAAGTCTTTGATAAATTCTCTATCTTTATCATTTAAAGACTCTAATGCATTCTCAACAACAGATATACGAGACATTAGAACCCATTTACGATTATAGTAAATATAATTATTAGCTGACATGTATGTTACTATCTCTTGAGCTGCTTTTGCTTTTTCTTTTTCTAATCTGCCTATTTTTTGATCAAGGGTTTCAACATAACCTCCTAAACAATCTCCATATTTTGGACTCTTAATTTTTTCAAGTTCAGCATTAGCCCAATCAATTTTTTCTCTAAAAGGTAGCATTCCCATAGCATAATCCTTTTCGACTTTTGCAAGTTCATTTTTTAAATTTCTATAATTCCTGATATCAGAACGTAATAATTCAAGTGAATGTACCCTTCCAGATTCCTCTAACCTTTCTAATAATTCTTTTTCTAACATATCCATTGCTATCATTCCTCCCTATTATCTTCTATTCAAATACAAAACTATAGCACTTGATATAATCCCACAAGATACACCTATAACAAGCGTAATTAATACATCAATCATTTATTCCCTCCTACGACCAAACACATCAGGAACGCACCTAAGCACGCTCCTAATACTATTCCAATAAATAAGTTAGTCATTTCTCATAACCTCCAACTTATGTAAAAGTTGTCTTAGATCAAATTCATATTGTTTTAGGTCCATTAAATCATTACCCTTTTCTGGATTATCAATTTCTTTGCGAACTAATCGCTCTAAAATATCAATGTCAATTATGTCTAGTTTATTCATCATCTTTCACTTCCTTTCTATAGAAACGATTTTCTTCAAATGGACCATCAGATGAATAACCATCTATATAACCTATATGAACACAATTTTTATTGACAATAAGACCAATATAACAATAACAATGGAAATAACTATCCCAAACCCACATATTATCTTCAAGTTCTTCAAACTTTAGAGATGGATTGTCAAAGTGTTCTTTGATTAAGTCATCAAGTAAATTTATTTCTACATCAACATTACTTTCTATCAATCTAGTATCTTCATTATCCATAGTTGATACTTCTAAAGTTATATTATCTAATGCTTTCGTACATTCTTCTTTAGTCAACATCTTCACTCACTCCCAATCAATTTCATCTATTGTAAATTTATGTCCACACTCATGACATTCAATTTCTAATTCACCACCATGATTAATTTCTTTTACTTCTTCTATATCCAAACCAAAAATTGGACTATCCAAATCATCACTTCTTATCTTTTCATAACAATTAGGACATTCACACTCAAATCTTATTATTTTGTTAATTGCATTTAAACAACTCATTCTATCCACCCATTTCTTGCCTATCATCAATTTCGTTAGGATTAATCATATACGATATTTTTAATTTTAATTCTTTTATTTCTTTTTTTAATTCTTCATTTTCTTTAATTATTTTCAACAATTTGCATTTGTCTTTGTAATCGCATGAAATTTCGATTGAATAATCATTACACATTTCGCATAGTTCTTTTTCAATCATTCTATCCACCCCAATTCCTTATAAAATTCTTCTTGATTACCAAATAATTCAATAATTTTTTCTTTAGAAAAATCATCTTCACATTTTTCAAATTCTTCTTTTGTAATACCTGTATTGCTAAAAATTGATGATATTGCTTCTATAGTATTATAAATTCCACCACAAAATGAGTTACTAATTAAATGCTCACAAGTTAAGATAATTCCATCTGCCTCAAACTGCATTTTCTCTTTTTCTGTCATTATTCCTCACTCCAATCTATGGCTTGTCCACATTGAGAACAAAAGGAATTGCTTTTTTTAAATAAATCACTACTTACAGTATTTAGCATTCTTTTTTCTATGATAATATTTCCGCATACCGGACAAAAACAATATGTATCATCTATTACATAATCAATGTTTGGTTTCTTAGGTATTTCTTTTTCAACTAATTCATTCATTAAAGTTATATCTTTTGCTAAATTATCTTGTTCTTCCTCTGTTATATTTTCATCTAAGCAATCTAAACCAAAATTGAAAGCTATTCTATTTAATGCTTCTTCATATTTATTCATTCTTTATTTTCTCCTAAATCTAATCTCTCTTGTTTATGTTTATAATCAATCCCTAAAACTTCATATGATTCTTTGAAATATTCAATCACGAACTTCCTTTGATTTTCAGGTAATAAATCTAATTCTACTTTTGTTTCTCTCTTCCAAGAGCCATATGGGCAACCAGCACATCCAGTTCGTCCTATGTATTCATATATTTTTGGGATTTCAATATCATATTTTTTATAAATCTTTTCTAATAGTTCATCACTTAAATCGTACAAAGGTGTAAACTTCTTATCTTTTGTAAAACAAGATTTATATTGTGATTTTCTCATATTACTTTCTTTTGCTCTTACACCAAGAATTGCTTTTTTTCCTGTTTCCTTCTCAAAGGCTTTAAAAGGAAGTTTCTTTAAGTATTTACAACAGTTAGTACTAACTCTATGTAATTTACCACTTAACAGCAATTCTCTCGCATTATTGTTTAATTTAAATAATGTTTTATATTCTTTTTTATCACTACCAACAAATGTATATCCATATATATGTTTTAATAAATATTCTGATCTACATCCATTTTGGTAACGATTTATAAAATCATCCTGAATTTTACTAAAACAAGGACTTCCATATTTTTCCTTTATCTCAAAAGGCTTCATCTTTGGAATGAGAACTGTATCAGCATACTTATACATTCTTTCTCTTATTTCTTTGTGTTCCATATACGTATTCACAGAAACGATTTCTATTTCAGTATCGTGTAAATATTTTTTTATGAACCAATAGAGAAAATGACTATCTTTTCCTCCAGAATATGAAAGATAATATTCTTTTGGATTTATTTTTTTAAATTTACTTTCTAAATCCATTAAGTAAAAATCTATTTCATCCATGTTTATCTCCTCCTTTATAAAAACCTTAACATTTCTTAACGTTTTTCTTTTATGATTTCACCTAAATACATAAATCCAAAGAAAACTGCACCATTCATTCTAGAAAAAACAGCACATATGTATAACGCAAGCATATAAAATGTTTTACGTTCCATGTTTAATCCTCAAACAATCCTAATTCTTTTAAGGTGTATTTTTTATCATCTTCCATACTTTTGTACATTGTTCCTTTTTTAAAATAAGGAAATCTCAAATAATCTTCACCATCACAAATATAAACGCGTATACGATAACTATTATTAAAATTGTCGTATTTAATAATAAAACTAATTTTATCTTTAAATGGTCTTAAAACACTTTCTAAATAATGTTTTTCAACCTCATCAAGAATAGGTTTTTTTATTTTTAAATGCCCTTTTAATAAACCATAAAAAACACTATGTACCTGTCTACCTCTACAATCAAACATTCCACCTTCTGTTATTTTGTAAGGATTCCAATTCGACCCTATAACATTAAATTCTTCATCTAACTCAACTTCTAGTAGCTTTGCTACTTCTCTCATTTTGCTTTTTGTCATTTTTCATCATCCTTTCTCTATTCCCAACTATATGCCCACCTTAAATTGAGCATAGGCTTCTTTACTTTGCCATTACAATAATCACTAATTGTTTGTCTACTAACATATAACTTTGCAGCAGCTTCTCTTGTACCTTTGTAAAAGCATTTATTATCTATGTCATAGATTAATCTTCTTCTGCTTCTATAACCTGTTACTTGTCCTAATTCTTTCATAGAAAGTAATTCTAAATTCATATAATCATTGTTTGTATATACGTTGTCTTTATGATGTACTCTATAGCCTTCTGGAATACTTCCAATAAATAAACGATATATCACATTAGAAACTCTTATTTCTTTAGCGTGTATATGTACATACAATGCTTTATGACCTTTTGTATTAGTTTTTGTATATGGATTGATAAGCCATTCTTTAGTCTTACCAATCCTTTTTACTCTTCCATAATTGGAAAAGTAATAATTATTAGCATATCTTTCCCATTGTTCACCTTTTAAGTTTTCTATTCTCTTGGACATAAAACCAGTTCTCCTCTTTCATATTTTCTGTTAAACGAATATCCTATAAGTTGATATTTATCTTGATACTTTGTTTCGTAGATATAAATTAATTCTGGATATGATGAACAGTTAAACTCGATTGAAAATCTTTTGTTGTCTGTAACTTTCTTATAGTTTTTCATTAAATCTTTGCTTCTCTTTCACAAATGTATAATGATCTAATTTCCTAAGTTGACCATTTCTGTTTTTTACAATATCAATCATCACTTCCTGATATATGCTTTTATCAGAAGTTTCTCTTTCCTTACTTTCTTTCAACAAAAGTACATGAGTACTAGAATTTTCTATTTCTCCAGAACTCTTTAAACTGCTCATTGTTAAATTGTCACTCTTTATTGAACTTCTATCAAATTGTGAAGCAATAAACACTATCAAATTATTATCCAATGCCATACTTCTTATTTCTTTCATACAATAAGTGATTCTGCTATATTCATTTGTGTTATATACTTTATCATTCAATCCAAGAAGTCCTATATGATCTATAAAAATAATATTAATTTTATCTTCATCAATATTATTCAAAACCTTTGCTTTCAACTCTTCTAAAGTAATAGAACCACTATTAATAAAAGAATCATTTTGTATTTTCATCTTTGCATTAACATAAAAACCTTTATGCAAATTAGTTCTATTAAAATCATCCATGACAACATCACTAGTGATTGCTAAAAGTCTTTTAATCATTGTCTTAGGAGCAACCTCCAGATTATAATACTGGCATTTACATAACGTATTTTTATCTTGTGACAATGCCTGATATAGATTAAGTAAGAATGCTGATTTCCCAAATCCACTTGTTGCTGCTACTGTGATTATATCTGTCATTTCTATTTTTAAAGAACTTGATAATAATTTGAACCTGTCTATTGTAAGTCCTTTACTATCATCACTCACCATTTCATCAATCAATTCATCAGTTAATTCATCTATTTGAGGTTCACAAGTTAGATTTTTGACTTTCGTTAATTCTAAATAGTATTCATCACTACCAATAAGTCCAAGATGTAATCTATCATCAAGTTCTTTCATTTCTTTTGTTTTATATTCTTCAAGAATGTTTTTAGCATATCCAAGAGCCATGACATCAGCTCCATCATCAAAACAATTTTGACAATATATATCTACCAGATAGTTAGCATATTCTTTATGAAGTACAAACGGAATTTTGTTTGGATCCATTCCATACTCCTTTAAAACATTAAATAATTTTCCATGCAATGGATTTGAAAAGTACTCACTATCAAAATTCAACTTATCAATCATCTTAGGAAAATGTGATAATATACCCAACAGTCTAATCTCATTCCATTCTATAGGAGTCAGACTATCCCATTCTTTTCTCTTATCCAAAGGTATCATAAAATATTTCCTTCATCATCAACTACACCCATTTTTTTAAAATACTCTAAATTCTTTTCCTTTTCTTTCAACACTTCATTTTCTTCATTTCTTGATTCTTCTATAAATTCTTTCCACATTTCATCTATTAAGAAAGTTCTTGGATATTTCATGTATGTACTATTTCCTTGAAATGTTTTAGAGTATTCTTCTGCACCTTTGATAATATCTTTCAACAACCCATCATTAACATCCATTGTTTGCCAGTATTCAAAAGTACTCATTTTATCTCTTTTCTTTTTGTATGCTTCCCAAAATTCCAAAAAGTCGTCGGTGTAGTTGGTTACGCTGTTTTGCGTAACAACATTCTTTTCTTTCTTTTCTTTATTGTTAGTGGTTAGCTGTTGGTTAGCCGTTGGTTGGTTACTGGTTAATGGTTGGTTAGGTGTTGGTTGGCTGTTGGTTAGGTGTTGGTTAACTGTTAGTTTTGTATTAACAAGGTAATCATAGTTTTTTACTGTTATAATCGTACCTTTTCGGCTTGTTTCAACTAAAATATCGTTGGTTGATACTAGTTTTTTTAATGCGGTTCTAACATTTTGTTCACTTATCTTTAATTCTCTTGCAATTTGACTTCTAGATGTCACAAATGAACCTTTTTTTAATCTGACTCCTTGATAACTTCTATCTCTATATCCTGCTCTTCTATAGCAGTGAATGAACACGTTTTTCGTGTTATCATCATAATACCAGTCCCAATCTTCCCAGCCATCTCTCCATAAAGGGATGTATCCACTACTTTTATCAATAAAATCTGATAATGACATACTAACCACCATTCTTTTTTAAGAGTTCAATTATTTTCAATCCTGTCTCACCTTTTTTGCAAAATTCAAAATCAACATTATAATTCCAACTTAATGTATCTAGAATTTTGTATAGAGTCTCTCCTTTTGTTGCTTTTGGGCTCTTCTTTAATCTTGGATTAATCCAACCTTTAACATCCTCTAGACAGCTTATATTTCCTCCATGTTCAACCAAAATACAAACCTTGATACCTAATTCATTAGCCCTTTGAAGCTCTGCCTTAAACCTCTGATGTTGCTGGCAGACATTACCACACAATTCTTGTAAATCTTGTTTCCTGTCAATAACAAATCTAGCATTCGCAAGGGACATATAGTCCCCTACAAATAGCTTAGAACGTGCATATTTAATATTATTCTCTTCAAATTGCTTAATAATTTTACCTATTGCATTAGGTTTTTCTCTTGTATCAATTAATATTTCCATAATTAGAATTGAATATCATCTTCACCAATATTAAAAGATTGACTGTCTGCAAATGAGCTTGTGTTTTGAGATTGTGTATTTTGATTTTGAACTAATGATTTCTTTTCTTTAACTGTATATTCCCCTTTACGGATCTTATCTACAGAGTGAACTTCTTGTGCAATTAAACGTGTTCTAACTTGACCTGCATATTTACCTTGTTGTGGAATATATTCCTCTTCCTGCAACACAATACCTATTAACTTTCCTTTTAATCCTTGTTCATTCCAATCCCATCTATATGCTGGATTAGATTTTTCAATAGCTGTAATAAAACCTTTAAAGAAGCCAATAGTACTTTCTTTGTATGATCTAAAGAAATTACCTCCCCAAAAGTTTTGAGAGTTGTATAAACCCATGTAATAATTTTTAAATTTTCCCTCTGCTATATCATAAGAAATTCTTAAATATTCCTTATCTGAATCATCTTCAATATTTTTAATAACTGCAACATAACCACCTGGTTTAATAGAATCAAAATTCCCACTTTCTTCTACACTTTCCCATCCTTGATATTTTCTCATTTTCTGTTCCTCCTATTTAATTTGTATATTTTGTTTTTCTTCTATATGTGCATATGCTGAAATATTATCTTTCAAATATTCTTTGACTGCTTTTTTATTTATTGACATCTTAACAGTTTGACTAACCATATCAGTTTCACTAAACACATCAATAAATCCCTTTTCATCATCAATAACAACTGATGAACTCTTTCTAAAGCTAATAGATACTCTTGTTTTATCAAATTTAGAGCCATTTAAGACACTTTCCAAGTAAGACGATAAATTATCAATCTTGCTCTTCTTTGATTTTTTACGAGCTTGTAAAGTCTTGATTTCATCATCTAACGCTTTCTCATCTGACTTTAAATTTTTAATCCATAAAGCAATGTTCTCTATCTTTTCGTCTTTTGACATCTTAAGTTCATTAAGCTCATTCATATTAAGAACTTCACCAGTTTCCTCATCAATCTTAAATTCAAAATTTTCTATCTGTGAATTGATTTCATATAAATTCATTATTCAGCTTCCTCACTTTCTTCTTTGTATGGTAAAGGCATTTCATAATATTCACGAATAATTTTGTCTACTGATTTTAGATCATTATCAATCTCTTTTTCAGTAAACATTTCTAATGGTGTTTTAACAGGATCCAATCCATCACTTTGTGTTAAAAATTTAAAGTTCCCATCATATGCCCTTGTCATAAGAACAATAGAAAATAATCCTTCTAGTGTTAATTGGTTATCAATCATTTTTCCGCTTGTTTTAGCTTTGATTTTCCCAACTTCATTTAATTCAGTATGATGCAACAAGTAAACTGTTACATCTTCATTTGTTGATGTTTGTATAAAATCCAATAAGTTCTTAAAATCTAAAGCAATATCTGTGAATTTGTTATATCCAGTTTCCTTAGCTCTATCAAACATTTCAAAAGCCATTAAATACTGGCTATCGTCTATCACAAATACCTTACACTTATCTTGATGTTTTGAAATATATTTTTTGATTAAATGATAACGCTCTGAATAACTAGCTTTTCTTAAATTAATTACATTTAACTTTTTTCTAAACGGTAAAACTTTATCTGCTGTATTAAATACTAATATTTCATTTCTTTCAAAATTTCTTAAAGAAGTGGATTTACCACTTCCACTTTCTCCTAAAACTAAAGTTGCTAATCCCATTTATATTCCCTCCGTTATAAACATACTTTTCAAGTACATTTCTTCATCTTCTAAATTTTTAATTGCTACATTAAATGCATGCATAATATCATTGTAAGTTGGTATCTTTGAAGAAAGTAAAGGAGTATCTCCTACATTATCATTAAGATAATCTCTAGATTCCTTTAAACAAGAAATTAAATCTTCTACTTCTTCAATACTTTCATATGTACTATGTAACTGTACAAATTGATCTCTATTCATTTTCTACCACTTCTATTTTAATTCCTTGTTCTTTCTGCCATTCTTGGATTTGTTTTTCTTGCATATTGTTAACTACAACAATTGCAATAATGGAAGCTATTAAAAACGCAATAACCATTATTGTTTCAATTCCTCTATCACTTAATCTTTTCATACTTGATTTTTCCTTCCCAACCACCTATAATATAGGTGATTAAATTTTGTTATTTAATTTTTACTAATCGACTCTGCCAAGTCGATTTTTTGTTTTTCATAACCACTCCAAATAATATTACAAACTTTCTCCCACACTTCTTGTGTTGGTAATTCATCATAATGAACAAATGCTGTTCCATGTTCATATTCAAATTTTTTTACATGTTTCTTTTCCATTTTTCCCTCCCTTACATAATATGACTATAAAATCTAAATCATTACTTCATTCACCTCCTCAAAGCAGTACACTAATTTCATTAAAAGCTGCCCAGAATAACCTTGCATGAAAGGAGGTGATGACAAATTTATTCAGGATTTCTTATCTAGTCTTTTCAAATAAGAAATTCTTTCTTTACGCCATTTTTTAGAAACAACAAGTAAAATATCATCCATTAAAATCCACCAAAAAATAATTTCTTTTAATACTTTCATACTCTACCTCCTAATCACTTTTGAATAATTCATCTAAATCATTACTCAACTGATACTCACTACCAAATAGATCACTTACTTTAATACAATCAGCATAGTTGCCATTCATATCTTCAAGAAATAATTCAGGCATTTTTCTTTTTTGACATTCATCACACATACAAATGCTAGAAACTTTCATTATTTTACCTTCTTGATTTTTTAAAAATAAATTTTTCATCTGCCGTTCTCCTAATCATTTTGAATAATTCATTAAAATCAACCTCCATAAGTGATATAATCATCCTGAAAGGAGGTGTTTACATGGTTAAAATATATGCATGTCTAATTGGTAACTGGGTTTGTCTTAATGATGATCCAAATTGTAAAATGGGTATTCATCATACAAGTCCAGCAATTTGGTGGGAAGAAAATGCTGATATCTATGCACCAATTCAACGAAAAAAAGCAGATACTTTATATGAATTTCCTTACTTAGAACTAATTTACAATAATCACTCTTATAGAATTAGTCCTTATCACATTCAGATTGTTGATTTTTAATAGATGGAAAATCTAAATTTGAATATTTTTTTAATTCTTCTAAACTTGGCATTGGTGTTTTATCTTGTTTAGAAGAATATTTTTTGTCTACAAATACTTTCAATCTATTCCACTCATAAGGTTTTAATTGTGAAATTAATTTCAATAATTCTTCTAGAATTTCTTTATTCATTTTTAATCACTCCTTAATCTGTTTTGAATGTTTCTTCAAAATCATTTTTAAATATTTTTCGTTTTAACTCCGTTTTTTAGGCTTCAAAATCATTTTTTCTAATACGCAATTCTTAATTATCTGATACTATATGATTGTCAATAATTTTTAAATGTACGTTCCGTTTTTATGGCACATTCAATCTAAAAAAAATAGAACTAAATAACAAACTTTATTTTATCAAACGGAATTCCTACTGCTTTTGAAAATTTTAACGCTTCATCTACATAAAATCTTGATGTACCATTTTCTTTATTAATGTATGAATTTTTACTAATCTCTAAAATTTCACTCATTTTTTGTTGTGATATTTTTGATAGCATTCGTGCCTGTTCTACTGTATACTCTGTCATTAAATCACCTCTTTTGTTCCAATTTTATGGCACACACATAGAATACCACATTAAAAAATATAAATCAACACTTTTTTGGCACAAAATTATATTTTTTTATTGTTTTGTACCATTTTTTTGATATAATAGTATTTACAAAGGGGTGAAACAATGTCAAAGATAGATATGCTTCTTTATAAACAAATCGGTTCTATTATAAAAAGAGAAAGAATAAACCAAAATATCAGTTTAGATCAATTGGTTTCTAAAATTGGTAATTTGAAAACAAAAAGTTCCATCAAACGATATGAAGATGGAAAATCTCGAATAGACATTGAAACATTAACTATTATTTGTTCAGCTCTAAGCATTAATGTTAATGAATTGATAAAAGAAGCAGAAGAAAATGTCAAATTCAATACAGAAAACGATAGTCTTGGTAGTTATATAGAAAATGTAAACTATTTAGAAAAAAATGATCCAGATCTATTAGAATTATACAACGAAATACACTCTAATGATCAATTAGTATTGTTATTTGATAAAGCAAGAAAGTTAGAGCCACAAGACTTAGCACAAATATTAAAAATTATTGACACATTTAATAAAGAAACTAAGTAAGGTGTGATTAAATTGAATTTTGAAGATTTTTTACAATGGAATAACATTAATTTAAAGTATGAAAATTTAGCTGGATATGTAAAAGGATTTGCCTATTATAATGGTTATGAATATTTAGTTATAATCAATTCAAGATGTTCTTATATTCAGCAACAAGAAACTTTAGTTCATGAAATGATACATATCTTTGAAAATCATTTTTCTTGTTCAAAAGGATATGAAGAAAAATGTGAAAAAGAAGTTAATTATTTTATAAGAGAATTACAAACAAATTATATTTGGTAAACACACTAAATCAGTGTTTATAATAAATTAAGAAATGAGGAATGAACAATGGAATTAGATGAAAAACTTTATTCTTTGAGTGAAAGAATAAAACAATTAAAAGACAATATTAAAACTGAAGAGGCAACTAAACAATCGCTAATACTACCTTTCTTTCAAGCATTAGGATATGATGTTTTTAACCCCTTAGAATTTGTACCTGAATTTACAGCAGATGTAGGTATTAAAAAAGGTGAAAAAGTTGATTGGGCTATTTTAAAAGATAACGAACCTATTATCCTAATTGAGGCCAAACCATGTAGTGATGATTTAAAAAAACATGATTCTCAACTATTTAGATATTTTGGAACTACCAAATCACGTTTTGCAATTCTAACAAATGGAATAATATATAAATTTTTTAGTGATTTAGATCAACCAAATGTCATGGATAAAAAACCATTTTACATTCTAGACATGGAAAATTTAACAGAACAGTCTATTACATATGTTGAAAAATTTATAAAAAACAATTTAGATATTGATAATATACTCAATACTGCAAATGATTTAAAATATTTAAATTTAACAAAAATAGCTTTCAAACAATTATTAGAAAACCCTTCTGACGATTTTGTTAGATTGCTTTTGAATATGGGAGTTTATGATGGAGTTAAAAATCAAAAGATTATTGATAAATTTAAACCTATTACTAAACGTGCTATGAATCAATTAATCAATGAAAAAATGTCTACAAAATTCAAAGAAACCCTTAATAATGATGAAAATGAAAAAGAAGAGGAAAACGAACAAGAGGAAATATCTGAAGAACAAAATAAAATCGTAACTACTATAGATGAACTTAATTCTTTTGCTATTGTTAAATCACTTTTAAGAAAAGAAGTTGAACCTCAAAGAATAACATACAAAGATACTGAAAGCTATTTTGGAATACTTTTAGATAACAATATAAGAAAATGGATTATTAGAATTAATCTAAATACAAGAAACAATCATATTTTTATACCAGATGAAAATAAAAAATCAATCAGATACGATATAAATTCAATTGATGATATTTATAATTATGAAAAAGAGATTGTTGAATCTTTAAAAAGATATTTATAAAAATAAATTTAAAAAACATTGAATTTATCAAAACTTTTTACAATAAAGAGTTGACATAATGCGTGCATTATGCTATAATATAATTGTAAGGAGGATAGGTAATGAATAAAGACGAAATAAAAGACTTGCTTGACTTAATTTCTAAATTAATTGAACTGCTATTCATACTTAGAACGATAGTCATAGACAAGTCTAACAACAAAAAGCCAAAGGGGTGAAAGGTTCCCCTTTCTATTCCCTAGCCTCCTTTATTTTAACATAAAAGAAAGGAAAATAAAACTATGAAAAATAAAAGTTCAAAAATCATCATTATTATTATCTTTTTCAATTCGTTATCTACATTAATTGATTTTAACATCAAGAATCCTATTAATGCTATCAAATGTATATTATCTATCATTTGTATAATATTATGCATTTATCTTTACATGAATAGAGGTGAATAAAAAATGGCAGAAAAGTTTAATCAATCAAAATATAATACAGAATGGCAAAAAAAGAATATGCTTTCCGTTAGTTGCAGATATAACAGTGATTTTGTAAATGAATTTAGAAAAGCTCTAGTTAAACTTAACTTAAAACAATCAGACGTCATTAGAAAAGCAATGCAAGATGTAATTGATCGAGCTAATGATAAATAAAATAAAAACCACCCTACGCCAATAGGATGGTTCCCGCAATGGTCCCCGTAGAGATACCATCGCTTTAATAATTTACATTGTTATTTTAACATAAAAAGTTAATGAAATCAATTGAATGGAGGAATGAAAAAGATGAATTTATCTAAAGCAGATATTTTAAAAAAGGAACAAGTCGATGTAACAAAACGTGCTTGTAATAGATTTGAATTAATATCACAAGATATAAAAATCCCAAAACTAAAATATTTACATAGAAGTTTAAATTTCAAATCAAATATCCACTACAACGAAAATGAAGGTAAAACTTATAAATATCAAAAATATAAACGTGGATCTGTTGTTATGGTAAATTTTGGAACAAATGTAGGATATGAATTATCTGGAAATCATTTTGCAGTTGTTATAAATCAAGATGATAACTATAGAAATGGTGTAGTTACAGTAATCCCTCTAACCTCTAAAGAAAAAAGACACTATTTAAAATTAGATGATTCAATACTAGAGCTAGTTATGAATGCCCAAAATGAATATATTGATATGTTATTAGATGCACAAAAGTTACATGATGAACACACAAGAGAAATATCCTTAGCTATGTCTAATATAGAAGAAAACTTTGATAAAATAAAAAGTATTATTGGCAAGGGAAATGAGAGCTCATTAAAATATCAAGATTTATTGATTAAAATGTTAGACGAGAATGATAAATATATAGAAAAATTAAAAGAATTGAACGAACTAACAAAAAAAGAAAGCAATGAAATAGAAGAAAATATGGATAAACTTTATTTAGTTTTAGATAAATACAATGAAAAGGATAAGGCATCTTATGCTATGGTCAAAAATATTGTAACAATAAGTAAACTAAAAATATTAAAACCTATCAATAAATTTGATCCAATTGGAAAAATATACATTTCCAACTCTTCATTAGACAAAATTGATAAAGAAATAATAAATAATTTTACTTTTTGTGCTAATCAATCTCTTGACGAAACGAAATCAAATGATATATAATACAGGTGTATAGAGGGCTTGCCCCTATGAATAATTTATAGCAGCCAAAGCGCTGATGTTAGAAACACCTGGTGAAAACTAGGTGTTTACTATTTATAACATAAAAACTTCCCTGCTACCAACAGAGAAGTTCAACAAACAATTCAAAAAGCCTACTGCTACCAACAGTGAAGTTTAAATAATAGTGTGCTACCAACACACTAAATGTAAAAAAACATCCAAATCCTTTTACGTACAATATTTTAACATGAAATCATTTTTTGTACAAGAAAGGATTCTATAAAGAATATAATGTACAAGGAGTGATTTTTTATGCTTTCAAGCAACTATTTAATGTATTTAAGAAAATCTAGAGCAGATGATCCAAGTGAAACAGTTGAAGAAGTACTAGCAAGGCATGAATTAATGCTACAAAACTATGCCATTAAAAAATTCAATCATAAGATACCTGATGAGAACATTTATCGTGAAGTTGTTTCTGGAGAAACAATTGGAGATAGACCAGAGATACAAAACGTGCTCAATAGAATGGAATCCCCTTCTATTCTAGGTGTTTTAGTAGTAGATGTACAAAGATTATCACGTGGGGATTTAATCGACTGTGGAACAATTATAAACGCTTTTAAATATAGTCATACATTAATCGTTACACCAAATAAAACATTTGATTTAAGTGATAATGACAATGGACAAAACTATGATATAAAAATATTAAAACTAGAATTAAACAGTGGTAGTGAGTATCTTGAATATACAAAGATGATTTTAAACAGAGGAAAAAATCTAAGTGTGGAAAAAGGTAATTATATTGGATCTATACCACCCTATGGATATGATAAAACAATCATTGATAAAAATCATACATTAAAAATAAATGATTGTGAGGCTAATGTTGTTAGATTGATATACTCACTCTATTTAGATAACTATGGATATACAAAAATTGCTAATGAATTAGAGAAAATGGGATTCTATCCTAGAAAAAGTAATCATTGGAATCCAGCAGTTATCAAAGATATTCTAAACAACCCCGTATATGTTGGTAAAATTGTGTGGAACAGAAGAAAAGGAGTAAAGAAATTAAAAGAAGGAAAAACTATCAAAAGTAGACCAATTAATCACAACCACCTAGTAAAAGATGGTAGACATCCATCAATCATTGATGATAGTACATTTGAACAAGCACAAATTAAAATAAACAATAATCCTAGAATAAAAAAAGCAAAAACTATGATCAATCCCCTATCTTCTTTACTTCATTGTCAAACATGTGGTAAAGCTATGATCTATAGAACATATAAACAATCTCACCCAAGATTACTTTGTAATAATCAAAGTCACTGTCATACAAAATCAGCTAAATTTGAAGATGTATTTGACATTTTAATTGATACACTAATAAATATACAAAATAATTTTAAATTTCAATATAAGAACCAAGATAACAAATATATATCAAACTACCAATCACAAATTGATGATATAAAAAAAGAATTAGATAAGGTTGAAGATAAGCAAAATGAGCTATACGACCTCCTAGAGAACAAAATATATACAAGGGATGTATTTATCCAAAGAAACGATAAACTCGCTAAGGAAAGAGAAAAGGCACAAAAAAAGCTAAAACAATTACTCTCTAATATGCCTAAAGTAATCGACTATGAAGATAAAATATTAGAATTTAAAAATGTCATAGCTATTTTAAAAGATAAAACAATCAACGCAGAGGTCAAAAACAAAGCATTAAAAACCATAATTAGTAAAATTGAATACAAAAATGAGGAAAATCGCATTATTTTAGATGTGTTTTTAAAATAAAACACATAGACATCATCTATGGCGCCCACTCTTCAGTACCTATATCAGTTAATAATGCTTTTCCTTTATCATCTGGCATAGTATAACGTTGTGTCAAATATCTTAAACACGCTCCAAGTTCACCATTGGCACCACCAAATTGAGTCACAAGATATTTTGCCATTTCAATATTTTTACACTTTATATCAACAGGATATTGTAATTTTTTACTGTATTTCCACACTTTTTCATTTCCTCCTTAATTTTGATGTTGCCATGGCCATGGACTCAATATCCACTGGAATGGCTTTTGTGTATTAGAATCAGATACAGATAATGGACCAAAATTCATCTCATAATTCTTTTTAGCCATTTGAGAACGTTTAACATATTCATGATACATATTAATCATAGCTTGATCATTTGGATGCATATCCAAATATAGATTAATTTCATGAGCAACAAATTCATTAATCTGTACTTCTAATAAAAGTTGTTGTCGTTGATTTGTAGGTTGAAAACAATAATTAGAAAATCCTTTATATGATTGATATAAATTCTCAAATAAGTTTCCTAACATAAAAGCTTCATTACTTTGAAACATTGATGGCATTTGTGCTTTTTTACAACCACATTCTTTATTAAAAATTTCCATATTTACCCCCTTCACTCTACAATATGATATACAATTATAAAAGTGTAGGACAATGAAACAGTATATTTATATTTAAATAAAAAACAGGAATCAAATTCCTGTCACTAACTTGCTTGAGAATAAGCAACAAAACATCCTATAATAATACAAATCAATAAAAATAAATCACTAAACAAAAACGATGGAATACTAAGCAATATAGAAAAGATAGATGCAATTGGCATACCAAATTCATAAACAACCATAATCAATCCAAACAAAACAGAAACAACCGAACCAACAAAAGTAAGTATAGCTGCTAAAATTCCCATTTGATTAGATTCAACACCAGAAACTTGATTAATAACAGATGCAACTGCGTATCCTAAAACAATATAAAAAATAGAACTTGTAATATTAAGCAATGTAGAAACATAATAAATAACAATACCTGCAAGAATTGCTGCTAAAAGACCACTTACTATTGTTTTAATCCATCGAGCTTTATCTAAGTATAAATCATTATTAGATCTAAAATACTTTTTTCTTTCTCTATCCTCTTTTAATTCATTCCATTTATCATACAAAGACATCAAATCCCCTCCCTAATTAATAATTCTTTTTTTAGTTCTATATTTCAACAATAGATATGATGAAACAAAACCACCAAACATGCCAGATAAATGTCCAGATAAAGAAATATCACTCAAACTTATAGACATCACTAACATCAAAATAATACTAGGCATTAAACTTTTAAGAACATCTTGAAATTCTCCTTTCACCACTAAAGCAAAGGCAACAATACAACCTAGCAATCCACATATCACACCACTTATGCCACCACTTACACTATTATATCCAAATCCATTTATTAAAAATAATAAATATGGTAGAAGTGTTGTACTTATCATTGAACAAACAACTACAAATGAATAATCCTTAACACCTAATATTCCTTCTACAAAAGTTCCTATATTATATAAAGAATAACAATTAACAACAATATGAAAAATACCAAAATGAATAAAATTAGATGTAATAAAACGATAATAGTCATGCTCAATAGCAACCAACAAGGGATTATATCCTAAAAATTCAATAGCATCATAAGCACTCATCGTTAAACCATATAAGAGTGTTGAAATAACATAAACTGCTATACATATTAATATTAAAGAATGTGTAACTTTAGAATTTTTATATTTTTCCATTTTATTCCTCTATAAAATCATAAATAGACATTTGATCTATCATGACTTCCTCTTCTCTTTCTTCTGCTTGATTCTTTTCAATAATTTGATCAATACTCAAAGAAGAATGAATATCATTTTTAGAAATTTTTAAAGCACCCATTTCCATTAATCTCATATTCCCATTATACATAGCATCTTCATAAACAAGTTGTGTTGTCCAATGATAATGAAAATTTTGAATAGAAGTAAACCATGTTCCTCCACTATTAATATGAGCTGCTGTTACAAATTGATATTCAGATAATCCACAAACATAAATATTACGATCTAGTGCATTTGTCACATTAAAAAAAGAATAAGGATCAACTGCACTTAATAATAACATCTGACCATCTCTAATCAGTCTATTATAAGTCTGTTTCTTATCTAACATATGATCACTTAAAAAACAAACAATCTTTCCACCTAATTTAGTATATAACTTTAAAGTATAAGATTCTATTCCTTTTGAGCCACTATTAACTAATACTCTATCTTCAGATACTAATTTCTTTACCAATGCCCTCGTGACACCTTGTAACTTTCTATCCATTAAATGTGGTCCTACAATAGATACCATTTTATTTAAAATAGATAAATCTCCAATATAATATAAAAACAAAGGTACTCGCCTTTTTAAAGAATGTCTTAATTCTTTTGGATAATCATCTTCATAGGTTGTTGTTATATTTATCCCTTCATTTTGAAGATTATGTAAAGCATACATAAGTTTATCATAATCTAAAGATCTTGCCTGCATTTTTTCTGCAATGTACTCATCTACTTGTAAAATTTGAACTAAAGCATCTTTACTCATTCCAAATAGACGTGATGGTTCTTTTAAAGAAGAAGTTCTAAGTCTTCTTTCTATTTCATACCATTCATCACTCGTTAATGGATGCGAACCATCAACCACAATATCACTGCAAAATAAAAGGAGGGCTATACTATCTAAATTCAATCTAATTCTCATGCCTAACCTCCTTAAAATGTATTATAACATATGCCTATCATTTAGTCACTGTAAAATCTTGATATTCTATTGAGACTGAAATAATTTTACAAGCTCATTTTTAGCTTTGCTATAATAAGTTTTATCCACTAAGATAATAACGTTATCCCCTACATGTAATTCTGTATCACCTCTAGGAATAAGTTCCTTATCTCCCCTAACAACTGAAACAAATAGACATGGTTTTGGTAAAGGAACATCTTTAACCATTGTTCTTTCTACCACACTTCCTATTTCAACATTAAAAGTAATCAACTCTTTTTGTTCAATATAATATTCACTTTGATTTTTAGGCACTAAACGAGCCAACAATGATTCGTAAATAGGTTCGCAATTTAATTTATTTGCAAGTAAATAAGCCACAAATGAACCTAATGCTATTGGTAATAACATCTTTAAAGTTCCACACATCTCTGCTATTAAAATAATACCAGTAAGTGGTGCCCTTACAATAGAAGCAAAAAAAGCGGCCATTGATATAATGATAAAGTTAAAAAACAAAGAGTCTGATACACCACACATAATTGCAATCTTACCTACAATAGCTCCAATAAGACTTCCTAATATTAATAATGGAAAAAATATTCCTCCAGGAGCTCCAGAACCAAAGCTTAAAGTTGAAAACAAAAATTTCATGATCAAATAAACGAAAAGCATTGATAAAACTACTTGATTACTATTTAAATATTCAACCAATACATGACCTCCAGCCAAAACATTTGGTAAAAATAATCCTAAAACACCGGCAAAAAGTAAAGGTATAATAACCTTTTGACTTTTTTTAAGGAAAGAAATACCATCATAGATTTCTAATACTTTTACTGTCACTTTATTATAAACAATTCCACATAATCCAGCTATAACTCCAACAATAATGACCCATAAATATAAATGAAGAGGCATACTCTCATTAATCACAAAGTGAAGTGATGGTGACATACCAAAAACAATTCGACTAATAAAATCTCCTGCAATTGAAGCACCCATAACTGATACCAATGCAGCCATTGAAAAATTCTTATGAATTTCTTCTAATGCGAACATAATACCTGCTAATGGAGCATTAAAAGCAGCTGCTAAACCAGCAGATGCACCACACGTTAATAAAAAACGTTCTTCACTTTTTATACGATTTAAAAACTTAGAAACAGCTTTTCCAACCATTGCTCCAAGTTGAATACTAGGTCCTTCTCTCCCTAAAGATAAACCACCTAATATACATAAAGTTCCACCTATCATTTTAGTCAATAAAACCTTATACCAACATTGATCAATTTTTCCTTCTACTTCTGCTTCAACTTGTGGGATACCACTACCTGATATATAGGGTTCATATTCTAAACATTTTGAAATAAAAAAAGCCAATACTACTAAAAAAGCGAACCATAAAATAATATAAGTAGAATGTGTTTTTATATAAGATATACAATTAAACAAAAAAGATTCTGCCTGTGATAACATTAAACGATAAATGATTGCGACTATTCCAGCTAATATTCCAACAATTAATCCCTCTATCAATAATCTATTAAATAAATGTTCCTTCTCACTTAAAATCTGTGATGTTTTTGATTTCTCCATACTTTTCTCCCCTTTAAAAAAGAACTTCATAATGAAGTTCTTATAATGTTGTATTTCTTTTCATAAATACATAATGTAATGAAACTTCTTTGGTTTCAATCTCTTCCTCATTAAGTATTTTAGTTAGTAAACGAATTGCTAGTGCACCCATATCATATACTGGTACATGAATAGATGATAAAGATGGTCGACACATGATAGAATAACTCGTATTCATAATACCTATAACTTCCATCTCTTCAGGTATTTTAATATCATTATCTAAAGCAGCATTAATAACAGCTACTGCTTCCTTATCATAACTAGTAAAAACAACCTGATGTTTATTATTCTTAAAATATTCTTTTAATTGTGGATAACTCTTCTCATAATGATGAGATGTATTTAAAATACGCTGATCATCAAATATCATATCATGTTTATTGTACGATTCTTTAATCCCTTCAATTAAATCTATTGGACTAATTAAATTTTGTCTAGGACAAACAAAGAGAATATCATTCTTACCCTGTTCTAAATATTTATCGATAACTTGTATAGCAATTTCTTTCGCATCCACAAAAATCGATCCCATATAATCATTAGAAACTTTCTTTCCAATAACTACAGTAGGTATTTTATATTTTTCACATAATGCAATTTCTTGATCAATCTGATCACTATTAAACAAAACAACTCCATCTGCTCTTGACTTAACAACCTTTTCAATAACATCTTCAATAGGATCTCCGTCACCTAAATCATCTGTCGTATAAATACTGATGTTATAATCTAATCTACGGCTTGTATCACCGATTCCACCAATCATATCTTTTACATGAGCAAATAATGATTGAGGAAAAACAATAGCAATAGTTGTTGTTTTACTTGTTGCCAATCCTCTAGCAACCTGATTTGGTTTGAAATCTAAACGTTGAATTGTTTCTAAAACCTTATCTCGTGTTTGTTTTTTGACAACACTTGATCCATTTATAACACGAGAGACAGTTGCAAGAGAAACACCTGCTTCTGTTGCAACGTCGTATATTGTGACTTTCTTAGACATTATTCCTTAATTTCTTCAATCATTTCATCAAGTTTTTCTTCAACTGCTTCGATTTCATCTTCTAAATCTTCTAAATCTTCTTCTACAAAATTAGAATCTAAGACCTTAGATTTAACTTCTTCTATTTTTGAATTCACTTTATCACTTACGTCAATAATACCTTCTTTAATTTGTGAAAATTGTTCACTCTCTTTCACTTTATTAGAAAAATCTTCTAATTTGGTTTCTAATTCAGAAAGTTTTACTTTTGCAGTTTCTTTAAATTCTTCAACATCAAACTCATCAACAGATTTTTTTACAGTTTCAATTGTTTGACCTAAAACTGCTTCAACATCTTCCTTAGACATATTTTTAATATTTTCATATGCCTTTAAAGATTCATTTTTAATATCATTTCTTAACTCACTACCCTTTTTTGGAGCTAACAATAACCCTGCTAAAGCTCCCACTCCTAAACCAATAATAAATTTACCTAATCTCATAACTCTTCTCCTTTATCTACTTTTTTCTTTTAAACATAGCCTTAATTCCTAATAAACTTGCTAAAAAACTAGTTTTTGCTTTTCCTGGAGAAAAAAATCCACTTACCATTTCAACAGGAGCATTAAGCATATCAAGCTTTTCATTAATATCATCTAAAGTTTTATTTGCTTTTTCTAGTGTGACTTGTAATATCTGCATCATTGATGTTACTTCTTTCATAGTAGAAGATGTCTTAAGTAGCAACACTCCTAAACACAGAAGTGCAAATGCACCTGATAATATTAAAAAGCAAGTACATATATCCGTATAATTCATATTCTCTCCTTTCTATAAATTTTTTATACTTTTATTTATAATAATTATTGAGCTTTTTTAGAAATCACTTTTTCTTCAAGTTTATAAATATCTTTACTACTCATAAATAAGTATACGACATTTTCATACTCCGCCAACATTTGAGCAGCCTCATCATCTTCTTTAATAATCTTTGCTCTAGGAATATATTGCCCAATTTCAGTTATATCTATATCAATACCATCTTCTTTTTTTGCATTTTCTGGAAAATGACATAAATATGGATAATCAGCTAAATCCATTGCTTCTGCAAATTCTTTCGCAAATCTTAAAATTCTTGAAAAACGATCTGGTTTAAATAATGCAACAATCTTCTTTCCTGGATAACGTATACGAGTCGCTTCAATAACATATTTAACAGCTGTTGGATGATGAGCATAATCATCAACATAAACACAATTATCAATTTCTTTAACACTATATCTACGTTTTACACCTTCAAATGAAGATAATCTATCTTCTATATATTCAGCATCCATACCTTCTAAATACCCAATTGTAAGTACTGCAAGAACATTATATAACATATGCATACCAAAAAACGGTAAATTAAAATGTCCAAATAAATCCTTATGAATATATACATCAAAAGATAATCCATGATCACTATTAATTACATTTTTTGCCACAACATCATTATCATCATTTAATCCAAAACGAATAACACGCTTTGTATAATTCATATGTTTTAAATGTGGATCATCACCCCATACAATAACTGTATCCTTTGCTTGGCTTGCATATTTTTCAAATGATGCTACATATTGTTCCATTGATTTAAAATAATCAACATGATCCAATTCAATATTGTTAATAACAATATAATTAGGATAATAATGTAAAAAATGATCCTGATACTCACATGTTTCAGCAATGAAATATTTACTATCCTTAACCGCATGACCAGTTCCATCACCTATTAAAACAGAAGTCTTATCATAACCTTTAAATAAATGATAAGCCATACCTGTTGTAGTTGTCTTTCCATGTGTTCCTGAAATACCAATAGATACATACTGATCCATTAAATGACCTAAGAATCCATAATAAGTATGTGTAATCACATTAGGATTTTCTTTTGCAGCCCTTACTTCTTCATTAGTATCATCAAAAGCATTTCCAATAACAACATGATAACCATCTTTAATATTATTCTTGTCAAAAGAATAAATAGGAATACCTTTTTTTCTTAAATCTTCTTCAATAAAAATATATTTATCAATATCACTTCCAGCAACTTCATAACCTAAATCATATAAAATTAAAGCTAAAGAAGCCATACCAGAACCTTTTATACCTATAAAATAATACATATTTGTCACCTCTTTATTATTCTAACACAATCTAGCTTCTTTTTATATATAAAATTTTTTTTAATAAAATAAAAATTTTAACACATACTAGTATTGTCACAAGACAAAAGGAGAAATGAAAATGAGTCACAAAAAAAATAAGAAAATAAACAAAAATAAAGGCTATAACCAAAATCAACAAGCCAATGATCATTTTGGCGAAGCAGGATTAAGTGAAAAGTATAAAGAAAATTCAAACGCTCAAGAATAAGGAACAAAATAACGCATAGAATCAACTATCTATGCGTTATTTTTATTTTATTTGGATAATATATATTTATCCCGCATAAAAACATTCTTTTAAAATTAGATTATCATCATGAAAAGTTTTAGAACCTTTAACTCATCCCATTTTATTAGATTTTGTTTTTAACCGAATAAAAATCTTACTTTTTGTCATATAAATTTTTGTTGGTTGTAATTTTGTTCTTTTTTTATTGATCCCTTTTTCTTATTGCTTGTTGGAGAAGTATAGATTGTTCTTGTTTTTCTTATTGTTCCAAATTTACCATTTGTTCTATAAGTATATCCTCATTTTATTATATTCGCAATTGAAGATGTTCTTACAAATTTACCATTTTTATATTGATAAGTATAATTAAAATAAATTGATCCAAGTGATGTACTCATTAAATATTGTTTTGTATAAATTAACTTACCAGATACTTTTGTTATTGTTGTTCCTGTATGATACCATATTTTTGATTAACACCTCTAAAATCAAGAACTTTTACCATCTTACCTTTTTTATACTGATATATTGCTTCAAATAGATCATCATTATCAGAAAACCCTTTTACCCATAAAAATGCTTTACCATTACTTAAATGAATAAGTTTGATTGTTGATGAATAATATGAATAACTAGGTTTTATAACTGATTTTTTACCATTTATAGAAATTGTAATGTTTTTATACATATCATTAGATTTTACTTGAGTTAGTTTGATTTTATCTCCAGTAATATCATATTTGTAATATGTTTTATTTAGCTTTAATGTTATCATTGAAGCTTTTAACGCAGAAACATTAACAACTAATGTTGAAACAAGTAAACAACACAATAATAAAGATAATAATTTTTTTATAATATCATTTTCTTTTCATGACTACATTAAAGCATGAAGATATGTAAAAATTATGTAATTATACCTTTTATCCCACAACTTTTAAATCTTTAGAATAACTATTTAAAACCTTACAACCATCTTTAGTCACTAATACCAAATCTTCTATTCTCACTCCAAAATCACCTTTGATATACACACCAGGTTCTATTGAAAATATCATACCTTCTTTAACTGGCATATCAAAGTTTGCTGATACATCTCCATATTCATGAACATCACGTCCAATAAAATGACCTAAACGATGATTAAATTCAGCAATAAATCCACCTTCTTTAATAATATCTCTAGCACATTTATCAATATCACAAAGTCTTACTCCAGGTTTAATCATACCTTCAGCTGCTTCATTAGCCTTTTTCACTAATTCATAAACACGTCTTTGTTCATCACTAACTTTCTTATAAAAAACAGTACGTGTCATATCACTGCAATATCCATGATAATAACACCCCATATCAATAATAATACTATCACCTGGTTGAATCAAAGTATCATCACCCATATGATGATTATCAGCACAATTTTCTCCATATGCAACAATTGGTAAAAATGAATTATCATCAGCACCTAATTCTTTATAGATTGTTGCAAGTTTTTCAGCAACTTCTTTTTCACTATATTTTCCTAAAGCTACTAATTCTATCATCTTATCAACAGCTAAATCATTGATTTGACTAGATTTAATCATATATTGTTGTTCTTCTGCATCTTTGACCATTCTAATGAAATCTACACATTGTGAACCAAGGATAAACTTTGTTTGAGGAAGATAATCCATTAATGGTAATAAGAATTTTGCATTCCAAAACTTATCTACCCCAATACACCCATCACCTTTAATGTATTGAGAAAGTATTTTTACATAGTCATCAGTATCATCAAACCAAACAATATCTATATCTAAATCTTTATTCAAATAAAATAAACGATTCATAAATAATGTATGCTCATTATTTTGAGATAACAATAAAACATACATTCTTTCTCCAGGATCATTTTGATAACCAATTAAATAATCAATAGATGAAGGATCACAAACAATAAGTTGATCTATGTTTTGTTGCCTCATCTCAACAACAACTTTTTTTACTCTACTATTCATCTTCTTTGACCTCAATACCTAAATCATCTAATTGTAATTGATCAACTGGACTTGGAGCTTTAGACATTGGACAAGTTGAAGTTGTATTTTTAGGAAATGCAATGACATCTCTTAAAGAATCACATTCACAAAGTAACATTGCTAATCTATCTAATCCAAGTGCAAATCCGCCATGAGGAGGTGTTCCATACTTAAAAGCATCAACAAACCATCCAAATTGAGATTCTATTCTCTCTTGAGTAAATCCTAAAGCCTTAAATGCTCTTTCTTGTAAATCTTGTTCATAGATTCTTTGAGACCCTCCCCCTAATTCAAATCCATTCAAAACAATATCATAAGCGTCTGCTAAACAATGTGCAGGATCGTTTTCAATCTTATCAATATCACTATCTTTAGGCCTTGTAAAAGGATGATGTTTTGCATAATATCTTTGAGTTTCTTCATCATATTCAAACATAGGGAAATCAGTAACCCATAAGAAATCAAATGTATGAGGATCATATAATTTTAATTCTTTACCTAAATAATTACGTAAGGCTGCTAAAGAATCACACACAACCTCATAATGAGTATCACTTACAAATACTAATAAATCATGAACCTTAGCATCCATTGCTTTTAATAATCTTTGCATTTGTTCTTCATTAAAAAATTTCGCAATTGGACCTTGAACTCCATTATCATTAACTTTTAACCAAGCCAAACCTTTAGCTTTATATGTTTTTACAATATCAGTTAATTGATCTATTTTTTTTCTAGAAAATTGATCAGCTTGTCCTTTAATATTGATTCCTTTTACATAACCATTATGATCTAAAGCATTCTTAAATACTGCGAAATCAACATCACTGACAACTTCATTTAAATTCACTAACTCTAAACCAAATCGTGTATCTGGTTTATCAATTCCATATTTTTCCATTGCTTCATGCCATGTCATTCTAGGTAAAGGTAATTTTAAATCAATATCTTTGACATCCTTCATGACTTTCGCAACCATTTCTTCTCCAACACGAATAATTTGATCTGTAGACATAAAACTCATTTCAACATCGACTTGAGTAAATTCTGGTTGACGATCTGCTCTTAAATCTTCGTCTCTAAAACAACGAGCAATTTGATAATATCTTTCAAAACCAGATACCATTAATAATTGTTTAAATAACTGTGGAGATTGTGGTAATGCATAAAAAGAACCATTATGAACACGTGAAGGAACTAAAAAGTCTCTTGCTCCCTCTGGAGTTGATTTATTAAGATATGGTGTTTCAATATCAATAAAATCATGATTATCTAAATATTCTCTAATACTTCTTGTAATCTTAGCACGTGTCATGATGTTTTTTTGCATAACAGGTCTTCTTAAATCAAGATAACGATATTGCATTCTTGTTTCTTCTAAAGCATCAGTTTCATCTGCAACAATCATTGGTGTTAATTCTGCTTTATTAATAACTTCTATTTTTTTTGTTTCAATTTCAATATCTCCTGTAGGCATTTTTGGATTCTTTGAAGAACGTTCGACAACATTTCCACTTACTTGAATAATATATTCATTCTTTATTTCTCTAACTTGTTCCTCAAACTCTTCACCACAAACAATTTGAGTTAATCCATATCTATCTCTCAAATCAATAAAAACTAATGATCCAAGATTTCTTTTTTTACTTACCCATCCAATAAGCTCTACATGTTCTCCAACATGTTCAATTCTTAATTCACCATTATTATGTGTTCTATTCATGTCACTACTCTCCTTCCATATGACTTTCAAGATATTCAACAATATTTTCTAATGGAATATTTTCTTGGCTTCTTGTTGCATTTTCCTTCATATTAACAGTTTCATTTTTTACTTCTTCTTCACCAATAATCATAGAAAATTTCGCATGATGTCTATCAGCAGATTTAAATTGTCCTTTTAAACCTCTTCCCATAAAATCCATATCACAACTAAATCCATTTGCTCGAAGCATTGTTGTAATTTGGATTGCTAAATCTTTAGCTTCTTCTCCTAAAGGCATAACATAAACATCAATACCTTCTTCATCATCCTCTTCATTACCTAATGCAATAAGTAATCTTTCTATACCAAAGGCAAAACCTACACCCGAAGTCGCTGGACCGTCTAATTCTTCAATTAAACCATTATAACGTCCTCCACCTCCTACTGTTGCACCTTGTCCCATTTTGGGATCATCACTAATAATTTCAAAAACAGTATGAGAATAATAATCCAATCCTCTTACAAGATTTGTATCAACAACGTATTCAATTTCTAAATCACTCAATAATTCACATACTTTTTCAAAATGTTGTTTTGCACTTTCAGTTAAATAATCTAATGTTTTTGGTGCACTACTCATTAAAGGATGATCATTATCAACCTTACAATCTAATATCCTTAAAGGATTTTTTTCAAATCTTTCATTGCAATCATGACATAATTGATCTAATGAATCTCTAAAATGATCTTGTAAAGCTTTTCTATAAGCATCTCTAGATTCATCATCTCCTAAAGAATTAATATGTAACTTCACATCTTTTAATCCCAATGCTTCTACTATGGTTACTGCCATAACCATACATTCAACATCAACATAAGGTGATTCTACACCTAGCATCTCTACTCCAAATTGGTGAAATTGTCTTTGTCTTCCATTTCCAGGTCTTTCATATCTAAACATTGGTCCCATATAATAATATTTTTGTAATTTTTCAGGATTCGCAAACATTTTATTTTCAACATATGCTCTTGCAATTCCAGCAGTTCCTTCAGGTCTTAATGTTACTGATCTTCCTTTTTTATCTTCAAAAGTATACATCTCTTTTGATACTACATCGCTTGTATCACCTACTGCACGATTAAATAATTCAGTATGTTCAAAAATAGGTGTTCTCATTTCTTTTACATTATAATGAGCACTGATTGTTCTTAATAATTGTTCTAATCTCATCCACTGACTAGATTTATCAGGTAAAATATCAACTGTTCCTCTTGGTGCCTTATAAGCCATCTTCCATTCCTCCTTTAAAATAAAAAAACGTCCATCTAAGGACGTTTAAACGCGGTACCACCTTAGTTCATGTTTTAATACATGCCCTCTACTTTAACGCAGTTAACGGTTATCTTTTCAATAACTCCTCCAAAGTGTCCCATAACTTCATCTTATTGTTTCCACCAACCACAATATCTCTATATAGAATTCATTATTTAATCTTCTTCAACGGATTATATATGGATTATAAAGGATTATTCTATAAAAATCAATAAATAATTCCTATTTCTCCATAGCTTTTTTAATTCTCAATGCTGCTTCTTTTAAATCTTCATCACTTGAAGCAATTGAAAATCTCACATGTTTTTTATCACTTGGAGAAAAAGCCTCACCTGGTGCTCCTGCAACACCTGCTTCTTCTAATAAATATTCACAGATAGCTAGTGAATCATTAAGCCCTTCTTTTTCAAAAGCAACCCATGCATAAAAAGCTCCTTCAGGCATAATGGCATGAACTCCTTTGATTTCATTAAGAGATTGAATAAAATTATTTCTTCTTCTTAGATAAGCCTGTCTCATCTCTTCTATCTCTTTTTGACATTTTAATGCTTCTACTGCCCCATGTTGGACAAAGGCATTTACACATGTAATAGAATGTTGATAAACTTTATTCATGTATTGGATATTCTTTTTAGAAGCAATGACATAACCCAAACGCCATCCTGTCATAGCATAACTCTTTGAAAATCCGAAAACAGAAATCACTTTATCCTTAATTTCTTCATAACTTGCAAGTGATATATGTTCTCTTTCATAAACCAAGTGTTCATACATTTCATCTATCAAAATGTGAACATCTGTTTCTTTAATATAATCTACTATTTCTTCGGTTTCTTTTCTAGTTAAATCTCTTCCTGTTGGATTACTTGGACTACATATAATGACCATTCTTGTTTTATCTGTTGTTTTTGATAATAACTTCTCTTTGGTAAGTTCAAAATGATCATCTTCATTTAACTCTAAAAATACTGGAACAGCTCCATTCGCTAATACCATCGGTTCATATGATACCCATGTAGGAGCAACTACAATAACTTCATCACCTTCATTTAATAAAGCTTGCACTGTTAAAAACAACGCATATTTTCCTCCAGGTGTTAAAATCATTTGATCTTCATCAACATTGATATGATTTTCTTTCTCTAATTTTTCAACAATACCTGCTTTTAATTCTTTAATTCCACCCATTGTATAATGAGTTGCCCCTTCATTTAAAGCTTTTATAGCTGCATCTTTAACTCTTTTTGGTGTATCAAAATTAGGTTCACCACCAGCTAAATTAATAATATCTTTTCCTTCTTCTTTTAATTGATTTGCTTTTTGGCTCATTGCCATAGTTGCTGAGGGGTTTAAAGTTTTAACCCTATCATTCCCTAATTCTCGCATTTTAATCTCCCTTAATGAATAATTCTCTTTATCTCATAAACTCCTTGTATCTTATTTAAATTATCAATTGTTATTTGTAATACTTCTGCATTTTCTACTGATAATCTCATTTTTATATTTGCATCAACATCTTCAATATTCGCATTAATATTTAAAATATTGACTTTAACTTGACTTAAAACAGTCATAACATCATTTAATAAATTAGGACGATCTAATCCTATGATTTCTATTTCAACCTCAAAACGTCTTTCAGTAATATTCGTATAATCCCAATAAACATCAATAATTCTTCCCTTATCAATATTTAAAATATTAGGACAATCTGCTCTATGAACCTTAATTCCTTGTCCCTTAGAAATATAACCTATGATCTTATCTCCAGGTATAGGATTACAACATTTTGAAATCTGTGTCTTAAGCCCATTCATACCATTAACAGTAATACCAACACTACTATTTTTCCTTTGATTATTTAATGCATTATTATTCTTTTTCAACATCTTTGATAAATTATCAAAGAAACCAGTCTTACTAGGACAAACCTTTTCCAATAAAGTTTGTGCTGTTGCTTGCTTTTTACCAATTGTTAATAGTAAATCATCAAAATTCTTTGCTCCAAAAGAACCAAAATAAGAAGCATAAGTTTCTGGATTTAAATATTTCTTTTCATCTAATTCGCGATGTCTAATTTCCTCTTTTAATAATTTTCTTCCCTCTTCAATAAATGATTTCTCATTTTCAGCATCTCTTTTTGCAATAAATTGTCTAATCTTATTTCTAGCACTTGCAGTTCGTACAAATTTCAACCAATCTTCACTTGGTCCAACAGAATTTTTATTTGTCTTAATTTCACAAATATCACCAGTTTTAAGTTTAGTATTGATTGGTACCATCACATTATTGACAATAGCTCCTACTGCATGATGACCTACTTCAGTGTGAATACGATAGGCAAAGTCAATTGGTGTAGCTCCATTTGGTAATTCTACAATTTTACCTTGTGGTGTCAAAATATAAACATTAGCTTCAAAAATATCTCTACGAAGTGTATCATAATATTCTTTAGCATCACTATCTTTAACTTCATCACTTAAAGTAATAAAATCACCAAGCCATTGTAATTTACTAACAATGTCTTTTTGTTCTTGTTTTGATGAATATTCAATCCCTTCTTTATAACGCCAATGAGAAGCTACTCCTCGCTCTGCTAATTCATCCATCTTTTCTGTTCTAATTTGTATTTCAAAAATATGTCCATCTTCTCCAATAACAGCTGTATGAAGTGATTGATACATATTTGGTTTAGGCATTGCAATATAATCCTTAAAACGTCCTGGAAGAGGTCTAAAGCAATCATGAATAATACCTAAAACTTCATAACATTTCATTTTATCATTAACAATAATACGTAAAGCATTTAAATCATAAAGTTCATCAAATCTTTTATGTTTAATAACCATCTTCTTATATATACTATAAATATGTTTTGCTCTACCCTTAATACGATATTCAATATGGTGTTCATCTAGTAAATTCCTTACTGCTTTCATCATCTTTTCAACAGAAGCTTTTCTTTCACTTCTTTTTGTTTCCAATAATTCAGCAATCTCTTTATAAGCAGCAGGATCCAAATAAAATAAACATAGATCCTCTAACTCTATCCTCATATCATTTATACCTAAACGATGAGCTATTGGCGCATAAACTTCCAGTGTTTCCCTAGAAATCCTTTGTTGCTTATCTGGTCTCATATATTGTAAAGTACGCATATTATGAAGACGGTCTGAAAGCTTAATCAAAATAACACGAATATCTTTAGCCATCGCAATATATATCTTACGATGATTTTCAGCATAAACATCCTCTTCATCCTTAAAAAGCATTTTATTGATTTTTGTAACCCCTTCAACAAGAGAGGTAATTTCTTCTCCAAACAAATTAATCATCTCTTGACTTGAAACATCACAATCTTCCATAACATCATGTAATAAACCAGCAGTTATTGTCTTTGGTCCTGTTTGAAGGGTTGCTAAAATATAAGCAACCCAAATCAAATGAATTGTATAAGGTTCACCACTTTTTCTTGTTTGACCAGCATGTTTAACCATGATATATTCATAGGCTTTATCAATCAATGCTAAACTTTCTTCGTTTGAAATATATGTCCTACATAACTCTTTTACATCATCATATGTTAAATGATCATCTTTACCTTTGATTTTCATTACTTTCACCCCTCCCTATGAAAAAAGGGATAACCCTTTTTAATATTTTAATACTGAAAAAACGTCATATCCCTTTAACAAATCTCTACCTTTTAATGCTTCTAATTCAATCAAAAAAGCACATCCAACAACTTCTCCACCCATAGATTCTATAAGTTTAACAGCTGCTTCCACAGTTCCTCCTGTAGCTAATAAGTCATCCACAATCAAAACTTTTTGCCCTTTTTTAATACTGTCTTCATGCATAAATATCTCATTAGAACCATATTCTAAATCATATTTAATACTGACTGTCTTTCTTGGCAATTTTCCTGGTTTTCTTACAGGAACAAACCCAGCATCTAGTTCTAAAGCAACTGGACATCCAAATAGAAATCCTCTTGCCTCTGGTCCTACAACAATTTCTACATCCTTATCTTTAGCAAACTGAGTTAATTGTTTTACTGCTTCTCTATATGCATTTTTATCCATTAATAATGGAGTCACATCTCTAAATATAATTCCTTCACTTGGAAAATCAGGAATATCTGCTACATAATCATATAAATTCATTTTACATTCCTCCTTTAAATTATTATATATTATATCAAATTATTCCTCATCTTTAAAGATGAGGATGAATATCTTTTACAATTAGTTGTATTGATTTTATATTTCTATACTCATTAATACTTAATTGTCCTACCAAATCTAAAACTTTCTCATTTTTTAATTCATCTATCATTTTTCCTTGATGAAAAAATAATGCATTTAACTTTATATGTTTATAATCTATTTCTATCTTTAAATGTTTTCCATTTTTCAATGTATAAATTTTATTAATAGGAACATTTTTTAATAAAAATAAGGGACTTTCATTTGCCATACCAAATGGTTCTAAAAGTTTTAATGATTCAATTGCATGTAAAGATATATCCGACGAATCAATTAATATTACATCCTGATAACTTTCTAATGTCATATCTTTTAAAGTTTCATCAATAATTTCCTTAAACTTTTCATAATTCTCTTTGGTAAGAGAGAAACCACCAGCTAATTTATGTCCTCCCCATATCTTTAAATATTCTTGATGCTCCATAAAAAATTGGTATAAAGAAAAGCCATCTACACTTCTTGCGCTACCTTTATATAAACCTGTTTCTTCATCATAATGCATAACAAAACTTGGTTTTTCAAATTCTCTTGTATACTTACTTGCGATCAATCCTACAATACCCTCATGTAAGTTTGAATCAGCATAATATAAATATTGTGCATTTGCATTAGGTAAAGCCATCTGATATTGGTCATTTGTCATCTTTTGTCTTTGTTGATTGATCTTTTGAGCTGCATCAGCTATTTTTATCATATAATCTCTAGGGGCATCTTTTAAGAAGTATTTAACTAGTGCATTAGGATGAATCATTTCTGGTAATCTTCCAAAAGAATTGATTTTGGGTACAATTGTATAACCAATAGTAGAGGCATCATACTTTTGAGTATTCCCTAATAATAATTCTAACGATGTATACTTCTGTTGATTCATAAACTCTAATCCTCTTTTAACTAAAGATCTATTCTCATCTAAAAGAGGCATCATATCAGAAATAGTTGTTATAGCAGCTAAAGAAAACAAATACTTATCATGTTTATTTCCATTTAAAGCTACTGCAAGTTTATAAGCAACAAAACCTCCACATATTGCTTTAAAAGGATAATCAGGTGAAATCTTAGTATGAATCACACTACAAGCATCTGGCAAATCCTCATCAAATTCATGATGATCTGTAATAATAACATCTACACCTAATTCGTTTGCTCTTTCAATTGCTTCAAAAGCTTTTACACCATTATCAACAGTAATAATCAAAGAATATCCTTTACTAACAATTTGTTCCACTCTTTTAACATTTAATCCATATCCATCTTCATAACGATGAGGTATATGATAACCAACTTGTACTCCTCTTCGTAAAAAAGCTTGTACTAAAATAGTCGTTGCAAGTATTCCATCACAATCATAATCTCCATAAATACATATTTTTTCTTCATTTTCAATAGCTTCTTCAATTCTATCAATTGTCATATCAGCCTCAGAAAACAAATCATAATCATGATAAATTAATCTAGGATTAAGCAATATTTTTAATTGTTCCTCTTGAAATCCTTTTTGATCTATAATTTTAGCTATTAAACTAGGAACTTGATATTGTTGGCTAATTTGTTGACTATTTTCACTTTCAAAAATTCTATATTTCATATTTTCTCCTTAAATGAAAAAAACTGTATAAACAGTTTACTTTGATATTAAATCTTGAAAATCATCTATTTTTAAAGAACTTGCTTCTTTAATGACTTTCACTTTTAAATAATCAAATAAAGTTGAAAAACTTAAAGACATAATATCATCAATCATTTCACACATTGATAATTCTTTAATATTTTTCCATTTCACTTCATATAAATATTCCTTAATATCTTCAATATTTATAGTATGAACACCTTCTTTTTTAAATTCATGAGCCTTTACACGCATTAAAAAAAGAATATCTATAGGTAAATCTTGATTAACCTTAATTTCCAATTCTTTCACATCCATTCATAAAATCATATCTCTCGCATAGATTATTATAAACGAGATTTCGACATAAGGGAAGTGTTTTATGAAAAGAAAATTAATAAATTCGTTTATTATCTTAAGCGGTAGTACAATGATCACCAAAATTTTTTCATTACTTAACAGAATGCTTTTATCAAGATTATTAGATGATAAAGGTATGGCATTATATATTTTAGTTATACCAACATTAAGTTTATGTATAACTCTAGCACAACTTTCTATACCTTCAGCAGTTTTTAGATTAATATCTCATCCACATTATTCAAATAAAAAAGTCATTATCTCTGCTTCTGTAATTTGTTCTATAACTTGTAGCATGATTGTACTTGTTTTACTCTTCTTTTCACCACTAATTTCTCAATCATTTTTAAAAGAAGAAAATGCCCTATATCCTCTTTTATCATTAATACCTTTTATTCCACTGGCTGGAATAAGTGGGATTATTAAGAATTACTATCTAGGTAAAGAAGATGTTTGGCATTTATCTGTTGCTTCTTTTTTAGAAGAAGCATCACGTATTCTATTTACTTACTTTATGATTAAATATTTTCATTATCTTTCTACTCAATATTTAGTTTCTATTGCAATGATAGCAATGAGTATTGGTGAATTATTTTCTATTCTTTATTTAGTTATTCATCTTAAAAAAATAAAAATAACAACCATCAACATAAAAGCAATTAAAAATAATTTTATTTATAAAGATCTAATGAATATTGCTTTACCTCTTACTGGATCAAGACTATTACATTCATTATATAATTTTATCGAACCTATAATTTTAGTTTATATATTAACTCGTATTGGAATAAGTGAAACTTCTATTCACTTAGATTATGCAATTATAAGTGGATATGTGATTAATATGTTAGTCACCCCTACTTTCTTTAATAATGTTATTTTAAGATTACTTGTTCCTATTTTAAATAGAGATATTGCTTATCATCAAAAAAAGAGCTTGCAGAAACATGTTCTTTTGGGAGTTGTTGCTTGTTTATTGATTAGTCTACCATTTACTTTCTTATTTTATTTTTATGGAGATGCATGTTTAAAATTGATGTATAACACCACAAGTGGATATATTTATTTAAAATATATGTCTATACCTTTTACTTTATTTTACTTACAAACACCTTTAAGTGCCACTATGCAAGCCTTAAACAAAAATAAAGAAATGTTTTTAATGAGTATATTAGAATGTAGTATTGAATTTATATTATTGTTGTTATTAACTCCTTATTTTCAAGTCTTTAGTGTTTGTATTGTTATGTTAATTGGGTTATTTATAACTCTTCTTATTTCTGTTATTCATATCTACAAATTCGTTTATCGCTAAAAAAGAAACTGCGTTTATGCAGTTTCTTCAAATTGCTTTAACCACTTAGATAATATAGATAAACCTTCTTTAACTTTTTGAGGATCATTTCCAAAACCAAATCTTAAATAATTCTCTTTATCAAAACACCCTCCTGGTACAAAGAAAACACCTGTTTCCTTTTGAAGTTTTTCACAAAAAGTCTTTGAAGGAATTAGTAAATCATATTTTAAAAATCCAACAGTTCCATATTTTGGAATAACACATGACATATGTTTTTCATGTTTTAACCATTCTTTTAAATATTGTTTATTAGCATTACAAATGTCTTCACTTCTTCTTAAAATAATATCTTTATTTTCTAAAATAATAGAAGCAAGATAGTCATCTAAAGGTCCATTAGAAATAATATGATAATCTCTACGATAATTAATTAAATCAATGATTTCTTTAGGGGCTTTGATCCATCCTAATCTTAAACCCGCACTACTAAAGACTTTAGATAAACTTCCAGTTACAATAGCCTCCTCATAAATATCACTTAAAGAATAAGTAAGTTGATGATTAACTGTTCCACGATACACTTCATCACATAAAATATAACAATGATATTTTTTCGCGAGTTCAATAATTCCTTTCATATAATCCTCTTCAAAAGTTGTTCCAGTAGGATTATTTGGACTATTTAAACATATTAGTTTTGTTTTTTCATTAACTACACTTTTAAGCTCGTCATAAGAAGGAAGCCATTGATTTTCTTCTTTTAATTCTACAACATCAACATGACATCCTAATGATTGAGGAAAACTGTATAATTGTTGATATGTAGGAGTAAAAGTCACAACATGGTCTCCAGGTTCTAATAGTGTCATTAAAATCAATTCATTCGCATTAATTGTTCCTACTGACATAGTAATATTTTCATATGTTCCATTTTTATATAATGATAAAATGGCATCTTTTAAGCGTGTAGATCCTACAATCGGACCATAATCCAATTTAATATTTTTTATTTCATCCATTATATCTATTTTTAATAATTTCTCTAACTCACAAATAGATAAGCATGTTACACAGGTATCAGTAAGGTTATATTGACAATCATTTTCATGATCTGTCATCCAGGTTTCTACATAAAATTCAGACAATTGCATATTAATGCATAACCTTTCTTAAGAACTCTTTAGCACGATCGCTCTTAGGTGATTCAAAAAAATCTTTCGAATTGTTTTCTTCCACAATCTTTCCATCTTCTAAAAAAACCACTCTATTAGCAACTGTTTTCGCAAATCCCATTTCATGAGTAACAATAATCATTGTCATTCCTTCGCTTGCGAGTTCCTGCATAACCTCTAAAACTTCTATAACCATTTCTGGATCTAATGCACTTGTTGGTTCATCAAATAACATAATTTCTGGACTCATACATAGACTCCTAGCTATTGCAACTCTTTGTTTTTGTCCACCAGATAGTTTATTTGGATATTCATCTTTTTTATCAATTAAACCAACTCTATCTAAATATTGACAAGCTACTTCCTCAGCTTCCTCTTTTGTCATTTTTAAGACTTGAATAGGAGCAAGTGTTAAGTTTTCTAATACTGTCATATTTGGAAATAAGTTAAAATGTTGGAAAACAAATCCCATTTTTCTTCTTAATTCTGAATAGCTTTTATTGCTTTCATCTAATAATTCATCATTTAAATAAACATTTCCTTTTTCAGGTTTTTCTAAACCATTAATACATCTTAAAACTGTACTTTTTCCTGAACCAGAAGGACCAATCAAACAGACAATTTCTCCCTTTTGTACTTCTAAAGATACATCATTGACTGCTTTTAAATTTTTGAATTTTTTTGTAATATGTTCAACTTTAATCACTTTCAGCCAACTTCCCTTCTACATATCTTCCTAAATAAGAAATACTAATTGTCATAATCAAATAAAAGATTGCTGCTAGGCAATAAGGAGACATAACATCAAAATATTCTGCTCCTATCACTTGAGAACCTTTTAATAACTCAACAGCCCCTATACAACTAATTAAAGATGAATCCTTAATCAATGTAATAAACTCACTAATCATAGGTGGAACAATTCTTTTAAAGGCTTGTGGTAAAATAACTAATTTCATTGTTTGTAAATGTGTTAAACCTAATGTCTCACACGCTTCCCATTGACCTTTATCAACACCATTAATTCCACTTCTAATCAATTCTGTAGAATATGCTCCACTATTAATACTCATTGCAATAATACCAATTAAATACACATTTATTCTTAAAACATTACCAGTAAATGCTGTATAAATAGATGGAACTACAGAAAACAATAATAATATTTGTAACAACATTGGTGTTCCACGAATAACCTCTACATAGATATTCCCTAACATTCTAAAAATAAAGAATTTAGATCTCTTTGCAGAAGCACCAATAATACCTAAAACAATTCCAAGTAAAAGGGATAGTGCTGCAATTATAAGTGATATGACTGCCCCTTTTGCTAAATAAAGAATATTTTCTGGAGTAAAGACTTTATCAAACGCTGCAAACATACTATCCCTCCCTTATTATTTTTCTAATGGTGATAAATCATATTTCTCACATAATTTCTTATAATCTTCACTAGCTACAAATTTCGCAATACATTTATTTATTTTATCAATAACTTCTGTGTTACCTTTTTTCGCAATAATATAGTTCTTTTCATCTAATAATGATTCATTTAACATTTTAAATTCACCATTATTCACATAGTTTTTAGCAACACCTAAATCAACAACAGCTCCATCAAATTGATGAGCAGCTAAACCATTAAAAATATCTTGAACATTTTTCATTCCAACAACTTCTGCACCTTTAACATCTTTAGCAGCCGTTTCTCCAGTTGCTCCTGTTTGAGCAGCTAATTTTTTACCTTCTAATTCAGAAACTTTAGTTATCTTAGAATCCTTAGGTAAAACAGCAACTTGACTACTTCCTAAATAAGGATTAGACCATTCTACTTCTCTTTTTTCATCATAAGTAAAACCAGAAATACCTAAATCAATTTGATCACCTTGAATTTGAGTCACAATATTATCAAAATCCATTTGTTTGAATTCTAACTTATAATCTACTCCTTCTTCTTCCTTTAAATAACCTTCAAATAATTTCACCATATCAATATCAAAACCAATAATATTTCCATTCTTATCTAAAGATTCATATGGTGCATAATCTGGAGAAATACCAACAGTTAAAGTTTTAGTTTCCTTTGTATCCTCCTTACTGTTTCCACAAGCAGTAACAGTTAATGCCATAACAGCAACTAACAATCCTTTTAATAATTTTTTCATTTTTTTATCCCCTTTCTTTGCAAAAATAAAACGTCTCCTAGCTAAGCTAAGAGACGAAATTTCCGCGGTACCACTCTTGTTGATATAGATATATCCACTCTTGTCTGTAAAGTTGACAACTCAATATCCTATGTATTCAGATATTGCTCTCCAAAGTGCGCTTCATAATAAGATAAATTACTGACCTTCCACTCTGTATCAGCTCGCTAGAATCATCATTATTACTACTCTCTTTATCAACGAGTATTTATATATCACACATTATATTCATTTCAAAACGTTTGTCAAGAAAAAATTGAAAATTAAAAAACAGTTTTAACATTGTAAAAATAACTAGATATAAATAACTAATATTATAATTTAGATATATCGAATCCATTATTAATTAATGGTATAAGACATTTAAAATCTTCACTGTCCAAAAAATGTACATTTTCATTTCCTAATCGTTCCTTAATTTTTTCACAATCATTCTTTTTTTCTTCTAATTTATATATAAAATCTATAATAACTTTACCTTTTTTAGCAGCTGACTTTAATAAATTCATAATGTGCTCATCATCAGAATTGATTCCATATCCCAAGATAACTATATATTTTAATTGTGAATCATCTATCCAATTAATACATTTACTATATTCGCTTAATTGCTCATATGATACAATGGGTTTTATACCGCTTTGAATAAATATAAATGGAAAAATAATATCTTCTTTGTTAAAGTCTAATAATTGTTTTACTTCTTTTTGATCTATCTCTTCAAACAAATTAAGTTTACCATGCACATACGATAAATGATTTGCATCTAATTCTATAATTTTTTCTACAAATGGTGTGTAATTAGTAGTCATAACAAATGGCTCAATATATTCTTTGCTTTTTCTTATTATTTCATAATATAAATTATGTTTTTCTTTAGATTTATCAATTTCATCTAATTTATTATTTATATTACATTGCACAATATTCTCCCACTCAATTCTATTTTTATCAATATCTTCTATTTTATCACCCTGAATAAATCTCTCAAATTCGTCTTTTGGAACAATATTTTTTATGATTGCAAGATATGCAGAATAATATAGTTTCATAACTCTAGCTGACTCATTTGGGTAATCATATGGAAATCTTAAAAAATTAAAAAGTGAATCTACATATGAATAAATTCCTGCATTTTTTAAAAAAATATCATATAATTCTTTTCTGTTTTCATTTTCATGATTAAGTTTTTGGTCAAGTTTAGTACTCTCTTCAATATTTTGCTTTAGTAAATCATAAAAACATTTTTTATAATAATCTTCAAAATGATCAATAATTTTTTTCCTTTTTTCCTCTTCCTTGATTTTTTCTTCCTTATAAGCAATATAATCATCTATATATCTCTTATATCGGTCCTCTTCCAAATTATCAAATTTTTCTTTATGTTCAATAATCGTTTGATATAAAACTGATGTAGTATTACTATGTATAATTGGACCTTTTCTTATTTGAAATTTTTTACTGTTATTAATTTTTTTATAAAATTGTTTAACATCGTCTGCTCTAATTGTTTGTTCTTTAAAATCAAGTCCAGAGGAAATGCCAAATAATTCACCTGTTTCACATCCAGCTCCAAGTAAAAAAATTATTTTCTGCTTACTATCATCTTTTGAAATACAATCAGTCACCATAAGTCATAAAACCTCTCTATTCTATAATTTCATTATTCAATATTTATTATTTTAAGATATAATATTTATAATATCATTAAATATATAATTAAATTTTCAACTAGCTTTTATAAATCACCTTAAAAATCTACTATATAATTATCTGGCTCTCCCCTTTGTTTTTTATTATATAATAGATTTTTCCTAAAACAAACATATTTCTCAGTATAAAAATATTTATCCATAAAAAACTACTATTTATAGTTTAAATAAGATTAATAAAAAAAGCATAACTCTTCTTTAAATCAATCAAAATAGTTATGCTTTATCATATAATCTATTCATTTTTTCACAAAAAATAACCTTCATATGTCTGTTTTATGTGGTTCTAATTTAATGTCCAACGTATCTATATTCTAAATTTCTTGAGATAGAAATCTTTTATGCATCTAAGTTACAGACATACAACAATTAATAATATTTTTATTTAATATTTCTCATTCAAATAATTAAATAAAATTTCATAAAATTGTTCATAATCTTGGCTATCTGATAATCCTGAAACTTGTCCATCACCACATTCAATAATCTTCCATTGATTATTATCTAATTGAGCATAATCTATTGTATAGAAGAAACTATCTAAATTAGAATATTTTTCAATTAATTCATTTGGTGGTTTTGGTGATATATCTATTTGTTGTGAATTTCTACTTACTGTAGCTATTTTATGATTTACATAAAAGACTCTGTATTCATTTGTTTTTCTGTCGTATTGTTTTAAGTCTAAATATTCTTTAATACATATACCACCAGTCAATAACTTTCCTCTATATTGATAAAACAACTTCATACAATCATCAAATTTTAACTGTGTAATTGTTCTATCAAAAAATTTTGGAAAACAAGTTCCTTTTACAGATTTAACATAATCTTTGACCATAAACTTATCAAAATCTTGTTTCAATTCTTCAACATCAATAAATTGATGTAGTGGATAAGTTTTCATCATTGCTGTATCCTCTTTTAATAAATCATAAGCATTAGGAAATAAATGTAATTTTTCATAAGAAGATGGAGAGGTCACTAAATAGATTTGTTTTGAACTCAAAGCATTATAAAACAATTCATACATATCTGCTTTCATCATCCATCCTCGATAGACAGCATATATTGGTTCGTTTATCTTTTTGTTAATTTTAAGCATTTTATTTTCAAACCAATCTTCATAACTAAAAATCAAAACATCATACTTTCCAGTTTGCACAACTGCTTCATACTCTTCTCTTAGTTCTTCATCAACTGTATTTTTATTAAAGAAATCTGAAGGAAATAATATTGTATTATACATCTATATATGCTCCTTTCGTTTTTTTTACTAATATATTTATAAATATAATCATTAAAAAACAAGAACGTAAACATTGAAAATTTTAATCAACTACATTCTTGTTTCTTTTTAGCATTTATTTTTTCAAATAAGATAAAACGTTTTTCGCATACATATTGACCCAACCCAAAGGTTTATCAATAGAGGCAAGTTGAGAATCAATCTTATCCAATGTTTCATTCCCATTCTTTACAATATCTTCTTTAGTTTTTATAATCTTTTTATTTATCTGTTTAATCTCATCAAACTTTAAAATTATCTTAATAGATAACATTAAAAGTATCAAACCTAAAACCACATATAATAATGCCTTTAACATAATATCACCATCCTAAAGAAGTATACCATACTTTTTATATTTATAAAATATAATCTGCTTGATCTACATGTTCCTCTTCTAATAATCTATTAACCTCTTCACTATCATCATTTAAAATAGAAAACGCTATATTTGTACCATGATCTGCAACTCTCTCTAGATTAGCAGCCAAATCTGAGAATAACATACCTGCTCTTGGTTTTGTCTTTTTATTTTTCATATTAGATAAATATTCGTGTTGTAAATCTTTTTCTTTTTGATCAATTAAATTTTCTAATTTTAATATTTCACTCAAATGTTCTAATGTTTTCTTAGAGAACATATCAATACCAAACTCAAGTTCTGAGTTCACCATTGTTAATAATTCTCTAATTTTAATTTTATGTTCATCTGTAAAGGTGATCCCCTTTTCATCACACTTCTTTGTAATATTAGAAATAGATGATGCGTGGTCTCCTATTCTTTCAATATCAGCTACAACATGGAACAATGGTCCAACCATCATACTATCATCTTTAGGTAGTCCCATTTGATTCGCAAATCTTAAATATTCATTAATTGCATGATTTAAGAAATCTATATATGCCTCATTTTCTTTAATATGTTCTAATGTTGAAGTATCAACTTCTAATAAAGAATTCACCGATAAATTTAAATTTTCTAATGCAAAATTAAACATTCTTTCAACTTCGTGAATAATTTGAGGTATAGCAGTAGCCGATGAAAACGATGCTTGATCTTGGATATATTCCAATCCAAATCCAGATTTCTTTTTCTTTTCATCAGGAATAATTTTCATAGTTAAATTAACAATATACTTATAGAATGGTAAACAAATTAAGATTTGGAAAATTTTAAATATTGTATTTGAGTAAGCAACATCTCTGCCTAACGCATCACCTAATGCTGCTCCAGTTGCAGTTGCTGAACCAGTTAAATTGGTAATAAATGAAATCATTTGAGGCATAAATAATGCAAGTAATGTTCCCATAACAATTGTTCCAATAACATTTATAATAAAATGTATTGCAGCAGCTCGCTTTCCATCAACACTACCACCAATACTTGCTAGAATAGCAGTAAATGTACATCCTATATTACATCCTAAAGTTAAATAGAAAGAGATTTCTAAAGAAATCAATCCTTGTGAAGCAAGAACAATTAAGATTCCTACCATTGCTGAAGCACTCTGTAAAACCCCAGTTACAACAACTCCTATTAGAATTGCTAGTATAGGATTAGATAAAGACGTTAAAATATCGACAACAACTGGTGAACTTTTTAATCCATTTAAAGCACTAGACATCGAAGTTAAACCAACAAATAAAATACCAAAACCTAATATTATCTGACCAACTTTATTTACTGCTGGTTTTTTTATAAATTGAATCATGACAACACCAATAAAAACAAATAATGGTGCAAGTTCAGCTAAATTTATTGTCATCAAAATACCAGTTGCAGTCGTACCAATATTCGCCCCCATAACCACTCCAGCAGCTTGATATAAATTCATAAGTTCTGCATTAACAAACCCTACAACTAAAGCAGTTGTTGCTGAAGAAGATTGAATAATAGCTGTAAATATTGTTCCCACCAAAGTTCCAACAACAACATTCTTTGTCATTTTTTCTAAAATATTACGCAGCTTTGCTCCAGCTACACTTGTCAGCCCATCTCCCATAAGTTTCATACCATATAAAAATAATCCTAATCCTCCCGCCAGAGAGAATATTGTTATTATATCCATATTAGAATCCTCCTAAAAAATACATAATCTTAAGATTATTTTAATATAATATTTACATATGTACAAGAAATTAATCATTTTTTTCATTTTTAGTATAAAATTTTACCAAAATCTCACACTACATTTTCTTAAAACAACAAAAAAAGAACAGTAAAACTGTTCTCAGACTGTTGACAAAATAGAAAGTCAACAGTTTTTTGTTTTCAAAGAGAAGA
>CAJTTM010000011.1 GCA_910579135.1 uncultured Erysipelotrichales bacterium | reverse complement strand
ATAATAAAAATCAATGTTATTTATTTTCATATTATGAAAACATAAAGAAATCCCTCCTTTTTTATTGAATATAATAATAAGGAGGTTTTTTTTATGAAAACTAAAATTGATTACAAAAATGATTTTGCTTTTAGGTATATCCTTGGTAGTAATACTCCAGATGGCATATATCCTTTAACCATTCTTATTGAAGGGACTTTAAATATTAAACTTAAAGAACTTCATATCTTAAATCCTGAACTCATCCCTTCCCCAATGGATGATAAAGATATGATTCTTGATTTAAGAGTCACAACTGATCAAAATGAAGAAATTGATATTGAAATGCAGAACTCTTGCTTTAGTGAAACACTAAGAAAAAGATTTCAACTCTATGGTGCTCAGTTATTATCTAAACAATTAAAAGCTGTAGATCCTTATTACAAACTTCATCATGTTTCACAGATTATTTTTATTGATGGAATGAATAAAGGAACTGATGAACTGGTAGATACATATGAAAGTAGAAATAAGAAAGGAATAAGAGAATGTTAGGGAAAATGCAAGTCGAAGGAGAAAAACAAAAGAAGTATGATCAAGGATTTGCTGAAGGACTTAATGAAAATAAACAAATGATTATTGATTCTCTTTGTACTCATATTCAATCAAAATTTAATGAAGATATAGAACCACTCTTAAGAGGTCTAGAAATAGAAAGACTTATAAAACTACAAGGAGCACTCTTTACTGTAAGTACAATTGAAGAAATCAAAGAATTAATTAAAGGATAAAATGATAAAACACACATCAAGAAAGTGACTTAAAAGATGTGTGTTTATATAAAATATATTTCTAGAAATAGTATGACATCAAATATTTTTAAAATGAGTAAAAAAGAACATGTATTTAAAATATGTGAATTAATTGACAAGAAGATAAAGATGAGATAACATATATATTATCAAAGAAAGGAAGATGAAGAAATGTTATTAGAAGGAAAAGTTGCGATTGTTACTGGAGGTACTAGAGGAATTGGATATAGTACTGTTAAAGGATTTTTGGATCAAGGTGCTAAGGTTGCATTATTTGGTTCTAGAAAAGAAACTGTTGATATAGCATTAGAAAAATTAAGAGCTGAAAATGAAAATTATCCAGTTATCGGTTTATATCCTAATTTATTAGATACAAAGGAAGTAGAGGAGGCTTTTAAAGAAGTTGTAGATACTTTTGGACGTTTAGATGTTTTAATTAATAATGCTGGTATTTCCCAAAAAGAAAGCATTTATGATTATGATGTTAAAGATTTTGAAAAAGCTATTGATTTAAATGTAAATGCAGTATTTGTTTGTTCTCAAGCTGCTGCTAAGATTATGAAAGAACAAGGTGAAGGTGTTATCTTGAATACAAGTTCTATGGTTTCTATTTATGGGCAACCTTCAGGATGTGGATATCCTACTTCTAAGTTCGCTTTAAATGGTTTAACAAAATCATTAGCAAGAGAACTTGCGAAAGATAATATTAGAGTTAATGCTGTGGCTCCAGGAGTTACAAAAACAGATATGGTAGCTAATTTGCCAGATTCAGTTATTCAACCAATTATTAAAACAATACCACTTGGTAGAATGGGAGAACCTGAAGATATAGCCAATGCATTTATCTTTTTAGCAAGTGATATGGCAAGTTATATTACAGGAGTTATTTTATCAGTAGATGGTTGTGCAAGAGTATAAGTCAGCTTAGCTGGCTTTTTTTGTATATAGAATGGTTTTCTTGATAAAAAGTATAAAATAGCCTATAATGAAAAAGAATGGAGGAATACTATGTCGAAGTCAAAGAAAATCATTATTTTTGTTGGTGTTATTGCATTATTAATACTAGCGGTTTCAATTTATTATATACAAGGTGTTTCATCTGTTTCTAAAAATAAAGAAGATGTTGTTGTAACAATTGAAAATGGACAAGGTGTTCAATCAATCTTAGAAACATTAGATGATGCTGGACTAATCAAAAATAGAATGTGTGCTGACATATTTTTAAAACTTAATCATTTTACAAACTTAAAAGCAAATACATATATATTAAATAAAGGTATGAATTTAAATGATATTTTCTCTATTTTAGAGAAGCCTTCTTCTAAGTATGTTTTATCAACAAAGATTACAATTAAAGAAGGAGAAACAATACCTGAAATTGTCAAAACAATTTCAAAGGAGATGAAATTAAATGAAAAAGATGTATTAAAAGAATTAAATGACAAGAAATATTTAAAATCATTAATAAAAGAATACTGGTTTTTAGATAATGATATTTTAAAAGATGGCATTAAATATCCATTAGAAGGATATTTATATCCAGAAACATATTTACTAAGTCATAAAGATCCTACAGTTAAATCTTTTATTGAAGAGGCATTAGATATGATGGATGAAAAACTTGCACCATTAAAAGAAGATATAAAAAAAATGAATTGGTCTACACATCAATTCCTAACATTTTCATCAATTGTAGAAAGAGAATCATTATTTGATGAAGATCGTCCTCAAATTGCTGGTGTATTTATGAATAGATTAAATACAAATATGAGATTACAAAGTGATATTACTGTTAATTATGCTTGGCAAAAAACAGGAGTTAAAGTGACTTTAAATCAACTAACAATTGATTCACCATATAATACATATAAATATAATGGATTACCTATTGGACCAATTAGTAGTGTGTCATTAAAAACAATGAAAAGTTGTATTGATTATCAAAAAAATGATTATCTTTATTTCTTTGCGAAAAAAGATGGAAAAGTCATTTATAGTAAAACTTTAGAAGAACATAATAGAGCAGTAAAGGAGAATAAGTGGTATTAATGATAACTTATGATAAAATGGAAGAAGAAGCATTAAAACGCAATATTCCAGTAATGCAAAAGGAGGGTATCCTCTTTTTAATTGAACAACTTCATAAAAGACAAGCTAAGAGTTGTTTAGAAATAGGGAGCGCAATAGGTTATTCAGCATTAATGATGACTTCAAATGTAGAAAATTTGCATGTTGAAACAATAGAACTTAATGAGGAAAGATATCAAGAAGCAGTTAAAAATATTACTCAATATCATTATCAAGATCAAATAGATATATATTTAGATGATGCTCTTACGTTTGATTGTACTAGGTTAAAACATAAACCATATGATTGTTTATTTATAGATGCTGCTAAAGCACAATATCAAAAATTCTTTGAAAAATATGTTCCATATGTAAATAAGAATGGAATTATTATTGTAGATAATTTAGATTTTCATGGAATGATTTTTGATATAGAACATATAAAAAATAGAAATACAAAACAATTAGTAAAAAAGATAAAAAGATTTAAAGATTGGATTTTTAATCATGATGATTATGAAGTTGAATATTATCATATAGGTGATGGAATCTGTATTATAAAAAGAAAGTAGGCAAAATAATGAAATTAGCTCTTCAATTAAATAAAATAGAATATTTATATGATTATTTATCAATGGGAGTTGAACTATTTGTAGTTGGTGGAGAATACTCTATGCAAGCTGTTTTAAAATTATCTGTTGAAGAAATAAAACAAGTCAAGGAAAAATGTAATCATAAAAAAGTATATGTGCTTGTAAATGGGTTATATGATCAATATGAAATGGAAGGACTAAGTCTTTATTTAAAAGAATTAAATGGAATTATAGATGGTTTATTATTTCAAGATTTTGGAGTTTTACAGATTGTAAAGGAAAATAAGTATTCATTTGATATGATGTATACTCCTGAAACTTTGAATACAAATGGATTGTCTATTAATGCATTATCTAAGTATGGGGTGACTTCTGCTTTTGTTTCTGGTGTTATTCCTTTAGAAGAACAATTAATAATCAAAGAACAATGTTCTATTCCTTTAATGATCAAAGGACATGGAATAGAGTATTTAGCTTCATCTAAAAGAAAATTATTATCAACATATAAAGATGCTTCTAGTAAAGATTTTTCAACCAATCAAACGTTAATAATGAAACCTAGAGATAGTGATTTTAAATGTTATATATATGAAGATCAAAGAGGAACACATGTATTAAGTTATGATAGATTATATACTTTAGATTTATTCAATACTTTAAAAGTGTTTGATTATCTTTATATTGAAACATTAATGATGAATGAAAATGAAGCTGTTGAAGTTGTAAGTCTATATAGTGACGCCTTAAAAGGATTAGAAAATGGAAGATATAATAAAGAAGTGAAAGAATTTTTACCCTTATTAAAAAAATTAAATTCTTCTTTAACAAGAGGTTTTCTATTTGATCAAAGTGTTTATAAATTAGAAGATATGAGGAAGATAGATAATGAAAGAAATCAGTAAAATTATAGATGGAAAAAGAGTGATTATTAAAAAACCTGAATTATTAGCTCCAGCTGGTAATTTAGAAAAACTAAAGATTGCGATATTATATGGTGCTGATGCAGTATTTGTGGGAGGAAAAGAATTTTCTTTACGTTCACAAGCTTCTAATTTTACTCTTGAAGATATAAAAGAAGGAGTAGAATTTGCGAGAAAACATAATGCTCATATTCATGTGACTTGTAATATTATTTTACATCAAGATAATATAGAAGGTATTGAAGACTATTTAAGAAAGTTAGATGAAATAGGTGTAAGTGCTATTATTGTAGCTGATCCTTATATTTTAACTCTTGCGAAAAAATTAAACCTTTCATTAGAAGTTCATGTTTCAACTCAACTTTCTTCATTAAATTTAAAAGCTATTGAATTTTATCATTCTATGGGTATGGATAGAGTTGTTTTAGGTAGAGAAGTAACCTTTGAAGATTTAAAGGAAATTATGACCCATACACCTATTGATATAGAATACTTTATTCATGGAGCAATGTGTATAGCTTATTCTGGTAGATGTATGCTTTCTAATTATTTTAGTAGAAGAGATGCAAATAGAGGTGGTTGTTCACAATCATGTCGTTGGTATTATGATTTATATGAAAATGATTCTTTAATTAATGAAGAAGGAGAAATACCATTCTCTATGTCTAGTAAAGATATGTCTTTAGTTCATCATATAGGAGAATTGATTGAATTAGGTGTGGATTCTTTTAAGATAGAGGGAAGAATGAAATCTTTACATTATATTGCGACTGTTGTATCAACTTATCGTAAACTTATTGATGCTTATTGTGAAAATCCTGATGCTTTTATTAATGATGATTTTTATTATAATGAATTATTAAAATCTGCAAATAGAGCTTTATGTCATGGATTTTTCTATGAAAATCCAACTTCAAATGAACAATTATTTAATTTAAGAGATGAACATCCAACTCAAGAATTTGTTATGAGAGTTTTAGATTATGATGAAAAAACAGGGATGGCGTGTATTGAACAAAGAAATTATTTTAAAGTAGGAGATAAGATAGAAATCTTTTCACCATCTCATGAAAATATTTATTTTGAAGTTCAACATATTTATAACGAAGATAAAGAAGAAATAGAAATTGCAAATCATCCTATGGAAATACTATATGTCCCTATTAACATAAAAGTAGAAACAAATGATTTAGGAAGGAAGGTTCCACATGACTAGTCAAGCAGTAATTATTGGAATTGCAGGAGGTAGTGCTTCTGGAAAAACATCTATAGCTCAACAACTATATGAATATTTTAAAGGAAATCATCGTGTAATGATTTTAAAGCAAGATGATTATTATAAAGATCAAAGTCATAAAACGTTAGAAGAAAGAGTAAAAACAAACTATGATCACCCATTTGCTTTTGATAATGAATTGTTAGTAAAACAACTTACACAGTTAAAACAAAAACAAAGGATAGAAAAACCTATTTATGATTATACAATACATACAAGAAGTCAAAAAGTTGAAATCATTGAAGGTAGAGATATTATTATTTTAGAAGGAATATTTGTTTTAGCTCAAAAGGAAGTAAGAGAATTATGTGATATTCTTGTTTATGTAGATACAGATTCTGATATTCGCTTTATTAGACGTTTAAAAAGAGATATAAGTGAACGAGGAAGAAGTCTTGAATCTGTTTGTAGTCAATATTTAGATACAGTAAGACCAATGCACGAACAATTTATAGAACCTTCAAAAAAATATGCTCATATTATTATTCCAGAGGGTGGAAGTAATAAAGTAGCAATTGATTTATTGATAACAAAGATGAAAAGTATTATAGATGACATAAAACTCTAGCAATTTTTATGTATTTATGATATAGTATTTGCACGAGGTGAAATTAATGGATCATGATGAAGTACTTTTAACCCAAGCGGGTGTTGAAAAGTTAAAGAAAGAAAAAGAAGACTTAATTAATGTACAAAGACCTAAAGTTATTGAAGAATTACAATTAGCTCGTTCTCAAGGTGACTTGTCAGAAAATGCTGATTATGATTCTGCAAGAGATAAACAGGCACATATTGAATCAAGAATTAAAGAGATTGATCAAATGTTGATGCATGTCAAAATTATTGATGAATCTCAATTAGATAGTACAGTCGCTAAACCAGGAGCAACTGTAACCATTTTAGATTTATCTGAAGAAAATGGAGAAGAAGAAACTTATACAATTGTTGGTACATTTGAAACAGATCCTTTAAATGGTAAAATTTCAAATGAATCACCACTAGCAAAAGCAATCCTTGACCACGGAGTAAATGAAATCGTTTCAGTCGGAGTTGCTGAACCTTATGAAGTTAAAATCTTAAAGATTGAATATTTAGCTTAATTTTTGTGAAACTTAGTGTAGTCTAGGTTATTGAAGAAAGTTTAGAATTAACGAGATTATAATTAATCTCGTTTTTATCCATACAATAAAATAGCAGCTTTTAAAAGCTGCTATTTTACTAGTCTTGTTTTAATAATTTGTCTTTTAATATACCAATGATAATAAATAATAATGGTTTACAAACAAGATGAATAATATTAACGTTACCTAAATGAATAAGTAAACTCAATATAAAATAAATAAAAGCAAATAAAAGAGAATGATGTAATCTTTTATTTTCTAATCTTGAAGTAAAGTATAAAGCACTAATAATCAAGATAAAATAAGAAAGAATTTCAATAATAATATAAAAAATAGTTCCATTCCATTGTATGAAATACGAAAGCAAGGCAAAGATAAAAGAAAGTAGGGTAAAAGGAATGAATATTAATAAAAATGTATAAAAGTAAGTTCGTAATATTTGTTTCATAGTATCCTCCTGAAATAATATATGAAGGAAAAGGTGAATTTATGAAATATAGTGAGATTATTATAACAACTTTTGTTTCTTATTTTTATTTACTAATTATATTAAGATTTTTAGGAAAGAAAGAATTAAGTCAATTGACTGTATTAGATTTAATTGTATTTTTAATTATGAGTGAATTAATGACTTTATCCATTGGTGATGAAAAATTAACATTATTTCATAGTATGCTAGCTGTATTAGTTATTGTTGTTATTGATAAGGTATGTTCTTATCTATCGTTAAAATCACATTCTTTAAAAAAAATATTAGATGGTCAACCTACTTATATTATTTATAAGGGAGTTTTAGATCAAGAAAAGCTTAAAAAATTAAATTATTCTGTTAATGATTTATCTCATCATTTAAGGGAAGAGGGAGTAGGGAGCTTATCTGATGTTGAATTTGCAGTATTAGAAACTGATGGTAACTTATCAGTTATAGAAAAAAAACAAAGTCATTATCCTATTCCTGATCCTTTGATTGCGGATGGTGAGATTAATTATGATGTATTAAAAACATTAAATAAGGATGAGAAATGGTTATTGGATTTATTAATGAAAGATGGAATCAAAGATTATAAACAGTTATTTTATTGTATTTTAGAGGATGAAGGGTTGTATTATATCTACAAGAATAATTCCTTTTAAAATGAATTGGTAGATTTTTTGTTATCTTGTCTATTAGGCTCAACTTTGATTATAAAGAGTGTATCGCTTAATTTTTATCATTATATATGTCATTTTTGACAATTGACAAAAATCGTGTGTGTGTGTGTATAATGTACAGGTAAATATTAAATAAGGAAGGGGAGAAATAAATATGAAAATGAATAAAATGAACGCTTTTATTCTGTGTGCATCTTTAGTGTTTTCTTCTAGTTTATCAACGATAATGGCTCAGGAAAATATTGCAGTAGATAATGAAGTGAACGAAAATATATCTAATGATGATATATCAAAAGATGTCAATGAAATAACTGTTGAAGATAAAGATTCAAACAAACAAAAAGAAGAAGTGGTTTTGGAAAAAACAAAGAAATCTATGAAAGTTCTTCAAACAGAAAATACTGAAATCCAAGCGAATACAATTAGTCCAGATATGACATTAAGTGAAGTTAAAAATGTTATTAAAAATGCAACTAATACGATTAAAGTTAAAGCGGGTACTTATAAATACAATTTAAACTTTAATAGTGGAAAAGATGTTGAATTATTAGGACATGTTGTTGTTTTAGGAACAGTTACATTTAATAATTGTACTATTGATGGTAAAAATAATGATTTAACTATAGGAACAGTAACAGTTGATGCAGAGGGAAGTGAAACTCGTAATGGGAGTTTAAATGTTAATGGAGCATTGACTACAATTAAAAATGTAAAAATTACTGTAAATAGTCAACGAGTTAATTTTGCTACTGACTTTAGTGCTAATACTATTAATATTGAAAATTCTACATTGGATTCAAGTAATAATCCTAATGGTTCAGGTATTTTTATAGGCAGCAAATGTAAAACAGTTAATACAGTTAATTCAGATATTATTGCGAATAGTAATGGTGTGACAAAGAGTTATTCGGGTATTTGGGCAAACGCTGATGGAAATCCTAATATTATCTTTAATATGGAGGGTGGATCTCTTCAAATGGATGGAAATGGATTAAATGGCTTCTTAGGGTCACCTGCACCTTTGTTTGGTGGAACTGCTTCAAAACCAACATTTAATTTACATAATGTTAATGTTTCAGCTTGTGGTAATGGTGTGACTCAACCAGCTAGTGGAAAAGCCGATGGATTTAGTTAAGGTTATATAACCTTAACATCAGATACAGGTAATCATGTATTTAATGTCAGCAACAACACTAATAATGGTATTGATGGTGGACGTGGAAATAACTGTGCTTTCAATGCAAAAAATTATACTATTATAGCAAATAATAATAGTAATTATGGAATTCATATTTCTAAAGATACATCTACTATTTCAAATTGTACGATTACAGCAAATAATAATGGAACTGCTGGATTCTATACAAGTGTTAATACTACATTAGAGGATACTAAAATAACTGCAAATGAAAATGGAACCTATGGTATATATGCTAGTAAAGTTTTATTCGTTAATAACTCTGATGTAACTGCAAATAAAAATCAATCAAATGGTATTTATACTTATAAAGAAATGACAGTTGATTCTTTATCATCTATGTCTTTAGAAGGAAATACAACAAAAGCAACTGGTAAAGGAGCTTTATATGTTGCAGGTGGTAAGGTAACCATTCAAAAAGGTGCTAAAGTATCTATTACAAAAAATTTACAGAGTGGTATTTATATCAATAGTAAAACTGCAACTGTTAATATGGAAACTGGTATTGTTAATGAAAATGGATATAGTGTAGTTAAAGAAGATGAAGAAACTAAAGATGTAGTCAATGCAGTATCTGGTGGTGGTGTTTACAATAAAGGTACTTTCACAATGGGAGAAGATGCTCGTATTTACAATAATCTTGCTTCAAAAAATGGAGATGATATTTATAATGCAAGTGGGGCTATATTAAATCTTATTGATGAACCTGAAGAATTTAAATTAGTATTAAATGATGATGACCATATTATTGATGGTTGGTATTATGATGGTAAAGGTGATTCAAAGGTTGAAGATGGAATACGTTGGAATGTTCTTCCTGATACTAAAGATGAAGATTTATACTATGTTCAAGAAAAAGATAATCTTGTAGGTAGAACTGATGAAATTGCTTTAAAGGCAGCGCATAAATTACTGAAATATAAAGTGACTGTTAATTTCTTGGAAGAGGGTAGTGATAAAGTCTTAAAAGATACTATTGTGAGTGATCTTGTTAGAGAAAATACAAGTTATGATGTAAGTTCTTATTTAGATACAGAAATCAATGATTATGTATTTGTAAGAGCAGCTAATGATGGTTTACAAGGAAAATTAGATAAAGATAAGGTGATTAATTTATATTATCGTCGATTAAATAGATATACTGTTACAGTGAAGTATTTTGATATTGATACTAATGAAACAATTTCTAATGATCAAGTTTTCACTGATATTGTTGAAGATAGTGAGTATAATGTTACTCAATATGATCAAATTAATATTAATGAATATACTTATGTAAGAACTGATGGTCATTTAACTGGAATTGCTGATGGGGATAAAGTTGTTAATGTTTATTATCAAAAGGTCAATAATACTCCTAAGGAAGATGATAATTTAAATTCAGATGTATTAGGAGATAAAGTTGAAAATAAAGATAAGAATAAACCTACTGCCAATATAGATAAAGAAGATTCATTAAATAGTGATGTTTTAGGTGATAAGCTTAAAGATAACTCTAAAACTAAAAACAAAGTTAAAACATCAGATAATCAAGAAATGATTGTTTATATGATTGCAGGTATAGTTGCATTAATGGGTATATCTGTTCTTATAAGAAGAAAAAAATATAATTAGTAAGGGGTTTTAGAAACCTCTTTTCTTTTTTTGTTAAATGAGAAGTGTGTAAAACATGACATATAATTTATAAATAATATTTTTCTATTGAAAATAAATTTATGAAAGGTATAATATTGGAGAAAAGAAATTTTGAAATTACTTAGGAAGGAAAGATGGTATGAAAAAAATTATATATAATATATTTTTAGCAACATTATTAACAATTGGATTGATATCAAATTTTGTATTAGTATATGCTGAAGATAATATTTCTTCAACATATAGTAAGATTACTGTTAATTATCTTGATGTAGAAACAAATGAAGCTATTAGGGATGCTGTTATTTTAAATGATAATGAATATGGAAAAGAATATGATGTTACCTCTATAATAGGTATAGAGATAGAGGGATATACTTTTAATAATAGTGAAGGAGAAACAAAAGGTATACTTAATAGTGATGTTGTTATTAATTGTTATTATTTAAAAACAGTTTCTCCATTAAGGCATAATGTTACTGTTCAGTATGTCGATAAGATAACAGATAAGGAAATCAAGGAATCAGTTGTATTAAGTGGTGCTGAATATATAGATGGTGCTGAGTATAATGTTGCTGATAAGGTAGGTATCAAAATAGAAGGATATACTTATGATAACACTGAAGGAGAAATGAGTGGTATACTTACAAGAGATGTGACAATTGTATGTTATTATAATAAAGAGGGAGATGTAACTTCTTCAATTGAGAAAGAGGAATTAAATTCTGATGTTTTAGGTGATAAAATTAAGAATAATGATAAATCTAATATCGATAATAATAAAGATGAATTAGATAACACTGTTTTAAAAGATGTTTCTAAAGATAAAAAAATTAAAACTTCAGATGAACAAAATATACTTGTTTATTTGATAATGGGGGTTGTTGCAGTCTTAGGTGTATCTGTTCTTATAAAAAGGAAAAAAAATAATTAGTTTATACTATTTGTAAATTTAAAATTATGATTAGAAGGAAGTCGTTAATAATGGCTTCCTTTAAATATTTATATGAATATTTAGCCTTTTATTGTAAAGGAAAGGGGATATTTATAAAAAATTAAGGGGTATTTTAGGATTGTTTTTAATGATTGTACTATTAATTGGTTGTGTAAAAATGAATATGACAATAGATGTTAAGAGTGCTGAGGAGATTGATTTAGGTATTGAGTATATTTTTAATGAGACATTATTCTCTCAATATGGTGATTATAGTTTTTCATTAAAAGATATGGAAAAGGAATTATAGGAACAAGCAAAAAAACAACTGCCAGAAACAAAAGCAATTAATAAAGAAATTGATGGACAAAAGCGGACAGGGATAGAAATGTCTACTAATATAACTGGTAAAGATGTAAAAGCGTTTTTGAAGAGTGAAGGGGATAAAATCATTCTTGATTTACCATCATTAACAAAAGGAATGACTGATTCTAGTGATGTGACTGATACTGGTACATCAAAAGAGGGTTTAAAATCTTCTAACATGGAAATGAATATTATTGTCAATATGCCTAGTACTCCAACATCAACATATGGAAAAATTGAAGGAAAAACTGCTACAATTGATTTATTACAAATGATGTCTGATAAGTATGTAGGTGATATCGTTATTACTGCAACTCAATCTTCGTCTTCTATGATATCTATTATTGGTGGTGTGGTTGTGGTTGCTATCTTTGCAGTTGTATTTGTTTTAAAGAAAAATGAGTCTGTTGTGGATACAGAACAAGAAGAAATATAATATTATCATATGTTTTTAATAGATAGAAATCAAAATTGAATAGGTTTCTATCTATTTTTATATAAATTAGATAATAATAATCAAAATGAATAAAAGATATTGTTTTTGTAAGATATTTTTAATAAATGAAATGAAAGGATTTTAGAAATAATTTTTTAAATATAGTTTTGAAAAAAGTCTTGTTTTTAGGTGGAATCTTGGATATAATATCATGGTAAACACGATGATAAGGAATAGTAGGTAGGAAGAAGGGCCTAGCGAGAGAACAATATGGTGAAAGGTTCTTGTCTGAAATCTTATTGAATTCACCCTTTGAGTGCGACTAATAATCGCCGTAAACACTACGTTACAGTGCAAAGTGCATGTTAATCATGAATGAGGATGGTACCGCGATGAAGTCGTTCCTTTGGGAAGGCTTTTTTATTTTATAAGGAGGGATATTATGGATGAGTTATTAAAAATTAAAGAAGAAGCGTTAGCTAAAATTAGTGAAGCAAAAACTTTAAAGGAACTTAATGATTTAAGAGTTTTGTATCTTGGTAAAAAAGGACCAATGCAAGCTGCAATGAAATCTATGAAAGATATGGATAAGTCTTTAAGAGCGGAATTTGGAAAGGTTTCTAACCAAGTAAAACAAGAAATTACAAGAGCGGTTGAAAATAAGAAGGTAGCTTTAGAAGAAGCTGAATTAAATGAAAGATTAAAGAATGAAAAAATTGATATTACTTTACCTAGTACAGCATTACCAACAGGTAGTATACATCCATTAACAATGATTAAAGAAGAATTAGAAGATTTATTTATTGGTATGGGTTATAGTATTGCGGAAGGACCTGAGGTAGAAACAGATCATTTCAATTTTGAGTTAATGAATTTACCAAAAGATCATCCAGCTAGAGATATGCAGGATACATTTTATATTGATGAAAATACATTGTTAAGAACACATACATCACCTGTACAAGCACATGTTATGTTAGCTGCTAAGGGTAAAGGACCTATCAAGGTTATTTGTCCAGGTAAAACTTATCGTAGAGATGATGATGATGCAACACATTCTCATCAATTTAGTCAATGTGAGGGATTAGTTATTGATAAAAATATTACTTTAGCTGATTTAAAAGGAACATTAGAATTATTTGCAAGAAAGATGTTCGGTGAAAAACGTGAGATTCGTTTTAGACCTTCATATTTTCCGTTTACTGAACCAAGTGTTGAAGTTGATATTTCATGCTATAACTGTGATGGTAAAGGATGCTCAATTTGTAAACATACAGGTTGGATTGAAATTTTAGGGGCTGGTATGGTTAATCCTAAGGTTCTTGAAATGTGTGGTTTTGATAGTGAAGTTTATCAGGGTTTTGCCTTTGGTATTGGATTAGAAAGAGTAGCAATGCTTAAATATGGTATTGATAATATTAGAGATTTCTACAGCGATGATATAAGATTCTTAAATCAATTCGCTAGAAAGGATTAGTTATGGAAGCAAGTTTAAAATTATTAAATCAATATGTTAAAGTTGAAGATTTCTCACCAGAAGAAATCGCTGATAAATTAACATCAATTGGTCATGAAGTTGAAGGAATGCATGCTTTTGCAAGAGGAAATAAACTTGTTGTTGGATATGTAAAAGAATGTAAACCACATAGTAATAGTGATCATTTGAATGTATGTCAAGTAGAGATTGAAGAAGGAGTAGTAAGCCAAATTGTTTGCGGTGCTCCTAATGTAAAAGCTGGTCAAAAGGTTATAGTTGCTTTACCTGGATGTGATTTGGGTGAAGGATTTAAGATTAAGGCTAGCCAAATTAGAGGAGAAGAATCTAATGGGATGATTTGTTCTATTGCAGAACTTGGAATTAATCCAAGATTACTTAGAGATTCTGATAAAGATGGAATTCATGTTTTAGATGATGATGCTCCTGTTGGTGTTAATGCTTTAGAATATATGGGATACAATGATACAGTGTTAGAAATTGGATTAACTCCAAATCGTGCTGATTGTATGGCTATGACTTCTTTGGCTTATGAAGTGGGTGCTTTATTAAATAGAGAAGTACAATTACCAAAAGTTGCTGATTTAGAAGAATTAGAAAGTGAAATTGTTGTGAATGTAGAAACAGATCTTTGTCCATTCTTTGGAGCTAAATTAGTTAAGGGTGTAACAACTAAAGAATCTCCTGAATGGCTAAGAACAGCGTTAATGGCAAGTGGAATTAAACCAATTAATAATATTGTTGATATTTCAAACTTTGTTATGGTTGAAACTGGTCAACCAATTCATATGTATGATTATGATAAATTAAAGAAAAAAGAATTTGTTATTAAAACTGGTTTCCATCAAAAAGCTGTTTTATTAGATGGTATTGAATATGAAATTATGCCAGAAGATATTGTTGTTTCAACTGATGATGGTATTGGCTGTATAGCAGGTGTTATGGGTGGTAATGACACAAAGATTGATGAAAATACAATTAATATTGTAATTGAAGCGGCCACATTCAATGGAGCCACATTAAGAAATACAGCAAGAAGAATGAATTTATTAACAGATGCTTCTCAACATTATATTAAGGGAGCTATTGATACTGCAAATAGTGAAAGAGTATTAAATCGTTGTGCTTCTTTACTTAAAGAATTAGCAGATGCTAAAGAAATATATAAGAGTGTAACAACTCCATATCAAGAAGAAAAGAAAGCGATTACTCTTACAACGACAAAGACAAAAGGTTTATTAGGAATGGATATTCAAACTGAAGATATTGCAGATATATTCACTAGATTACATTTCACTTATACTTTAGATGGAGAAACATTTAAAGTGGAAGTTCCAACATATCGTAATGATATGACTATGGCTGCAGATTTAATTGAAGAAGTAGCAAGAATGCATGGATATGATCATATTCCTTCTTCACTTCCATTAATGGAAATGACGAAAGGGGCTTTAACTCCTATGCAAGATAAGAGTAGATTTGTAAAACATTTATTAGCGGATTTAGGATTACATGAAGTTCTTACATATACACTTACTTCTCCATCTATGGTTAATGATTTTAATTTATTCCATAAGAATGAAGAAATATCATTAATGATGCCTTTAGGAGAAGAAAGAAGTGTAACAAGGAAATCGCTTATTCCTTCATTATTACAAGTTGTGAATTATAACAATTCACACGCTATGAAAGATGTTAATATTTATGAGATTTCTAATACTTATTCAAAAGGAAATGAAGTACAATTATTAACAATTGCATGTTCTGGATTATATCATAATATTCCATGGACTCAAATTCATCAAAAAGCTGATTTCTATTTAGTTAAAGGATTTGTTGAAACAATCTTTAAAAAATTATGTATTGAAGAATCAAGATATACTTTAGAGAGAGTAGAAGAAGATAATCCATATTTCCATCCAGGAAGAAGCGGATATATTAAAATGGGTAAAGATATTGTTGGTGTTATTGGAGAAATACATCCACGTATGGCTAAAAAATATGATGTTAAAAATGTGTATGTTGCTGAATTGAACGCTAGTGTTATTTTCCAATTAAGAACACGTACATTAAAATTTACATCAATTCCACAATATCCATCAGTAACAAGAGATCTTGCATTAGTTATGGATAAGGATTTACCAACTCATAATGTTGTACGTACAATTATGAGATCAAGTAAAAAATTAGTGACAGAGGCAACTATCTTTGATGTTTATGAAGGAGAACACGTTGAAGAAGGTAAGAAATCAGTTGCGATTTCATTAACTTTCCAAGATCCAACAAAGACATTAGATGAAACGACAATCAATGTTTCAATGACATCTATCTTAGATGCTTTAAAGAAAGAACATAATGTCACATTAAGAGCTTAGTAGACAATTCATATTGTCTACTTTTTTTGAAAATATTATAAGTGAGAATCATTTGATTGAATATAAAAACTTGGAGTTTTTGTACACTCCAAGTTAAATAAATTTTATTTTAAGATACTTTAAATATCTATGTCATTTTCAAATTCAATAGAGTAATAAAAACTATAATATGGATTAGAATAACTATTATATTCTTCACTCATATAAATATTTGGATTATCATAGATACTGTATTGATATCTATTCTTTTTTTCTTCTTTCATCAAAGAATGAGAATCTTTTAATATATCATAGATATTCTCTTCTTCTAAATATTGTGCTAACTCTTCAATAGCACTTTCCTTAAGATTAAATTTTTTAATATCAACACTCTTATCATAATGACCATAAAGTGTTAAGTTAATACTTCTCAATTGATTGTGTTGATGAACAGTTGTTATATTATAGGAAATATCATTTTTTTTGGTTGATATAGAACAAAATGCTCTTGTAGATGAATCGTCATTTTGAGAATTTTCTTCTTTATCTATAGTTATATCGGTATATCCATTCTCTTCAAGATAATTGATTAAATTATCTTTATATTGTGAAGCTGTTTCAATAGTATCGTCATCATTGAAGATATTTGATATAGAAAAGCCATCATCAAAAATAAAATCAGTTGTACCTATAATCACAAATCCTGTAACAATAAAAGTAAAAAGAATAGTTAATATAACAATTTTTTTTACGATTGATGCAACTATTTTAGTATTATCCTTTTTAGTAGAATGCTTTGGATTAATATAAGTCTTTCTAGTTTTCTTAGTAAAAATATCATCATTAAGTCGAGCATTTATTTTTGCTTTTACATTATCATTGATTTGTGTATTAATTCTATTTCTAAGATAATCTTTATTGACTTGAATATGTTCGTGAGTTTGACTATCAGCATCATATAAATTAATGTGTTCACTTTTCATTTTAAAGCCACAATTAGGACAAACATTTTGTCCTATTGGTATTTTAGTTAAACATACATCACATTTCATAATTATCACCTTCTAATAAAAGTATAAAAGGAAATACTATAAAAATCAATAATTGTCGAAAAAAAATAAGAACTTTTAAAAGTTCTTACTTCATGATCTTATCGTATATTTCATCTAAAGAAACTTGAGAACTACGATCTTCAAATGTAATTTGTATACCTTCTTTCTCATTATATCTAGGAATAAGATGAATATGGAAATGTTTAACTGTTTGTCCAGCAGTTTCATTAATGTTTGTTAGAACATTCATGCCTTTTGCGTTTAGCTTTTCTACAAGCTGATTTCCTAATTTTTTTGCAACCTTCAACATATGAGCAATGACTTCGTCATCAGCTTCTAACAAGTTATCAAAATGACTTTTAGGAACAATAAGTGTATGTCCATCAGTGACTTGACTTAAATCTAAGAAAGCTAAGCAAACATCATCTTCATAAACAATCTTTCCAGGAATTTCTTTATTAATAATTTTACAAAAAATACAATCCATAATATACCTCCTTAGTTAATTTTAAAACAAAATAGAGAATAAGTAAACTTATTCCCTAATTATTTACGTATTTATCAGAAATTTCTTTAATTCCATTTTTAATGTTTTCTTCATTAATAGTGAATTCATATTTCTTTAAATAATAAGATTGAATTGTTTCAGTGATATCTTCATCATTTGATAAAGAATCTTGATAATTAGCTTTGTTCTTTTTATGATTGGTATTATAGATAAAGATAACTGCATAAGTATCATCGCTTAATTTAACAGCATCTTTATAAACACCATCTTTAGTGACTTTTGAAAAATCACTTATTTTCTTAACTAAGTTTTCATCTAAAGATGTACTATTTTTAGTCACAATACCACAATCTTCTGCTTTTTCTCCATAAGTCTTCATTAACTTATCAAATTCAGTAGCGTTTTTAGAATTTTTAATCACAGTTAAAGCAGTAGATTCTTTTTCTACAACAATCTTTTTAAATGCACATACATTAAATTCTTTCATTAAATCTTCATAATGTTCATTAATGTATTTCTTTCTTAAAAGTTCCTGTTTAACACTTGGGACAATAACTTGTTCTTGATATTCTTTTTCATCTTTATATCCCATAGATTTAGCGTATTCACCAAGTCCACCCTCGGAATATTGAGCATATGTTTTTGATCTTTCTTTAACTAATTTATCAATCTCTTTTTGATCTGTTACTTCTTTTTCAGAAATATATTTTAAAGCCTCATCTAAGACTTGATCAGAACCATAAGTTTCTAATAAATATTCATAGTATTCTTGTTTAGTAATTTTGATTTTTTCATTAGATACAATTGTTTTACTTCCATCAGTCACTTGAGAAGTGAATTTTGGTGAAGAACATCCAGCTAACAATAATCCGCAAATTAATAATACTCCTAATTTTTTCATTAGCTATTACCTCCACTTTCTTTTTTTGTTTTTCTTGCATCTTTAATAAAATCTTCAATGATTTTTTGAATGTTTTTATCATCATATGTTAATTTATATGTTTCAAAAGCATCATAAATAATATAATCATTATAACCTAGAAGAGGAGAGTTTAAATCAACACTCTTTAATTCTTCTTTAATTTTTTCTTTAGAAGTTTCAGTGCATTTTAAGAAGTAATATCCATCGCTTCCTTTAATTTGACCACTTGTTTGACCTTTCTTTAAGGCAAAGGCTTTCTTTTCAACTTCTTCACCATAAGTAGATGCTAAATTTGTTGTCTTACTGTCAACTAATCCTAAATTACCTTTTGCATCTTTACTACTATCTTCTGAATAAGAAGAAGCAATATCTGCAAAATCTTTATCAGTTTTAAGTAAAGCATTAACTTCTTTTAATTTTTCTTTTTCCTCTGCTGTTGGTTTGCTCATATCAGCTACTGATACTTTAATAAGAGTGATATAACGAGGATTAGCAGTTTTGTAATAATCTTCAAATACCTTATCAAAATCATTTTTTACATAATTTCTAACTAAAGTGGCATATTGTAAAGATTGAATTAATGATTTACGATAAGACTCTAAATCACTATAACCCCTTTGAGCTAAAGCACTTTTAATTTGAGCATCTGCCTCATCACCATATTGTGATTGATATTGAGCTTCAATGTTTTCTACAGCATCATCTGCATATTGTTCCATGTCCTTATCTACTGGAAAATAGGTATCAATAATTTTTTGTAAGACAAAATTGAAAGTTGCATTTTTTCCAGTTGGAGAAGATAAGAATTGAGAATACAAATCATCTGCAAATAAATTCTTATCTTTTAAAGATGCAACTACATATTTTCCATCTTTTTGAACAGAACCACTATTACTACATCCACTAAGTACAATAACACTTGCGAGTAATAATCCTATAATTTTTTTGGTTTTCATATATACCTCCTTGATATAAACATATATATTATACATAATATCAAGATTTTTTCAATATTTGTAGGCTATATCACAAAATTTCTTTTACTTTTTACATAAAATATAATGTGCATAGGAGTGTGAGGATGAATAAAACAATAAGAATATGATTTTTTATTGTTTAAGTTAATTTAGTGGTTAAAAAGGAGAGTGATTTATATGTTAGCTAATCAAAGTTCATTCACTTTAATTTTAGTGTTATTTATCTTATTAGTTATTATTTGTGGTATTTTCTAAGACAGGCCTCTTTTATAGAGGCTTTTTATATTGGTAAAATTTTTGATTATACTTTTTTAAATTTGTTTAATAATAAGAGTATAAAAAAATTATCGTATAACTTGTCTTTGATAAGTAATTTATATAAAATAATACGGTAGGAAGGAGTATGTGTATGTCTACATTAATAATAAAAGATTTGCATGTCAAAGTAGGAGAAAAAGAAATATTAAAAGGAATAGATTTAACAATGAATACAGGAGAGGTTCATGCAATCATGGGACCTAATGGAAATGGGAAATCTACTCTTTTATCAGCAATTATGGGTCATCCTAAATATGAAGTGACTCAAGGAAGTATAACATTAGATGGAAAAGATGTTTTATCAATGAGTGTTGATGAAAGATCAGTTAATGGTTTGTTTTTAGGGATGCAGTATCCATCTGAAATACCAGGTGTTACGAATTCTGATTTTTTAAGATCGGTTATGAATGCAAGAAGAGAAAAACCATTATCTTTATTTCAATTTATTAGAGTATTAGATAAAAATATTGAAGAATTAGGAATGGATCAAAATTTAGCTCATCGTTATTTAAATGAAGGATTTTCTGGTGGTGAAAAGAAACGTAATGAAATATTACAAATGAAATTATTAGAACCTAAATTTGCTTTATTAGATGAAATTGATTCAGGGTTAGATGTAGATGCTTTAAGAATAGTAGCTGAAGCTATTAATTCTATGAAGAGTGATAAGTTTGGTGTTGCGTTAGTTTCTCATTATGAAAGAATGTTTGAACTTGTTCGACCAACTCATGTTCATATTTTAGTGGCAGGAAAGATTGTTCAAAATGGTGGATATGAATTAGTTGAAAAGATTGATAATGAAGGATATGAATGGTTAAAAGAATTAGGTGTAGAAGCTTATAAGGAAGAGGAGAAAGCACCAATATTATTAGAAAATTGTGCAAGGAAGGAACATCAATAATGCAAGAATATGGTATTAGTAGTTCTTATTATGTGATTATTAAAGATGGGCATTTATTTCAAGGTTCTTTTCATGATGATATTGGTTATGAAGTTATTGAGAATGAACATGTTTTTACTTTTTCTAATGATAGGAAATTAGAAGTTCATTTCGTTTATGATTGTAATGAAAAAGATGATTATTGTGTAAAATATGTTTTAAATAAAGGTGTTATTGTTGATATTATTGAAACAAGGATACTTAATAATGGAGCCTCTTTAAATAAAAAAGTTATCCTAAATGAAGAAAGTGAATTACATATTTTTAATGAAAATCAATCACATAATAATGAAGAAGTTTATTTTGATGAAGATGTTAAATTATTAAGAAATGCGAAATGTGAAGTTGGATATAGTGAACTTGCAAGTAGTTCTTTAAAGGCAAAATATCATTATGAATTAAAAGAAGAAGGAGCTCAAGTTCAATTAAGAATGGCAGCTATGGCTAATGATGATAAAAAGAGCTATGAAATAGAGATAGGACATTATGCTCCTCATACTATGGGTAAAATGGATAATTATGGTGTGGTATTAGGGAAGGGTTCATTAACGATTGATGGAATTGGTAGAATTACTAAAGGTCAATATGGTAGTGAGTCTCATCAAACAAATAAGATTATTGTTTTTGATGAATTATGTAATGCGAAAGCTAATCCTTATTTATATATAGATGAATATGATGTTAAAGCTTCTCATGCCGCAGCTGTTGGAAAAATGGATGAGGAACATTTATTCTATTTACAAAGTAGAGGATTGTCTAAGAAACAATCTATGAAGTTAATTACTTATGGTTATTTAAGGCCAGTAAGTGAAATTATTGATAATGAGATGACAAAGAAACGATTTGAAAAGATGCTATCTGAGGTTGGTGATTATGATGATTAATGTAGAGGAAATCAGAAAAGATTTTCCGATGTTAAAAAAGACAATGCATGGTCATCCTCTTGTTTATTTAGATAATGGAGCAACAACGCTTAAACCTCAATGTGTTATTGATAGTGTGGTTGAGTATTTAACAAGTTATTCTGGTAATGCTCATCGTGGTGATTATGATTTATCACATGAAGTTGATGAACAATTTGAATTATCAAGAGAAAAGATTGCTTCTTTTATCAATGCCAAAAAAAATGAAGTTGTTTTTACTTCAGGTTCTACAGATTCACTTAATATGATAGCGTATGGTTTTGGTGGTGTTGTTTTAAATGAAGGTGATGAAATATTATTATCAGTTGCAGAACATGCTTCTAATACTTTGCCTTGGTTCAGTATCGCAGATGAAAAAAAAGCTATTGTAAATTATATAGATTTAGATGAAAGTGGAAAAATTACTATTGATAATGTTAAAAAAGCAATGAATGAACATACAAAAATTATTTCATTGGCTCATGTTACCAATGTCTTAGGATATGAAGTTCCTATTAAAGAGATTTGTGAGCTTGCTCATGCTAAAGGTGCTTATGTCATTGTAGATGGTGCTCAAAGTGTTCCTCATATGAGAGTTGATGTTAAAGATTTGGATTTGGATTTTCTTGCTTTTTCAGGTCATAAGATGTGTGGCCCTACAGGGATTGGTGTTTTATATGGAAAATATGATTTGTTAGTTAAAATGAAACCATTAAGATTAGGTGGAGGCTCTAATACTCGTTATAATAGTTGTGGTGTAGTGACTTTAAAAAATCCTCCATATAAATTTGAAGCAGGAACACCTCATATTGAAGGTGTAGTTGGTTTAGGAAGTGCTGTTGATTATCTTTTGAATATTGGAATAGATGAGATTAGAGAGTATGAAAAATATTTAAGAGATTATTGTATTTCTAAAATGAAAGAGCTTGATAATATTGAAATCTATAATTCAGATTCATGTGGGGCGATTGCTTTTAATATTAAGAATGTTTTTTCACAAGATGGAGCTTCTTTATTTAATACATATGGTATTGCAGTAAGAGCGGGACAACATTGTGCTAAGATATTAGATAATTATTTAGATGTTACAAATACTTTGAGGGTATCATTCTATTTTTATAATACGATAGAAGAGATTGATAAGTTTATTGAGGTTTGTAAGAAAGGAGATGAATTTTTAGATGCTTTCTTTGGATAATCCTATGATTTTAAGGGAGATTATTATGGATCATTATCAAAATCCTAGAAATAGAGGATTGGTTGATGATGATAGTTATAAAAAGGTAAATATGAATTCTGAGACTTGTATTGATAATTTAGATATACAAGTCAAATTAGATGGTGATAAGATTGAGGATGTTCGCTATGATGGAGAGGCATGTGCAATATGCACATCTTCTACTTCTATTATGAGTGAACTTGTAATAGGGAAAACAAAAGAAGAAGCAAAGGAAATCTTTGATAATTATATGAATATGATTTATGAAAGAGATTATGATGCTGACTTATTAGAAGAAGCTATTGCTTTTAAAAATACTCATAGACAAGCTAATCGTATTAAATGTGCGACGTTAGGTTGGATGGGGCTAGAAAAAATATTGGATGAAGGTGAGGAATAGTTATGGACAAATATGATATTCCTACAAATAATGAAGAATATGATTTTAAAGATAAAGACGTGTCTGTTTTTAAAACACCTAAAGGTTTAAATGAAGACATTGTTAGAGAGATTTCTAAGATTAAGGGTGAGCCTGAATGGATGCTTGAATATCGTTTGAAGTCATTAAAATGTTTTCTAGAAAAACCAATGCCTACATGGGGACTTGATTTAAGTCAAATGGATTTTGATGAGTATATTTATTATAATCGTCCTAGTGATGATAAGACAGATAAATGGGAAGAAGTTCCTGAAACAATAAAAAATACATTTACTAAATTAGGGATACCTGAAGCAGAACAAAAGTTTTTAGCAGGAGCGAGTGCTCAATATGAATCTGAAGTTGTTTATCATAATATGCTTAAAGAGGTTGAGGAAAAAGGTGTTATTTTCTTAGATATTGATAGTGGATTAAGAGAATATCCAGAGATATTTAAAGAATATTTTGATACTGTTATTCCTTATAATGATAACAAGTTTTCAGCATTAAATGGAGCAGTATGGTCTGGTGGTTCATTTATTTATGTACCTCCAGGAGTAAAATTAGAAAAACCTTTACAATCTTATTTTAGAATTAATAGTGAAAGAATGGCACAGTTTGAAAGAACTTTGATTATTGTTGATAAGGGTGCTGATATTCATTATGTAGAAGGATGTACTGCACCTTCATATTCTAAAGACTCTCTTCATGCAGGAGTTGTTGAAATTGTTGTAAAAGAAGGTGCAAAATGTCGCTATACAACAATTCAAAACTGGTCTAAAAATATTTATAATCTTGTGACTCAAAGAGCTAAAGTTTTTGCGGATGGCTCAATGGAATGGGTTGATGGAAATATTGGTAGTTTAGCAACTATGAAATATCCAACTTGCCTATTAGTTGGAGATAGAGCCAAGGGAACATGCATCACAATTGCGGTTGCAGATAAAGGGCAGATTTTAGATTCTGGTGCTAAGATGATACATATTGGTAAAGATACTTCAAGCCAAATTATTTCTAAATCGGTTGCTAGAAATGGTGGTAAAGTCAATTATCGAGGACTTGTACAACATTCCCCTAAAGCAACAGGTTCTAAGAGTAAAGTGGAATGTGATACTTTGATTTTGGATAAAATTTCTACTAGCGATACCGTTCCAACAAATTGGATGAGAAACAATGATTCTATCATTGAACATGAAGCGACTGTTTCTAAAGTGTCAGAAGAACAATTATTTTATTTAATGAGTAGAGGTTTGACAAAGGCTCAAGCAACTGAAATGATCGTTATGGGATTTATTGAACCATTCTCTAGAGAATTACCTATGGAATATGCAGTAGAATTAAATCAATTAATTCAATTGGATTTTGGAGAAGATGCAATTGGATAAGAAAGAGTTAAGAGATATTTATAAGAAGAAGAGAAAGGATTTAGATGATTCTACACGTTTTAAGGCGAGTGTAGAAATCTGTAAACAATTATTTAATCATTCCTTTTATAAAAAGGCAAAGACAATAGGGTTTTATGTTTCTTTAGATGACGAAGTTGAAACGATTCTTCTTATAGAACAAGCTTTAAAGAAAAAAAGAATTGCAGTTCCTAAGGTTGAAGGAGAAAATATGAATTTTTATCGTATTCAATCTTTAACCGATTTAGATGAAGGTTCATTTCATGTGTTTGAACCAACAACTCCATATATAACAAGACCAAATAAAATGGATTTAATTGTTGTACCTGTTTTATCATTCAATAAAGAAAAGTATAGACTTGGTTATGGAAAAGCTTTTTATGATAAATATCTAAAAGATTATAAAGGACATACGATTGGATTGGCTTTTTCAACTTGCGAGTGCGATGAATCATTTCAAGATGAATATGATATACCATTAGAAGTCATTATTACTGAAAATAAAATTTATGAATAAAGAAATAGTCAAAAAACTATTTCTTTTTTTGTTATAAAGCCTAAAGACTGTATATAAATATTTAATAATATATTTTGGATAAGAAATAGGAAGACATATAAAAAGCAAGTAATATTTTTATTTACTTGCTATAAAAAGTAATATTATTATCTTGGTCACATAAGGCTAATGCAATATCTTGATATTGTTTATAGCCTTGTACTTTTAATTGGCTTTTTAACCATTCTTCATCTTTATGAATATATCTTAATTGATTTTCTAATAAATTTCCATTAATAATTAAAGAGATAAGTGGCAATTCTTGATCTGGGTTTATAGATAAATCGTCTACAATAGTTGGACGATATTTTGTTTTAGGATAGATAGATATATTTCCATTTGTTTCTAGTATAATTCTTTCTATTTGAGTTAAATCAAAATATCCTTGTATTCTAAGTTGCATCAATAATTCGTTAATATCCATTTTAGCTTTTGCAAGAGATTTTGTTTCTATTTTATCGTTTTGATACAAAGTGATAGGGTTACCCTCAATAAAATGTCTTAATTTCAAGGAAGAGCGAGAAAGCAAAGATAAACAGACTGTAAATAATGTATAAATAATCATTCCTACAAATGGTCGAATGATATCCTTATAATTACTTAATACAACCATTTCACTTGCGATACTTCCTATTGTAATACCAATAACATAATCATACATACTTAATTGGGTTATTTGTCTATATCCCATTAGTTTTGTGAGAATAAATAATTCTATTAATGAAATTATAGAAAAAAGAATTGTTTGTAAAATCATTTTTATCACCATTTATAATATGGACAATTCAATAAAAATTAAACAATTCTATTTATCTGTTTTTCTATTTTCATTAAATATATGAATTAAAGATTCAGGCATAGCTTTTTTAAAAAGATAAAGCATTTCGTTTGAAGATTTAAATATACCTTCTTTAAACCATATCATTGAAGTTAAAAATGTCCCACGTAGATAAATATAAAGTAAATTTTTTTGTTCTAGTGTCATGTGAGTTGTCCATTTACTAAAATATTGAATATTTCTGTTATATAATAACTTAACTAAAGTGTTATTTTCATCTTCTAACATGTTTAAGAAAAATTGTTTGTTTTGGTTAGAGTAATTAATTGAATTTTTACATATTTCGTAATAAGATTGAGAAGTTTTGTTATTATAAAAAATTGGATCAATAAATTGATAATACATATCAGTAAATACATCTTTTTTGTCATTGAAATAACGATAAAAAGTTGAACGACTTGTATGAGATTCTTTGATGATTTGACTGACTGTAATACTTTCATATGGATATTTGTGTAATAAATGATATAGAGTTTTAGAAATACTGTATTTTTTCATATGAGCTCCTTTCTGCTTTATCCTATCATAAATGAAACAAAATGTGAAAAGTGTTTCAAAATCAATAAGAATGATATTGTTTTTTTGATTTTTGACTTTTTGTTTTTTTATACTATGTTATTATTTTTTTAGGAGGAGAATTTATGGAAGGAATAATGAAGAGTACAATTTATTATGGAATTGGTGATGTAAAGATAGAGGAAAGACCTATTCCTCAAATTGGTAGTAAGGATGTATTAATTAAAGTTTTAAGAGCAGGAATTTGTGGTAGTGATACAGGTGCCTGAGTTCATGGAGGGGAACCTACTGGGATTTTTCCAGGTAATCCATTTGGACATGAGATGGTTGGAAAGGTTATTGAAAAAGGGGAAGATGTTGATAATATTCAATTAGGTGATATTGTTTTTGTAGAACCTTTAGGGGCAACTAAAGCTGGAACGATCTTGTGTGATATGGTAGGTGGCTTTGGTGAATATGTAAAAGTTGAAGAAGCAAAAATCAATAAGAATATTTATGTTCTTAATAAGGATATTGATTTAGATGAGGCGGTTTTAATTGAACCGTTATGTGTAGGAACAAAAGCTGCTGTGTGTATGAATCCTAAAATTGATGATAAAGTTGTTGTTTTGGGAGCAGGAACTATTGGTTTATCAGCAGCAGCTTTAAAGGCAAGAGGAATGGAAAATGTTGTTGTGATCGATCAAAATGAGTGGCGTTTAAATAAAGCTAAAGAAATAGGAGTTAAGGTTATCAATACTGCAAAGGAAAATATGAATGAAAAATTAGTGGAATATTTTGGAGAAGCGAAAAATGCTGGAACTGATATGAGATATGTGGATCCAAAATTATTACAACAATTTATTTCATATACTCAAAAAGTAGGAATGAATTTAGCTGGAAAAAAACCAGATGTAGATTAATATGTGGATGCTGCTGGAGCTTTTTCACTTTTAGAAGAATGTTTTAATAATGCAAAGCATAACACAAAATTTTCTATTGTTGCAGTTTATGGAAGAAAATTAGAGTTTGCAGGTGGGAATTTTATTAAAAATGAACCAATAATTAGAGGGTCTCAAGCATATGATCATGATATTATTATGGAAGTTATTGATCATATTACAAAAAGAAAGACAGTTATCAAAACAATTATGACTAGTAAATTTGCTCATAAAGATTTTGTAGAGGCATTGATACCGCAACTAAAGCAGATCATAATATAAAAGTTATTATTGATTATGAAATGTAGGAAAGTATATTGACTTTCCTTTTTTTATGAGTAAGAATGAAAAAGGAGGATTAAAAAATGAATATAAGATATGCAAATAGAAAAGATACATTAAAGATACTGGGATTTATTCATCAACTTGCAATATATGAGCATTTGGAAAATGAGATATATACAAGTCAAGAATTATTGGAAGAATGGTTATTTGATAAGAAGATAGCAGAAGTTATTTTTTGTGAAGAAGAAGGTAAAGAAGTTGGATTTGCTTTGTTTTTTCATAATTTTTCAACTTTTTTATCTCGTGGTGGAATATATTTAGAAGATTTATTTGTTTTAGAGGAATATCGAGGAAAAGGTTATGGAAAGGCATTGATTAAAGAATTAGCAAGAATAGCAGTAGAAAGACAATGTGGAAGATTAGAATGGTGTTGTTTGAAATGGAATCAACCAAGTATTGATTTTTATCTTTCTTTAAATGCGAAACCTTTAGATGAATGGACAACTTATCGTTTAACTGGTGATGCTCTTATAGATTTAGCAGCTAAATAATCATTAGACTAGAAATAAGTAAAATATTGTAGTATATTTTGATAGGTGATAATTATGGGAAATCTTATATTTAGTTTAAATGCAACATTACCAGTATTTTTATTGATGGTTATAGGAATGATATTAAAAAAGTTAAAGGTTATTGATGAAAGTTTTGCGAAGGCAATGAATAGGTTTGTTTTTACTTTTCCTTTACCAATTTTATTATTTAAAGATTTGTCTACTGTTGATTTTAGAGTTGCGAGGGATTTTAAATTTGTTTTATTTTGTTTTATAGTTACAATTTTTAGTATAGTACTTGCAATCATTATATCCTATTTTATGGATAAAGAATCTCAAGGAGAATTTATTCAATCTTCATATCGAAGTAGTGCTGCATTGCTTGGAGTTGCACTGATTAATAATATTTATGGTCAATCTGTGGTAGGACCTCTTATGATTATTGGAAGTGTTCCTTTATATAATATCATAGCTGTTATTGTTTTATCTTTTTTTAAACCAGGTACAAAAACAATAGATAAAACACTACTCATAAAAACATTAAAGGGAATTATTACTAATCCTATTATTATTGGAATTATTGTTGGGTTATTATGGTCATGGTTACAAATTCCTATACCAGTTATTATGGAAAAGACAATAAATAGTATTAGTTCAACAGCTTCTCCACTTGGACTTATTGCGATGGGTGCATCTTTTAATATGGAAGATGCTGTTGGACAAATTAAACCTGCAATGATTGCCTCATTTATGAAATTATTTGGATTTGTAATGTTATTTTTACCAGTTGCTATTTTATTAGGATTTGTAAAAGAACAATTAGTTGCTATTTTAATTATGCTAGGTTCTGCTTCAACGGTGACTTGTTTTGTCATGGCTAAAAATATGGGACATAAAGGAATACTAAGTGCTAATGTTGTTATGATAACAACATTATTAAGTGGTTTTTCAATTACTTTCTGGTTGTTTTTTTTAAAAACATTTCAATATATTTAATAAAAAACCAATGAAATTAAAATTCATTGGCTTTTCTTTATACTTTTACAACATTTTTGGCTTGTAGACCTCGATCACTTTGATATAATTCAAATTCAACGATTTCACCTTCATTTAAAGATTTATATCCATCTTGAATTATTTGACTATAGTGAACAAAAACATCTTTTTCTTCACCTCTATCAATGAATCCAAATCCTTTTTCAGCATTAAACCACTTTACTTTACCTTTCATACTATCATTCCTTTCTAATTCATGGTCTATTCAAAGTATAAATGAAGAAGTATAAAGAACATATCGAATTAAGTCGAGTCAAAATACTTTTCATAATGAGTTGATTTGATAATGAAAAAAGAACTTTTATTTTATCTAATAATAAGAATAATTGTAAAATTACCAATATGAAGACGATAATACCAATAATTCAATACACTTTGGAGAACATGTCTCTACTAAAAAAAGACATGTTTCCAAAGTTGAAGATGATGTTATAACATCATCTAAGATAAGAACTTTCTTTCCTTTTAACAATTCTTTGTTTTTAATTCCAATTCTTTTTTTCACTTTCTTTCTTTGATTGTATGATAGATTGCTTTGTTTGTAATCATCAATTTTATACAAACCAGTAAATATATGATTATGTATTGTTGAGGCTATTTTCTCTATTGGAGCAAAACCTCTTAATTTATTAGAAGTTGATGAACTAGGGGCTGTAACTATAATATAATCTTTGTATTTTTTTTTAAGTTCATCAAGGTATAAGCATAGAAATACATCTTTTAAGGCAAGATCATATAATCCTTTGTACTGATACAATAATGATTGAAAAAAGTCATTGTATTTATAAAGAATTCTTAAAGGATAGTGATGAAAAGAAATGCTATGATCTATAATATCAAATTTTTGTATACAGGATAGACATATAGGAAATGGTTTAATAAGATGAGATAGACTGATACTTTTGTGTAAAGGGGTGAGACATATTAAGCACTCATTGAATTGAGTTTTCGAATTGTATAAATGCATCTTTTCATTTCCTTTGTATAGCTTTGACCTAAAAAGCATATTTTTCCATTATAAAATTGAGGACTTCTTCCTACTCTTCCTGCGATTTGAATCAATGTTCTACTATCGAAAATCATATGATCGGCTTTAAAAACGATAACTTGTACATCCTGAATTGTTATTCCTCTTTCAAGGAGGGAGGTAGTAATAATAATACGAACATATCCTTCTCTTAATTTTTGAATCTTATGATGATTGTTTGAGCATTTAGAATGAACAAGTTCTATTTGAAAGTGAAGAAATTTTAGTAGAGAAAATAGTTTTTCGCCGTCTTCAATAGTAGGAACATAGATGAGAGTTTTCTTTTTGTAATGTTTGATAAACCAGATGAGATAAAGGATTGATAAAAAGAGGGGAGATACTCTTATATAAGGTAGAGGTAGTTCATGATTATGATATCTTCTATTCATTATAAATACTTTTTCTTTGTCTATGACTTCTTGACTAATCGTTGCGCTTAATTTAACATAGTTTCCTTTTACACAACGAAGGAATATTTCTTCTAATACTTTATTGTTATAGAAAGGGAAAGCATCAGCTTCATCTAATATAATGAGATGAAATCCAGTTTTTTCAAAACGATACAATTGATGAGTAGTACAGATAATAAATTGACTTTCTAGGTCTTGAATATGTCCACCATATACTAAAGATATATCAATATTTATAAAATGTTTAACAATGCGTTCATAAAGTTCTTTGCATAATTCTTTTCTAGGCGTACAATAACAAACTCTTTCACCACGGCTTAGAGAGTAAGAAAGAAGTTCAAAAACAATCTCTGTTTTGCCACTGCCACAGACTGCTTGGACAAGACTATTTTGATGGAGAATATAATTTTCTTTTAGACCTTTTGAAATATCTTTTTGTTTTGGTGAGAGTTCAAAATCCAAATGATATTTAATAGGTTTTTTTAGAAATTGGGGCAATTGGTAATTTTGTTTGTCATTAACAAAGACTCTAGAAAATTGAATGCATTTGCGACAATAATATTGATTATTGATTTTATAAAATTGATCAACTTTTTGATTATGACATCTAGGACATTTCATTTTCATCACCGAGGATATTGTAGCATAGATTATAGAGTAAAATGTCTCGTGTATTCACATTGAAATCACATATTTTAGAATTGTGTAGAGATAATGAAAGAAATACAGATTAAAAAAAAGTGAAATTTTTTATGTTCATATAAAATACATATGAAAATGGTACAAATTGAAGGTATATTGTTGATATTTTCATCTTGTTTTTAAAAGATATCATGGTATAATTATTTTGTTTATTATGCATGAAAGGAGATTGAATTCATGGCAAGTAAAAAACAAGAAATTAGAAAGAAATTACAAAAAGAAAAGAAAAAAGAAATTGAGGAAATGGGACTTAATCCAGATGTTGAAATTGTTGATTTAAATGAAGATAATAGTGATGAGATTGTCGTTGAGACATTTGATGATGTTGATACAATGGGGAAAGTCATTCCTTTTAATACAACTCCTCAAAAAGAGAAAAAGGGATTATTTGGGGCTATTAAAGGTGTCTTTTCTCAAGATAATAAAATATTAAAGAAATTAGAAAAACAAGCTCAAGAAGTTTTAGATTTAGAGCCTAAATATCAAGCGATGGATGATGAAACATTAGCTGGTCAAACTGATATATTTAGAGAACGTATAAAGAACGGTGAAACATTAGATGATATTTTAGTTGAAGCTTTTGCGACTGTAAGAGAAGCATCTTTTAGAAAATTAGGATTAAAAGCATTTAAGGTTCAGGTTATGGGTGCCATTTCTTTACATAATGGTGATATAGCTGAAATGAAGACTGGAGAAGGTAAAACTTTAACATCTATTTTTCCAGTTTATCTTAATGCATTAGAAGGAAAAGGTGTTCATGTCGTTACTGTCAATGATTATTTGGCTGAACGTGATAAGGTTGATAATGGTCAAGTTTATGAATTTTTAGGTTTAACTGTTGGTTTAAATAAGAGAGAGTTATCATCTGATGAAAAGAGAGAACAACATGGTTGTGATATTACTTATACAACAAATGCTGAACTTGGATTTGATTATCTAAGAGATAACATGGTTACAAATTTAAGTGATAAGGTTTTAAGACCATTGAATTATGCATTGGTCGATGAGGTTGACTCTATTTTGATTGATGAATCAAGAACACCATTAATTATTTCTGGTGGTAAGAAAAATACAGCTGCACTATATGTTCAAGCAGATAAATATGTAAAATCACTTATTAATGAAAAAGATTATGAAGTTGATATTGAAAGTAAGAGTGTGACTTTAACAGAAAATGGTATTACAAAAGCAGAAAAAACATTTAAGTTAAATAACTTATATGATCCAGAAAATACAGCTTTAGTACATCATATTAATCAAGCATTAAAGGCTAATTATACAATGCAAAGAGATGTTGAATATATGATTGCGACTGAAGATGGAAGTAAAGATATTAGAAATGCAAGTATTATGATCATTGATCAGTTTACTGGTCGTGTTATGCCTGGACGTGCTTTCTCAGATGGTTTACATCAAGCATTAGAGGCAAAAGAAGGTGTCCCTATTAAAGAAGAAACTGTTACACTTGCGACTATTACTTATCAAAATTTCTTTAGATTATTTAATAAGCTTGCAGGTATGACGGGTACTGCAAAAACTGAAGAAGAAGAATTTAGAACAATTTATAACATGCGTGTTATTGAAATTCCAACTAATAAACCAGTTATTAGAGATGATAAAGCTGATAAGGTTTATTCAACTCAAAAATCTAAATATAAAGCGATTTGTGAAGAAGTAGAACAAAGACATAGTTATGGACAGCCTATATTGTTGGGTACTGTTTCTGTAGAAACTTCTGAGATTTTATCAAGAATGCTTAGAAAACGTGGTATTAAGCATAATGTATTAAATGCGAAAAACCATGCAGTTGAAGCTGATATAATCAAAAATGCAGGTGTTAAAGGTGCTGTTACAATCGCAACCAACATGGCAGGACGTGGTACCGATATTAAATTAGGTGAAGGTGTTGCTGAAATTGGTGGATTAATGGTTATTGGTAGCGAAAGACATGAGTCTAGGCGTATTGATAATCAGTTGAGAGGTCGTTCTGGTCGTCAAGGAGATCCTGGATGTTCTACATTCTATGTTTCTTTTGAAGATGATTTAATGCAACGATTTGCTCCTGAAAAATTACAACAATTCTCAGGTTATTTAGAAGATGAAGCAATTGAAAGTAAAATGGTTACTAAAACAATCGAAAGTGCTCAAAAACGTGTTGAAGGTCAAAACTTTGATATTCGTAAACAATTGCTTCAATATGATGATGTTATGAGACAACAAAGAGAAATCATGTATAAAGAACGTGACGATATTATGTCAGAGGAAGATTTAACAAGTATTGTTAAGGGAATGTTTAAGCAATCTGTAGAACATGCTGTTAGAAGATTTACAAAACATGATGGTAAACAAGAAACTGTTGATGTTGATGGATTACTTGATTTTGTTGCAAAGAATTATATGTTGCTTACAACTTTAAGTACTTCTAATCAAGAAGAAGTTGTTCATGATAGTGCTAAGATCAGTGAAGCATTGAGTGAAATTGTTGCTATGCAGTTTGAAAATCGTTTTAATCAAGATTTACCTGCAGAAATCAAATTAGATTATGAAAGAAGAGTATTATTAGGAGTTATTGATCATACTTGGATCAATCATATTGATGCTATGCAAAAACTTAGAAATGGTATTTATTTAAGAGCATATGCTCAAAAAGATCCTTTACAAGAATATACAGAAGAAGCATTCTATATGTTTGAGGAAATGACAAAATCTATTGCTGAAGATATATCTAGAAATATAGTTCATATGGGTATTAGACCTGGTAGTGAAGAAGAAAAACAAATTCCTTCTATTAATATTGAGATGAGTTTTAAATAATGGAATTATATGAAATGAAAAGCGGACTTGAAAAAGCCCGCTTATTACTCGATGAATTATATGTTTCTGCAGATATAGATGTTTTAAAAAGGGAAATAGAAGGTTTAACTATTCAAACTTTAGATGAAAATTTTTGGAATGATCAAAATAAGGCTAAAAAAATATATAATCAATTAAATGCAATGAAAGAAATAGCTGATACAAATGATGAATTAAATCAATTATATAATGATTTGGTTGAAACATATGAATTTGTAAAAGAAACAGAAGATGAAGAGTTTTTTGAATCCTTACAAAATGATTTTATAGATTTTCATCAAAAATTAGATCATTATGAAAAAATGTTATTGTTTTCAGAAGAATATGATCATCATAATGCAATCTTAGAAATACATCCTGGAGCTGGTGGAACAGAATCTCAAGATTGGGCAGCTATGCTTATGAGAATGTATCAACGTTATGGTGATAAAAAAGGATATAGTGTAGAAGTCTTAGATTATTTAGATGGTGAAGAAGCTGGATTGAAATCTGTGACTATGAGATTTGTTGGATATAATGCTTATGGTCATTTAAAAGCTGAAAAAGGGGTACATCGTTTAGTGAGAATATCTCCATTTGATTCTAATAAACGTAGACATACTTCTTTTGCATCAGTTGATGTTGTTCCTGAATTTGATAATGATATAGAAATCAATATTAATCCAAATGATTTAAGAATTGATACGTATAGAGCTAGTGGGGCTGGAGGACAGCATATTAATAAGACAGATTCAGCTGTTCGTATTACTCATATTCCTACTAATATTATTGTAACTTGTCAATCACAACGTTCTCAACTTCAAAATAGAGAACAGGCTATGATTATGTTAAAGTCTAAATTATATCAATTAATGTTAGAAGAACAAGCTTCAACTTTAAATGAAATTAAAGGTGAACAAAAAGCAATTGAGTGGGGAAGTCAAATTCGTTCTTATGTATTGCATCCTTATTCTTTAGTAAAGGATAATCGTAGTTTATATGAGTCTTCAAATCCAAAGTCTATTTTGGATGGTGATTTAGATGATTGTGTTTATGCATATTTAAAATATTTGGTAAAGGAGAATGGCAATGAATAATATGAAAAAATTAATTTTAGATACTATTCTTGTTGTTATTGGTAATATTTTATTAGCTTTTGGTACTGCTGCATTCTTAGTCCCTTCGGGGATTATTGCAGGTGGTGCTACTGGTTTATCTTTAATTATTACTCGTTTCATTCCTTTGTCTTTATCAACAACTCTTTTAATTGTTAATGTTTTTATGATTACTATTGGGTATGTATTTATTGGTAAAAAATTCGTTGCAGGGACTGTATTGAGTTCTTTCTTGTTTCCATTTTTCTTAGGAATTTTTGAAAGAATACCTGGATTAACAACAATCACAAATGATATGTTATTATATGTCATTTATTCAGGTGTATTTGTTGGTGTAGGATGTGGAATTGTTTTAAGGTTAGGATATAGTACAGGTGGTATGGATATTGTACCTGTTCTTATCAATCATAAGACAGGAAGTCCTATTGCATTATGGATGAATATTACTGATATTATTATCTTGCTTGGACAAATTATGTTTTCTACACCAGAACAGATATTATACGGTATCATTGTAGCAATCATTACGTCTATCATTATTGATAAAACAATGTTATTAGGGGAAAGAAAACTACAAGTAATAGTTATTTCTAAAGAGTATGAAATGATTTATAAAATGATTGATACTCAAATTCAAAGAGGTTGTACTTTTTTGAATGTGACAACAGGATATATGCGTGATGATCAAAAAGCTGTATTATCTGTTGTTTCAAGAAGACAAGCTGTTAAATTAAATGAGTTAATACGAAGTATAGATGAAAATGCTTTTATTATTACAAGTGAGGTTCATAATGTGAAGGGTAGAGGATTTACTTTACCTAATGTAGAATTATAGAATAGACACCAAAATAGGTGTTTATTTTTATTTGTGAAAATATCCTCTTTTTCTTTTTTTATATAATAAAGAAAAGGAGGATGGAAAATGGATTTAGAGGATTTTATGAGTAAGATTATTGCAGTTATAAAATATGTTTCAAGGAATAAAATTGAAAGTCATTGGGATAATTTAGTTATTCAATTGAAGTTTTATAGTATGAAAAGAAGGGTAGAAGAATATAAAGATGATATTGCGAAATTAAAATGGAGTTTATGTGTAGAAATTAAGATGTTTTATGAACAATATCCTGATTTGTTTGATGAATTTGTAGATAGCATTGATCATATGTATTTAGAAATAGAAAAGAGTGTTTGTTGACGATTATTTTTTTAAAGGATATAATGAAATAAAGAGATGATGGTTTTGAATTATTTGATTATTCAAATGAGAAAATGAAATTATTGATTTAGGAAATAGATCTTTAAAAATTATATCTATGCCAGGATATACATCTGGAAGTATTGCTTTTTTAGATATTGAAAATATAATATTAATAAGTGGTGACCCAATACAAGATGGGAAAATCTTTATGCTTGGACCTCAAAGAAATATTTTATCTTATCTTTATGGTTTACAAAGAATAAAAATTATAGTGATGAATTTGATATCATATATCTTTCGCATGGGAGTTTTCCAATAACTGTTGATATTATAGATAAACTTGTTGAAGGAACAAAGAAGGTTATGAGTCATGAGATTGAACTACATAAATCATCATTTCATAATATTATCATGGATGAATACGATATTGGTTGTGCAAAATTTCTATGTGATGGTGGAGGTGAATAAAATGAAAAAAATGAAGTTAATTAATGATACTTTATCGATGTCTTTTTTAGCAGTTATTGCAGTGAGTTCAATAGTATTTCCTATAATTGCGATAGTAGATAATCATAATATGAAAAAGAAAATGATAAAAACTATTGAAAATAAGTATTAGAAGTTATGAAAGTAACTTCTTTTCTTTTTGGACAAAAAGTCCAATGACAAGTATGATTTATAACTTTATAATAGATTTATAGAAACATTTCTTTTCGTATTATGAAATTATATAAATAAAAAAAGAAAAACATCATTTTTATTAGTATAGAATAATAAGGAGGAATAAAAAATATGAACTTATTAGAAATAAGAAATGATGTTTTAAAAGATATAAAGTCTATGACTGTATTTAATCATCCTATGATGAGAGCTGTTTTCTCTCATAAGGAATGTGTAGAAGAACTGCTCTCATCTCTCTTTGATAAACCTGTACATATCAAAGATTCTCAAGTGGAATACTATATCAGTAATCTTTATGGGAAATGGATATTCTTGTAGAAAGCAATGAAGGAGAAATCATAAATATAGAAGTTCAAAAGGAAAAAGAAGGATATACAATTAAACGACTAAGATTGTTTTAAAAGAGGACTACCAATATATAGAGTAAAGAAATCAGAGATGGGAAGTCAGGAAGAAGTCAATGATGGACAAGAGATATATATAGTAAGTCAATCAAGAAATGGTTTAGGTATTATAAACAAGATAAAGGAGGAGTCAAAAAGATGTGTGAGATCACAAGGAAATGGATGGGAATTGGATATGAGCAAGGAATGAATCAAGGTATAGTGAAAACTACTGTGACTATTTTAAAAAAGAAATTAGGATTTATTTCTGAAAATATTATTGAAAAAATTAGTAACAGAAATGAAGATGAATTGAATTATATTGTAATAAATATCTTTGACATTGATAAAGAAGAAGATATATTAAAGTATATTCATTATGTATATGGATTTGAATTATATAATATGAATGTTTAAAATTATTATTTTCTTTAATTATTCTAGCCTCAAAAATTATGAAAATAACTTTTAATATAAAACTACTGGAATTGAGGTGAAAATAGAATAAGTAGTTTATGTTTTTAACTCTTTATTAACAGGGTTTTATGAAATGAATTTAAGGATATTAAACTATGGAGGAAAAGAAAATGATAAGAAAATGTATTTTAAGTTTAATGAGTTTTGTAGTTTGTATGAGTATTTCTATACAAGGTGTTTTAGCTACTGAAGAAATACAAGATGTAAGTTTAAAAACACTGGAAAAGATTGAAGATATGATTGATGTTGAAGAGGGTTGTTTTGAACTTAGTCAAAGAGATCAGTCAAGAATTGAAAGTATGATTGGAAAAGAGTCAACAAATGCATTAAAATCCTTTTTAGAAGTTTTTAATCAAGGCGTTGAAGATGGTGAAATAGAAATTAGTGATAATGGAACAATTATTGATTTAGAGGATGATGAGTTAAATGTTCAGGGTGGAAATATCACCAAAAAGAAAACATATTGGTGGGGAGTAAGAAATTATATGAGTCACAGTACTGCCTCTAAATATATAGCATCATTAGATAAAATAACGAAAACATTGGGATATACTACAAGTATCAGTATTGCATTAGGAAAATATGCAGGATTTTGTGGACAGGTAACTTTAAAGCTGGCTTGTGAGATAGTTGGAGTACTTGGAGGAAGTGTATATACTTATATTAGTAGTTTAAAAACAAGAACGAAAAAAGTTTATAAGAAATTATCTTCAAAAAATGGTTTGGTTGTAGAGTTTAAGATTTGGGCTGCTAATGATGTTTATAAACAGTAGAAAGGAAATTAGTGATGGAAGGGTATATTATATTATTTTGTTTTATTGATGTAATCATTTATTTTATGAGCTTAATATTTAATAAGAAGTACCAAGAAAAATTTTTATTGAAGATAGGTGATAATGGAAAAAATTTTATATTTTTTGTTCATATTCTTCTAATGGGATTGATTGCGGCTGAGGTCTACTATTTGTTATATATATGGTAAAATATCGTACATTCATTTTATTGTTATGTGTATGTCTATGTGCTTGTCAATACGATAAGATGCTGTGGCATCTTAAGGAATTGAATATTAGAGATTTGCAGAAATATTCTCAAGGAAAAGATCAGGTTATTGCAATCATTGATTCAGGGATTAGTAATCGTCTATTAAATTGGTATGAAGAAAGAATTATAGGAACTTATAATGTTATTGATGAAAGTGAAAAAGTTAAAGATAGACATGGTCATGGAAGTGAAATGGCAGTTTTAGTTTTAGATAAACAAATTAGTATTGCTCCTCAATCAAAAATTATTGTTATTAAAGTGATTAATGATGAGGGATCTACAAATAATGCTTTGTTGTTAAGGGGATTAAAAAAAGCAGAAGAATATGGTGCTGATATTATTAATCTCAGTTTAGGGGGTTATAAGAAAGATGAAGAAGTTATCCAAATGATTCATCGGTTAATTAAAAAGAATATAACTGTTGTTGCTTCTGCGGGTGATTATGGTGATAAGGATTTATTGTTTCCAGCAAATGTAAAAGGTGTTATATCGGTAGGAGCGTTTGATGATGATCATAAACTTTGGCAACGTTGTAATATTGATAATAATCTTTTATGTGCATTCCCAGGAGTTGATATTATGATTCCTAATAATATTTTAGATGGAGATTTAGATAATGATATTTTAGGAGAAAGTCATGAAGGATGGATAAAAAAGACTGGGACATCTGAAGCGACTATATTAATGTCATCTTATATTGCTTTAATTAAAGAGTATTATAGGGGAATTGATAATGAGAGTATTATTTCAAAATTAGAAGAATTAAAATTATTGAGTTTGAAAAAAATTAATTATTTATCAGTTTTTGAATAATAATAGGCTCAAGAAATCTTGAGCCTTCATGAAAAGGAGAGGACAAAATGATTAAATTGATTGCATCTGATTTAGATGGAACATGATTTAGAGATGATAAGTCATATAATGAAGAAATATTTGATGTTTATGAAAAGATGAAGGAAAATGGTATTATATATTTGTGAAAATGGAACAAAGATAGTTTTTCATGATCAAGTATTGTATAAAAATACTGTAGATAAAAAAATCTGTTAATGAATTATTGGATGTTTTAAAAGAATTTGAAGAATGTTGTGTTGTTGTGTGTGGAGTAAAAAAGGCATACGTTTTAAATTGTTTTAAAGATAAGGGAGATTTTATTAGGGATTTTTATAGAAATTATGAATTTGTAGACGATTTATATGTAGATGATGATGTTTTAAAGATTTCTGTGGCAGATTGGTCAAATTGTATAGAAAAAGATGTTTCTATGATTAGGGAACGTTTACCTGAATGTTTACAATTGGTTACTAGTGGAAATGTTTGGTTTGATATTTTTAATAAATCGGTTAATAAAGGAGCTGCTATTAAGTTTGTGCGAGAGTATTTTAATATAAAAAGAGAAGAATGTATGACCTTTGGGGATCAAATGAATGATTATGATTTACTTAATAATGTTGGGGAATCTTATGCTATGGATAATGCTTGTGATACAATAAAGATGGTGTTTTAGAAGTTTTGAAAGCTATGTTTTATAAATAGTTGTTAATATATCTTTCCTATGCCTTATAGGTATGGGAAGGTATTTTTTTTAAGTATTTGATTTTTATTATATATTCATTAAAATAAAGGTATTAATGAAAGGGGAGAATGATATGGTTGCATTAACAACATTATTTCCAGTATTTTTTATGGTTGTGCTAGGTATGATAGCAAGATTAAAAGGATTTGTGACTCCAGAACAAAAGGCAGGAGCAAATAGCATTGTATTTAATGTTTTGTTTCCAATATTAATATTTAATATTTTATTAACTTCAAAAATAAAAATGTCAGCAGTTTTTATTGTCCTATATGTTTTTGTTGTTTTTATATTAGCAATGGTTATTGGAAAAATGACAGGAAAATTAACAGGAGAGAAATTTTCACATGTTTCCTATTTTATGCTTACAACTTGTGAGGGAGGTAATATTGCATTACCATTATATACTTCCATTGTTGGAGCTACATATGCAAGCAATACTGTTATTTTTGATTTAGCTGGAACATTAGTTGCTTTTGTGATTATACCGATTATGGTTGCGAAAGCAAGTGCAGGAGAAATGAATACCAAGGAATTGATCAAGAAGATTTTATCTAATTCTTTTGTGATTGCAGTTATTTTAGCGTTAACTCTTAATTTTTTTGGGGTATATGATATGTTATCAAAGAGTGCATTTATTGATTTATATACAAATACAATTTCTACTGCAACAGCACCAATTGTGGGAATGATTTTATTTATTATAGGATATGATTTAAAAGTAGATATGAGTATTCTTGGATCTATTTTAAAATTACTGATTTTAAGAGTTGTTATTTATATAGGAGTCATTGAAGGATTCTTTATACTATTCCCAAGTTTAATGGCAGAGAAAACTTATATGATAGCTGTTCTCATTTACTTTATGTGTCCTACAGGATTGGCGATTCCAATGCAGATTTCTTCATTATTTAAAAGTGAAGAGGATGGTAACTTTACTTCAGCGTTTCTCTCTTTGTTTATGATTATAACATTAATTATTTATGCAATTGTAGTTATATTTATAGCATAGATAAGAGCTATAAAGAGACTTTATACTTATTGAGTTAACTTTATAGCTTTTTTAAATATTAAGATAATAAAGAATTGAATATCTATTGATACAGAGAAAATTAAAAAGGAACTAAGAAATTTATATTTTTTTATAGTTCCTTTTATCATTGACATTACTTAGTATACTAAGTAAAATGATTGATATGATATAAGGAGGATATGATGGAAGAAAAAATAAAAAAGTTTATCAATGAATTGCATATCGTTCAAAAAGAAGCAAAAAAATTAGCTTTTATGAAATTAAAAGATAGTCATATATCCCCTGAACAATGTCATTTATTAGTTTTGATTAATTGCTGTCATATGAATCAAAAACAATTAGCAGCTCAAATGCATATTAGTGAAGCGACTTTATCTGTAAGAATTACAAGGTTAGAAAAAGCTGGATATGTTGAAAAAGAAATCAATCTTAATGATAAACGTAATTATACTTTAAAGATTAGTGATAAAGGAAAAGAGATATTAGAAGAGCAGATGATTGCTTTAGAAGGGATAATGGAGGATATTTTTAAGGGAGTAAGTGAAGAAGAGATAAATAATGCTATTGTTCTTTTAAAGAAGTTAGAGAATAACATGAATAGAGGTGAAGAAGATTGTTAAAGTTAAGGAAATATGTGAGTAAATATTGGTTATCTATATTACTTTGTATAGGTTTAGTTTTTATACAATCACAAGCAGAGCTTTCCCTACCAGATTATATGAGTGATATTGTGACTAATGGTATTCAATCTGGTGGTTTTAATGGACCAATTGGAAAGGTTTTAAGTGAGGAGACTTTTGATCATTTAATGATATTTATGAATGGTGATGAACAAAATATTGTTAAAGATGCTTATCTTTATAAAGATAATTTTGGTGAAAAGATCAAAGAACAATTTCCTAAAGCGAATAATGGATATCAATTAAAAGAATTATCTGATAAACAAGAAAAAGAATTAGAGGATATTTTATTAAAACCTATGCTTATGGTTGCATCTATTGATTCAATGGATGTTCATTCTCAAGAATACAAACAACAATTTGGACATCTTAAAGAAGGTGTTTCTGTTTATGATGCATTGAAATTGGGTGGAGAAGAATATATGAATAAGATGCTTTCTAAAGTTAATATTCAAATGGAAACAATGGGTGAATCAACATTAAGAATAGTTGCTGGAAATGGTGTGAAATTAGAATATATGAAATTAGGATGTGATGTAGATCAAATCCAAATTCAGTATATTTTAAGCTCAGGAATAAAGATGTTAGGGATTGCTTTTGTTGCCATGATAGTCTCAATGATTTCAGCATTTATATCATCAAGAGTAGGTGCAGGATTAGCACGTGATTTAAGAAAAGCGGTATTTGAAAAAGTAGAAAGTTTTTCTAGTCATGAATTCAATAAGTTTTCAACAGCCTCACTCATCACAAGAACAACAAACGATATTACTCAAGTTCAAGCATTAATGGTCATGATGCTTAGAATTGTATTGTTTGCCCCAATGATGGGAGTAGGTGCATTGTATAAAGCAATCACAAACTCTCCAAGTATGACTTGGATCATTGGAATGATTTTAGTTGTGATTGTTGTTGTTTTAGTTATAGCAATGGTAGTTGTATTACCAAAATTTAAAATAATACAAACTTTAATAGATAAATTAAACTTAACAATGCGTGAAAATTTATCAGGAGTTTTAGTCATAAGAGCTTTTGGCAATGAAAAGTTTAGTGAAAATCGTTTTGACAAGGCTAATAGTGATTTAACAAAAGTTAATTTATTCGTTAATAGAGCCATGGCAACTCTAATGCCAATCATGAATTTTATCATGAATATAGCAACTGTTCTTGTTGTATGGGTAGGAGCTAAACAATTAGATTTAGGACATATCGCGATTGGACAAATGATGGCATTTATTCAATATGCTATGCATATTATTATGTCATTCTTATTTGTTGTTATGATCTTTATTATGGTACCTAGAGCCTCTGTAGCGGCAGGGCGTATTTATGAAGTATTGTCTACAGAATTATCAATACAAGATCCTAAGACACCAAAAGATTTTGATGAAGATAAAAAAGGTTATATTGAATTTCAAGATGTTACATTTAAATATCCAGGAGCAAAATCACCTGTTTTGAGTCATATTGACTTTGTAGCTGAACCAGGGAAAACTACAGCTTTTATAGGAAGTACTGGAAGCGGAAAATCGAGTTTAATTCATTTGATTCCTCGTTTTTATGATGTGAGCGAAGGTTGTGTTAAGGTTGATGGTGTTGATGTAAGAGATGTCAATCAACATGATTTAAGAGAAAGAATTGGTATAGTTCCTCAAAAAGGAGTATTGTTTTCAGGAACAATTAAATCTAATTTAAAATATGGAGCAGTTAATGCAAGTGATGAGAAATTAAAAGAAATGATTAAGATTGCTCAAGCAAGTGAATTCATTGAAACAAAGCCTAAACAATTAGATGAAGAAATTTCACAGGGAGGAACAAATGTTTCTGGCGGACAAAAACAACGTCTAGCAATTGCACGAGCATTAGTGAAAGATGCAGGAATTCTTATTTTTGATGATAGTTTTTCAGCCTTGGACTTTAAAACAGATGCTGCGCTAAGAAGTGAATTAAAAACATTGATGAAAAAAACAAAGAATACTGTATTAATTGTGGGACAAAGAATCGCTTCTATTATGGATGCTGATCAAATCATTGTTTTAGATGAAGGAAAAATAGTAGGAAAGGGAACACATAAAGAATTATTAGAGAATTGTGAAGTTTATAAGGAAATTGCTTATTCACAATTATCAAAGGAGGAATTAGCAAATGCCTAGACATGGAAAAATGAAAAGCGTGGAAAAAGCTAAGGACTTTAAAGGAACAATAAAAAGATTATTTGTGTATCTCAAACCTTACTATTTAAAATTTATGATTGTTGTATTATTTGCAGGTGGTTCAACTGTTTTTTCAATTTTTGGACCAAAGATTTTAGCAAAAGCAACTGATAAGTTAAGTGAAGGAATACTTGCGAAAGTTAGTCAAAGCGGAGGTATTGACTTTGATGCTATATTATCTATTTTATTATTTTTAGGTAGTATTTATTTATTAAGTTCTGTTTTTAATTATATACAAGGATTTATTACATCAACGATTTCTCAAAAAGTTGCTTATGATTTGAGAAAAAATATTAGTGAAAAAATGAATCGATTACCATTAAGTTATTTTGATAAACATTCTAGTGGAGATACTTTAAGTAGAGTAACAAATGATATTGATACAATAGCTCAATCACTTAATCAAAGTATGTCTCAAATCATTACTTCTACAATTACTTTAATTGGTGTATTTATTATGATGATTTCTATTAGTTTATCAATGACATTAATGAATTTATGTGTATTACCGATTTCAATGATTGGGATTAGTCAAATTACAAAACGTAGTCAAAAGTACTTTAGTTCTCAACAAAAGAATTTAGGAGAAGTTAATGGACATATTGAAGAAATGTATGGTGCTCATAATGTTGTAAAAGCATTTAATGGAGAAACATCTTCTATTGAAACATTTGAAGTTCATAATAATCATTTATATGAATCAGCTTGGAAATCTCAATTCTTTTCAGGGTTAATGCAACCATTAACAGGATTTATTGGAAATTTAGGATATGTAGGTGTTTGTTTATTAGGAGGTTATCTAGCTATTACAAATGCGATTTCTATTGGAGATATTCAAGCATTTATTCAATATGTAAGATCATTTAATCAACCAATTACACAAATTGCTCAAATTATGAATATGCTTCAATCAACCGCTGCAGCAGCAGAACGTGTATTTGAATTCTTAGATGAAGAAGAATTAGATGAAGAAGTAGTAAAAGTGAATCAAGAGGAACTTTTAAATACTGAAGGAAGTGTGACTTTCTCTAATGTCCAATTTGGCTATCAAGAAGATAAAACCATTATTCATGATTTTTCACTACATGTCCATGCAGGTCAAACAGTCGCAATTGTGGGACCAACTGGGGCAGGGAAAACAACGATTGTAAAATTATTAATGAGATTTTATGAGTTGAATGGCGGAAGTATTTTGATTGATGGAAAGGATATTAGAGATTATTCTCGTCATGATTTAAGAAGCTTATTTGGGATGGTATTACAAGATACTTGGTTATTTGGAGGGACTATCAAAGAAAATCTTAAATATGGGAAGCTAGATGCCAGTGATGAAGAAGTTAAAGAAGCTTGTAAGCTTGCTTATGCTGATCATTTTATTCATACTTTAGAAGAGGGATATGATACAATTCTTAATGAAGAATCAAGTAATATCTCTCAGGGTCAAAAGCAATTATTAACGATTGCAAGAGCATTTTTAAAGAATCCTAAGATATTAATTTTAGATGAAGCCACATCATCTGTTGATACAAGAACAGAAGTATTGATTCAAAAAGGAATGGATAAATTAATGGAAGGAAGAACAAGCTTTATCATTGCTCATAGATTATCTACAATTAGAGATGCAAATACTATTATTGTGATGAAGGATGGAGATATTGTTGAATTTGGTAATCATGAATCATTGATGGAAAAGAATGGATTCTATGCCTCTTTATATCAATCTCAATTTAAGCGTACAAAAGAAGCTTAGGCTTCTTTTTTGCTTGCAAAAAGGCATATAATTAGTATAATGATAACGAAAGGAAAATGATGATGAGTAAAATATTTTATATTATGATTATTTCAGCAATTCCTCTTATTGAACAAAGGGGAGCTATACCAGTAGGTATTTTTACTGGATGTGATCCGCTATTAGTCTTTCTTGTAAGTTATATTGGTTCACTTATTCCTGTTCCATTTATCTTTTATATGTTTAATTGGATCATGGAAACATTAAGAAAACGTAATTGGTTACCTTGGTTAATTAATATTGTTGATAACAAAATCAATAAAAATGTTGGCAAATTTGAAAAATATAAAGAAGCAGCTTTAATTACTTTTATTGGAATACCACTTCCAACAACTGGTGTTTGGACTGGAACAGCCATTGCAACTTTTTTAAATCTGGATTTTAAGAAAACAATGTTTTGTGCAATGCTAGGAGCTTTAATTTCAGCTGTTGTGATTACTGGAGTTTGTGTTTTATTACCAGAACTAGCAAGGAGTCTTTTCTAAGAAAGGACTTTTTTGTTATTTTGGAATAAATGATTGAAAAACAACTCGTTTATGTTATAATCAACTTGAAAGAGACTTGTCAAAATACATATTTTGACAACATTGTTTTCTTTCAAGCATAGTATATTATTGGATGAAAAATCCAAAATAAAAGAGATATATCCCATAAAACATCCAGTGCTTCGCTACTGTAAATGCGAATAGAAACTTTGTTTATGGGGTATATCTTTTTTTTGTTAGGAGGTATATGAGAGGATTAGATATTTATAAATTAAGTCATGAGTATGTTGATTATTTACAAGAAAAGGGAAGAAAGATTCGTGGTTTTACAAAGGTATCAAATAATATGAGTGATGAATATAACAATAGTAAGCCTTATATTGGTGTGGTTTTAGATATTAATGGTTATCAATATTTTGCGCCTTTAACACATCCAAAGGAACATTATAAAAATTCTTCTAGGTTTTTTAATCAAATTTCTACTCCTATTCAATTAAAAAATGGTAGAGATTATGGTAGGATTATGTTTTGTTATATGGTGCCTGTATGTAATAATAACGTATTAGAGCCAATACATATTAATGATATTGAAGACGAAAAATATAAAAGTGTTCTTATGACACAGTATTTTTATATGAATTCCAAAGAAGGAAATGGTAAGATTACAAAAAAGGCAAATCATCTATATCATAAAGTTTATAAAAAGTCGAATCATTATTTATATAAATTTTGTTGTGATTTTGAATTGTTAGAAAAAATAAGTACTGATTATCAAATTAATAAATAGAATAGAGGCTATAATGATTGAAGCAAAAAGTCTTTTTTTTCTATATTGATTTGTTAGTAATAGTATATATAAGAATATAACAAAATATTTATTAGGAGGAAATTATGAATATAGAAATTATTAATGTGGGTACAGAATTATTGCTTGGAGAAATTGTGAATACAAATGCAACATATTTACAAAAGATATGTCGTGATTTAGGAATGAATGTTTATCATCAAAGTGTAGTAGGAGATAATCCTCAAAGATTATTAGAATGTTTTGATATTGCGTTTCAAAGAGGTGCTGATTGTATTATGACAACTGGAGGTTTAGGTCCAACAAATGATGATCTTACCAAAGAATTATCGGCACAGTTTTTAGGATTGGATATGGTATATAGTGAAGAAGAAGCAAAGAAAGTTTTTGATAAGTGTTCTTTTTTATCGCAAAGTAAAGAAATAGCAAAAGCAAACTATAAACAAGCCTATTTTCCTGAGAATTGTTATATATTGGAAAATGAAGTAGGAACAGCTAATGGGTGTGTGATGAGCAAGGATGGAAGAATGATCATTAATCTGCCTGGTCCACCTAAAGAAATGACTTATGTTGTTGATCATGAATTGATACCTTATTTAGAACAATATAGAAAAGATAAAATTTACACTTTTGAATTTTTAACAATGTTTATTGGAGAAAGTCATCTTGCAGATTTATTGAATGATGTGATAGAAAGACAGAGTGATGTTTCTATTGCGTTATATGCAGGTGAGGATAATGTAAGAATTAGACTTGCAGTTAAAGCTAAGAGTCGAAGTCAAGCTGATTTCATGATGGAAGAGACTAAAAAAGAAATCAAAAACATCATTTCTCCTTATTTGATTCATGAAAAGAACTTGAAAGAAGCTTTAATGAAAATTATGGTTCCTTATTCAATAGAATATGATGGGGATTTTAGGTTAAAAGATAACTTTTTAGAAGGACAATTTTTAAGTGATAAGGGTGAATTAAAACTTTATTTAAAAACAGTAAAGAAGGATTTAGGGGAGATGCTAATGATTTATATTAATAATGAGTTAATATGTCGTCTTCCTTTATTAAAGAAAGCAAGTTATTCTTATCAAAAAGCAGAGGCTAGAGTTATTGTAGAAATATATAAATATTTAAGGCAATATACAAAATAAATACCATACTTTTAAAAATTATAACCAGCCTTTGGATTTGAAAACGTTTCCAAGACTAAAAAGTATAAAAAACATTGATAAAATGAGAAGAATTTTAATTTTTTTGTTGAAAAATGTAAGAAAGATTATATAATGTAGGTGTCCTTAGAGAAGAGGGACAACTTGGGGATATGATATATGAGTATCATATAGAATCATAATAAAATAATAAAGTTAACATTTAGCTATATATATTTCTTAAATAAGAATACATTTCTTATTTCCTTCCTTCAAAAATCATCATATCAAAGCTGAATGTTACGAAAGAAAAAGAACAGGTTTGGGGTCCTGTCCTTTTTCTTTTTTCTCGTTGTTTTCTTTTCTTTTTCCTAGTATTTTTAGACAATATAGTGTACAATAAGTGCGTAACATTAATAATAAGGAGTGTTAGTTATGGCAGGAGTAGTAGTAGTAGGTAGTATGTGGGGAGATGAAGGTAAAGGAAAAGTTACTGATTATCTTGCACAGAAAGCTGATGTTGTTGTTCGTTATGCTGGTGGAAATAATGCTGGGCATACAATTGTATATGATGGAAAGAAGTTTGCTTTAAAGTTAATACCATCTGGTATTTTTAGTGGACATGAAGTTATCATGGGAAATGGAATGGTTGTGAATCCAAAGGCATTTCTAGAAGAAGTGAAGTATTTAAATGATGCAGGTATTGATACAAGTAAAATCAGATTAAGTGATAGATGTCATGTTATCTTACCTTATCATTTAGAAATTGATGCTTTACAAGAAAAACGTAAAGGTGAAAATAGTATTGGTACAACAAAGAGAGGTATTGGTCCTACTTATATTGATAAATATAGTCGTATTGGTATTAGAATGGGTGAGTTTGTGGATGAAAAACTTTTCTTAGAAAGATTGAAAGAAACTTTCCCAATGAAGGTTGCTGAATATCCTGAGTTAGGGGATATGTTTACTATTGAAGAGATTTTTGAGGAATATAAGGAATATGCAAAAATCATTAAACCTTCTGTTTGTGATACTGGTATGTTATTAGATGAATATTTAAGAGAAGATAAAAAGGTTTTATTTGAAGGAGCACAAGGTGCTATGCTTGATATTGATTATGGAACTTATCCATTTGTTACAAGTTCTCATCCAGGTGCTAATGGAGTGAGTGAAGGTGCTGGTATTGGTCCTTTATATATTAAAGAAGCTATTGGGATTATCAAAGCTTATACAACAAGAGTTGGTGCTGGTCCTTTCCCGACTGAGTTATTTGATGAAGATGGTGAATTGATTCGTCAAAGAGGTCATGAATATGGAACAGTCACTCAAAGAGCAAGAAGAACTGGATGGTTTGATGCAGTTGTTGTTAATCAATCAAGAAGAATGTCTAGTTTAACTGGTATTAGTTTGATGTTATTAGATGTTTTAAGTGGTTTTGAAACAGTTAAGATTTGTAAGGCTTATCGTTTAGATGGTAAAGAAATTTATGGTTTACCTTCTACAATTAAGGATATTGAAAGATGTGAACCAGTGTATGAAGAGATGCCTGGATGGAGTGAAGATATTACTCAAGTGACTTCTTTTGATGAATTACCTGTGAATTGTCAAAAGTATATTAGAAGAATTGAAGAATTGATTCATTGTCCAGTTGTTATGTTCTCTGTTGGTCCAGATCGTAAACAAACTGTTGTATTAAAAGATATTGAATTTTAAGGAGGGAGAGCGTGAAAAGAGAGTTAGTTATTGTATTGGATTTTGGTGGTCAATATAATCAATTAGTTGCTCGTAGAGTTCGTGAATGTAATGTTTATTGTGAGATTTATTCATATAAAACAGATATTGAACAAATTAAAGCAATGAATCCTAAAGGGATTATTTTAACTGGTGGTCCTAATAGTTGTTATGAAGAAGGGGCTGCCACTTATTCTAAGGAATTATTTGAATTAGGTATACCAGTACTTGGACTTTGTTATGGGGCACAGTTAATGCAACATTTACTTGGTGGTAAAGTTGAAAAAGCTAATGTTAGAGAGTATGGGAAATCTCATTTAACTGTTGATAATAGTTCTCCTTTATTTACAAATGTAGAGAAAGAAAGTATTTGTTGGATGAGTCATACTGATTATATTTCTAAGATTGCTCCTGATTTTAAAATTGTTGCGACGACACCAGATTGTCCTGTTGCGGCCTATGAGAATAAATATAAGAATTTATATGGTATACAATTCCATCCTGAGGTTTTACATACTCAAGAAGGTAAGAAAATGTTATCTAACTTTGTTTTGAATGTATGTAGATGTCAAGCTGATTGGAAGATGGATGCTTTTGTAGAGGAACAAATTAAAGCGATTAGAGAAAAAGTTGGTAATGGTAGAGTTTTATGTGCTTTATCTGGTGGTGTTGATTCTTCTGTTGCAGCAGTTCTTTTATCTAAAGCGATTGGTAATCAATTGACTTGTGTGTTTGTTGATCATGGTTTACTTCGTAAAAATGAAGGTGATGAAGTTGAAGCTGTTTTTGGTCCTAATGGAAATTATGAGTTAAACTTTATTAGAGTCAATGCTCAACAAAGATATTATGAGAAGTTAAAAGGTGTAACTGAACCTGAACAAAAGAGAAAGATTATTGGTGAAGAGTTTATTCGTGTTTTTGAAGAAGAAGCGAAGAAAATTGGTGCCGTTGATTTCTTGGTTCAAGGAACAATTTATCCTGATGTTGTAGAAAGTGGCCTTGGTGGAGAGTCTGCAGTTATCAAATCTCATCATAATGTTGGTGGTTTACCAGATCATGTTGATTTTAAAGAAATCATTGAACCTTTAAGAGATTTGTTTAAGGATGAAGTTCGTAAAGTTGGTTTGGAATTAGATATTCCTGAATATTTAGTATTTAGACAACCTTTCCCAGGACCTGGTCTTGGTATTAGAATTATTGGTGAAGTGACTGAAGAAAAGGTAAGAATTGTACAAGATGCAGATGCTATTTATAGAGAAGAAATTGCGGATGCTGATCTTGATAGAAGTATTGGTCAATACTTTGCAGCTCTTACAAATATGCGTTCTGTTGGTGTTATGGGTGATGAAAGAACTTATGATTATGCAGTTGCATTACGTGCAGTGAATACAATTGATTTTATGACTGCAGAAGCAGCACAGATTCCATATGATGTTTTGAATAAGGTTATGTCTAGAATTATTAATGAAGTTCGTGGTGTCAATAGAGTATTCTATGATATTACATCTAAGCCACCAGGAACTATAGAATTCGAATAGTTGGAGCTAAGCTGTAAAGCCTTTATCTACAAGGGTTTTACAGCTTTTCCTTTATAGAATTGCATTACGATTGCATTATTTTTCATTAACTTCTCTGTGATAGACAGCAGTATGTTGGTTGCTCGTATAATTTGCAACGCTTTGTGAAGCAGGTGTATATTGCAAAATACCAGTCAATTTGTTGGCAACTTCAAGATTCGTGTTCGGATATAAATGTCCGTATGTTCCTAATGTCGTCTGGATTTTTTCATGCCCTAGACGTTCTTTGATAAGCAAAGGATTCTCACCCATGCTGGTAAGCAGTGAAGCGTGAGAATGTCTTAACGCATGAATCTTGATACGGTGTACGCCAGCCAGTCCAGCCAGCTTTTCTAATGCTCTGGGAAGTGTGGTCTTGCTGGTAGGTGTACCGTTGTAGCTTAATACCAATTCGCATTTAGGAAGAACCTGCTGCTGAACCTTTTTCCAAGCCTTTAACTCATTGAGAGTGTCAGCGTCAATATAAATTGTACGAATACTGGCTTGCGTTTTTGGTTCAACGAATTTATAGTCCGTCATAGTTTTGTAGTACAAGGTTTTCGTTATGCTTAACAGACCTGTTTCAAAATCAATGTCCGACCAGTGCAGAGCAGCCGCTTCGCCAATACGCATACCTGTCATAAATAGCAGCCAGAACGACATAAACAGGTAATGTTCGTAGTAATCACCCTTGTACAGTAAGGAAATTACTTTCTGAAATTCTTCCAGTGTCCAGAAGTCTACTTTTGTTTTCTTGCTTTTGATATTTCCAATCATTCGTGAGGGATTCTTTTTCGCAATTCCAAGAACAATCGCCCTGTCAAATGCGATAGAGAGCATACCCTGTACGATACGGATATAATTTGGACTAAATTCTTTTGCAAGTTTTAGCTGCCAGTTCTGAACATGGATAGGCTCTATTTCATCAGTCGCCATCTTGTAAAAATATGAAAAATGCTTCTTGATGGTAGAGCAACAATTGATATAAGTGCTTTCCTTTACCTGCGTTTTATACCACGGTAGGTAAGTTTCCTCGATAAACTGCTGAAAAGAAATTTTCTTCTTTTTCTCGGTCAGTTCTTCAGTAGAAGCTAACACCAGTTTTGAGTATTCTTCTCTTGCTTCCTTTTTGGTTTTAAATCCACTACGGTATTTCTGTATCTGTTTTCCAGTAATAGGATTGTAGCCTAGATTGGCTCTAAAATAATATGTTCCGTTATTTGCTTTCTTAATAGGGTCTTTTGCCATGATTTCACTCCTTACATGATATGCAAGAAGTACAATCAATCTTGTTTTTCTGATAATGTTATTCCCAATAATTCTTCAACAGCTTCTTTGGGTACTCTGTCTAGTTTTCGTGACTGATAGTAAGTATGCCCTTTGGCAATCATAAGTTTTTTTGATTCTCTTATGATGTCCGCTGCAAAAGAAGTTCCATAACCTAGTGCTATTAAATCTTTTTTTGTTACAGTAATCATAGTCCTCCTTTCCATAGACTAGATAAGGAAACCTCAATATCTGTCTATCATTATATCAAATTACAGGCAAAAAAGCTCTATTAAGATAATTGTTTCTTGCAAAATGTTGATTTAAGGTGTTGTATAAGCAATCAGATGGCTTTAGCAAGCTCCACTGGATTTTCACCATTCCCATTCCTATGGGCAGAATCGCACCATGCGAGTGTATCATTATTCAGATATACAGGTCATGGCTAAGCGACCATTCCAAAAGTCGCTTACAGATCATTGCATGAATCGCTCACTTTGTTTTGAAAGGTCATGGCGTACAATATCCGTCGGCTCGCTGCATATCAAACGTATCTGATTGCTTTATTCAGTTGTCAAAGAACACTCGACTGTGTTTGTCAGTCTGTGAAAATCCATTATCTGAAATAATAGACTTTCATAGATTGACAAGCGGAGCAGAGGGAAAGGGAGGAAAGCTCCGCTCATCGGAATAGTTAAATTACGATAATTTCAAAGTTTGCAATCATATCCATGACCGCCGCCTGTATTCTGCCTTTCAATTCAGAATCCACTACCATGTAGACATTTCCGTATTCGTCATACAATTTTCTTAAACTTAACTTTGATATGTAACCGTCATAGAATTTCAAGATTTCCTGTATTGCAGTTTCATCACCATTGGTAGCCGCCACAATCACAGCAAACGGTATGTGTTTTGTGCTATTATCCACGTTTATTCCTCCTCCATTATTTTTCGTATTTCTTCCAGAGTGCTTGTCCTGTGACGGTAAACAGTGGAGCGAACCACATTCATAAGCTCTCCGATTTCTGCGTCAGACATATCCATAAAGTATGACAACAAAATGATATTGCGTTTTCTCTCTGGTAAACATTTGAGTGCTTTGCTCAACTGGTCGTCAGATACTTGTACTTCCATGCCTAGAACATTGAACGCTGTATAATCGCTTAAATACTTGTCATAAACGCCAACCTTATTCAATTCCAAATCTGACATTTCAGAAAATGGAACTTCATGCTGCAAGCGTCTTGAAATATCACGCTTATACTTCATTGCTGCTCTCTTAATGACTTTTTTCGTAAGGCAATCAAACTGTGCTTGAATAGCCTGCTCGAAAGAAGATGACTTCATATTTTTCACCTCCTTTCTGCGTGAGAGTAAATGAGGGTGTTTTCCCTCTATCCCCCTTTCCGCACAGTAGCTACCCACGCAGCAGCTATTTGTTGCGTTTTCAGAAAAGAATTTGAAAAATATTTTTAAACAGCAAAAAAGCACAAGGGCATATAAGAAATGCTGTTCTTGTGCTTTAAAAATTGTTCCTGTTATGTAATGTGAAAAAACATATTTAAGGGTATATTGTGCCGCTGTGAAAGCTAGGATTTTTTTGACAATAACGGATATATTGAAGATTGTCGATTATACAGGTCTTTCAATGCGGCTACCTCCCAGAGCCGCTAAACCAAAACCATTATACTGTTTTTCTATTGATGGAAAAAGAAAAAGGCGGCTTTTCAACCGCCATCTGGAAAGAGATATTTTGTGACACGCAAAAACGGTACTGTTGATAGCGGTTTTTTTATTTGCTGCTAAGCAGTACATTTTCACCTTATATGCATAATAGGAACTGAAAAACCATACTATACGTTTTTTTATACCTGTTAGAAAATCAACAGGAACAGTAAAATGTAGTGAGGTGATTAAGTATGCGTAAAAAAGAAGATAAGTATGATTTCAGAGCCTTTGGTCTTGCAATCAAAGAAGCTCGTAAAAAACAAGGTCTTACCCGTGAACAGGTGGGAGCAATGATTGAGATTGACCCACGCTATTTGACGAATATTGAGAATAAGGGGCAACACCCAAGTTTACAGGTGTTTTATGACCTTGTTCATTTGTTAAATGTATCAGCAGACGCTTTTTTCCTACCTACTTCTGATCTGGTGAAAAGCACCAGAAGAATACAGTTAGAAAAGCAACTTGATAATATGTCTAATAAAGACTTAATTATCATGGAGAGTGTTGCTGATGGAATTATTAAATCTAAGAAAGTGGAGAAATAAGATTCTTCCACTTTCTTCTTTAACATTATAAATACTGATTCAAAACCGCAACCTTATCCAATCTTTCCCACGGTAAATCAATGTCTGTTCGACCAAAGTGTCCATATGCAGAAGTTTGTCTATATATTGGACGACGTAAATCTAACATTTTTATAATTCCATTAGGTTGTAAATCAAAATTTTTTCTGATAATAGATATTAACTTTTCTTCTGATAATTTGCTTGTTCCAAAAGTGTTTATTGAGATTGATAATGGTTGAGCTACACCGATTGCATAAGATAACTGAATTTCACATTTATCAGCTAATCCGGCAGCTACTATATTTTTTGCTATATATCTTGCAGCATAAGCAGCAGAACGGTCTACCTTTGTGCAATCCTTTCCAGAAAAAGCACCACCACCATGACGAGCATATCCACCATAGGTATCTACGATTATCTTTCGTCCAGTTAATCCACTATCACCATGAGGACCTCCTATAACAAAGCGTCCAGTAGGGTTGATAAATAGTCTTGTATCTTTGTCTATCATATTTTCTGGAATAATCTCTCTAATTACATGTTTTTCAATATCTTTATGTATAGTTTCTTGTGTTACAGTTGTGTAATGCTGTGTAGATATGACAATTGAATCTATACGTATTGGCTTTTCATTTTTATCATATTCTACCGTTACCTGTGCTTTTCCATCTGGTCTAAGATAATTCAAAACTCCCTCTTTACGGACTTGTGCTAATCTATATGTGAGTTTATGGGCTAATGAAATAGGGTAGGGCATATATTCGGCAGTTTCATTACTTGCATATCCAAACATCATGCCCTGGTCTCCAGCACCGATTATTTCAAGTTCATTGTCAGTCACATCATTTTGTTTTAATTCAAAAGATTTATCAATACCTAATGAAATATCTTTTGATTGTTCATCTATAGTAGTAATTACACCGCAGGTATCAGCGTCAAACCCATATTCACCACTGGTATAACCAATATCTTTTATAGTTTGACGAACGATTTTAGGAATATCAATATATGCTTTTGTACTAATTTCACCCATAACTATTACTAACCCCGTAGTAATTGTAGTTTCACAAGCCACTCTGCTTTGTGGATCTTGTTTTAATAATTCATCTAATATTGCGTCAGAAATAGCGTCACACATTTTATCTGGGTGTCCTTCTGTTACTGATTCAGATGTAAATAAAATCTTTTCCATATGCGTACCTCCGTTTTTTAATGTGAATATTATTTCTTAATATGCTTTATTATTGCGAAATGCTTCTATCATGTCATAGGTTATGGTTGTATCACTTAATTCTCGAGGAAGTTCATGTCTATAAAACCATTTTCCTGTTGATAATTCTTCATAATCTAGTCGAATAAGGTTACTGCCCTTTAAATCCGCAAAGAAACCAGCAATTAAAATGTGATTTTCTCCCCACGGTTGACTTCCAAAATATCTGATATTCTCTACTTTTAATCCGACTTCTTCGCAGACTTCACGCTTTACTGCAACTTCTAATGTTTCTCCTATTTCTACATATCCAGCAATCAAACCATATTTTTTAAAATCCGCATGAGCGTATTTGGTCAAAAGCAACCTATCTTTATCTATAACACCAACAATTATGACTGGCGAAATTATAGGATAAATCACATTTTTACATATTGGACAATATAAAGCTCTTTCTAAATGTTCAAATACAGTCAAAGAACCACACCGCCCGCAATAACGATTGTCCCTATACCAATTTGATAAATGTTTTGCTGTATTACAGGCAAATTGTATCCACTGTGGAAATACTTTAAATATTATTCCAAATGGTTGATATGAGAAATCGTACTCTGTAACATGAATCTTATTTTCATTTTGGAAAAGATATATTTTGTGTGAGCCAATCTTGAAAAGATAAATCAAATCATTCAATTTTTCAAAATCAGAGTATATAGGCAACTTATATCTTCCAGCAGAAGATTTTTTTAATAAGATTTTTTCATTACTGAAAATACATATCCAGTCATTGGAAGTTGGAATTTCATCTAAAAATTTATTGTCAAATAATAGTGGTTCTATATCCTGTATCACTTTTAATCACCGCCTATAAGTGTTTCAAATTAACTCTATATTCTCTTAAACTTGATTCATCTGCATTTGAAATTTGATATTCTAAATGCTTAATCAGTTTTTCTTTATCTTTTGGAAGATTTCCTCTAACTTGTATTAAATTTGAAGCTCCATCAGTAACAATACGAGTAGTAATCTCTAAATTTTCAATAAGGGTCTTTAACTCAGCAAGCTTTTCAATTTCATTTTCTTCTTGCCAGTTTCCTGCGACTATTTCTTTGTACAATTCTGAACTTTTATAAATTGTAAGCATAGAAGATTCAATAATTTGTGGGTGTAACTGGTTAAATATTTTAGCTGTTTCTTTTGCACTAATTTCTCCACGTCCAGCACCGCAAATTCCTGTCAAATAAAAGAAACTGTAACTAATATCTGCTTCTTCTAATTTTTTGCATTGCTCAATAATATCTTTTGTCTGAAATCCTTTATTCATAAAAGCAAGTGCTTTATCATCACCTGTTTCTACCCCTATTGTGATACCGTCATATCCTAATGCTCGAAGTTCTTTTAATTCCTCAACACTTTTAGGTGTAATGTCAGTTATTCTTGCAAAACAACCAATCGTTTTTACAGTTGGATAATATTCCCTAGCCATTTTTGCTAATGTCTTTAATTTGTCTGTATTTAAAACAAATGGATTTGCACCAGTAAAAAATATTCTGGGTACTTTACGATAAAATCTACTAGCTTCTGATAAATCTTCTTTTACTTCTGCCAACGGTGATAGTCTGAATTTGAAAGGTAAATCTTCATAAAGTGTACAGAATTTACAAGAGTGATGAGTACACCCCGCAGTTACTTGAATAAGCAAAGAGTATGCTTCATATGGGGGTCTCCAAATAGTTCCAGAATAATGCATAATAATTTCTCCTTTCCAAATAAAAAATTTTGTTTACTCAACAATACCTCTGATTTCTTTCAAATCTTCAATATCGTTTTCTTTCATATAATTTTCTAATCCATCAATAACTTCTATCATAATAGTAGGGGAATTGAAATTTGCTGTTCCAATCGCAATTCCAGTTGCACCAGCCATAATAAATTCTAAAGCGTCATTCACTGACGAAATACCGCCCATTCCAATAATAGGAATTTGAACTGTTTTATAAACTTGATATACCATTCGCAATGTAATAGGTTTGATAGCTGCCCCAGATAACCCACCTGTTTTATTTGCAACACTGAATGTTCTTTTTTTAACATCAATGCTCATACCTGTAATAGTATTTATTAGAGAAAGTGCATCTGCTCCACCAGATTCGGCTGCCTTTGCAATTTCTGTTATGTCAGTAGCATTTGGTGTTAGCTTCATGGATATGGGTTGTTTAGCTATTTTTTTAATTTCTTTTGTGATATATTCCACCATTTTAGGTTCTTGACCAAAAGCAATACCTCCATGCTTTACATTTGGACAAGAAATATTGATTTCTAATATATCTACTTTCTGTTCAGATAAGCGACTTACAACTTTCAGATAATCTTTCACTGTATTACCACAAACATTAACAATAACTTTAGTATCAAATTTTTGTAGAAACGGTATATTTCTTTCTAAAAAGACATCAATTCCCGGATTTTGTAAGCCAATAGCATTTATCATTCCACTAGGTGTTTCCATGATTCTCGGTACTGGATTCCCTTGCCACGGATAATAGGAAACACCTTTTGTCACAACAGCACCTAATTGGTTTAGATTAATAAACTCGCTATATTCCTGTCCAGAACCAAACGTACCCGAAGCTGGCATAACTGGATTTTTAAAAGTAATCTCTGCTATATTCACTGATGTACTTATTTTTATCACCGCCTTTCTTGTTTCAAATTATATCAAGCAATCAAAAAAAATAAAAGTACTGTCTTTTTTTGTATATAATAGTATTTTTAATACTAAGTATTAAAAATAATTGTACATTGAAATAGATAAGAAAAGATAGTATAATGCGATTAAAAGGAGGAGGTTTTCATGAGTAATATGAAATCATCATTACCACAATGTATTGCAATGGTTAAGATTCAAAATATTTTAAGTGGTAAATGGAAAATAACAATACTATGGTATATTGCTGAATATGAAGTACAAAGATTTGGGGAACTACGAAGGAGATTAGGAGATATTACACAATCCACTTTAACAAAACAACTTCGTGAATTAGAACACGATGGTTTTATTTCCAGATATATTTATCAAGAAGTTCCACCAAAAGTAGAATATTCATTGACTGATTTAGGAAAAAGTTTTATCCCCATTTTAAAGGATATGAAAAGTTGGAGTGATGCACATTTGATGTAAGAAAAAGGCTTGCAAATCATATATGAAATGCAAGCCTTTCGTCATACTATTTTACAATCTTCCAATTACTATCTTTTTTCAGCGTCAAATCAAACTGTGAAATCTGTGTTGCTTTCGTCCTCTGGTCGAGATACTTCACCGATACCGACACTTTGACCTTTTCTCCGTCTTTGATGAAGATAGGGTTCACCAGTTCCGAGAATACATAGTTACAGTTTACATTTTCAAGCACATTGCCCGATACATAGTAGGCAAGTTCCTTTTCTGTTGCGGTAGGGTACAGCTTAAAGAATGTTTCTAAAAACTCTGTCACTTCCTCCGTTGTAGCAGCGTCCACCGTACCGTCAGATTCCTTTGCTTTTGGTTCATAGCTGGATTTTGTCGGTGTGCTGCTGATAGTCGGATTCTGTGTAATAACCATATTTCCGTCACCATCTACATGAACCACCACCATGTAAGCAGAAGTATAGCCGATTGATGTTTCACCCTCCGTTACCGTTTGATCTACCGAGTAGACAACGGTAAAATCGTCTGTTCCTGTCTGTTCTATATCCCAAATCTTTGCATCTGTGACCGTAGAGCTTGTAGGTATATCCTGTCTTACCGTATCGACGTTCAAATCCTGCAAGCTCTTTATAAGATATTGATTGATGGCTGCGGTTCGTGCGTCAATGGATTCCTGCGTATTGTTCCAAGAATAGTAGGACTTCGCAAAGGCTCTGACAAAGTTCTCTATCTTGTTAGTGTCAACAATTCTTTGTTCAATGACTTCCTTTTCATGTACCGTGTGCATATCAATGGCGGTGAAGTTCCTATACACCCCAAAGCTAACACTTGCAATCAGCACCAGCCATAAGGCAATCACGGTTTTCTTATGTGTGCCGACTTTCATCACAGGCACTTTTTTCTCTTTTTTAGGTTTTGATTCTTTGTTCTTTTTCTTGAAAATCATAGTACCATTCCTTTCTTATTTGGTTTTTACCCGTCCAGCACCAATCAAATGCTTTTGCCAGTACGAGCTTGTTAAATCTGCATATCCGATAGGGTCGCCAGCGTGATACATTCTGTTGTTTCCTGCATAGATACCGACGTGTGTGACATATGTTCCAGCATTATAGGTCGAGTGGAAGAATACCAAGTCACCAGCTTTCGCCTGTGACAGCGGTATGTGCTGTGTAGCGTCATACTGTGCCTGTGCGGTACGAGGTAGGCTGATACCAGCCTTTCCATAGCAACAAGACGTAAGACCAGAACAATCAAAGCTGGTATTTGGATTGCTGCCGCCATACACATACTTCCAGCCTTGATACTTTAAGGCTTCATTAAAGATTGCCTGTACCGTAGCGTCACTAAAGTTTGGAACAGCTAAATACTGGTTTACCAGCTGCACATAGAACATATTCCCGTACTTGTAACGCCAGCCGCCATTTTCCTTAATGGAAATCTCATTTTTATAGGTGACTTTGACACCGCCCGATTTATCCTTGGCGAAACTGAGAGCCAGTTCAAAGGTATATTTTTTGCCATGATTCGCCACATAATCAATAAAGCCGCCGCCATAGTTATAGGCTTGTACCACTGTGTTGATGTCACAGCCTTTTGCTTCAGCGGATTTTAGAAGCTCCGAGAAGTATTTACACCCCTGTTTGATGGATTCCTCCGTAGATAGGGAATTAAGCGGCAGACCAAGAGATTCACTTGCCTGCATAACGTCTGTCGTACCAGTGCCACCAGATTCCACCTGCATAATCGCAAGCAGATAATTCACATAGTCCTCAATTCCGTATTCTTTTGCGTATTTTTCTACCGTTGTCTGATGTTTCAGCACTTCCTCCGACAGATTCAGTCCAGAAAAATCATAGTGGGAAGTGCTGCTTTCTTCATCATCTGCGGTCACAATAAACAGAAACAAAAGCAGACAGATAATCACCGTAAAAATCCCACCGAACACAGCGAAGTGTTTCAGCTTCATTTCTTGCCGCCTTTCCTGCTGGACGTTTTATTCACGGTTGATTGTTTTGTGTTTTTTTTATTGATTGTCTTTGTCTGCTTTTGATGTTTGACTGTCTGACGGGCAGCAGGGGCAGATTGCTTATTCGCTGCTGGAGAAGAAGATTCTCTGACAACCTGCGTCCTTACTTCCTGCTGCTTTGTGACTGGCTCTTTTGCTCTGGCAGATTGTGATTGTTCCCTCTTAACAGTAGTAGGGCGTTCTTTGATATTCTGTTCTTCTTTAGAACCTGCCGGCTGTGGAGCTGCTTTCGCAGATACAGGCGTTGTCACTGGTCTCTCATGCAATGGGGCAGCTCCTTTCGCTGTACCAGCTTTTGTCGCTGATCCATTGTCCTGTCGCTCCTTATCCTGTGTTTCCTGTTTCTTCTGTGTCTTATCCACTATCGGACGCTGCGGATTCTGTTTTTCTGATTGCGGTTGTTTCGATACCGCCTTTTTATCCACGATACCACGCTTAGAAGCGGACTTCGTTTCCTGCGTCTGGCTTGCAGAGCTGCTATGTACTGTCGATTGCGAAGAATCGCTGTTCTGCTTATCGGGCAATGCAGGCGGCTTCTGATTCATTGGCAGAGCTGGTGGCTTTCCGTTACCTCCACTGTGGGAAGATGGCGTATTGTTTGGTCTGGTATGACCGCTGCCTGCTGATTTTGTATTGTCTGTCTTTTTCGCAGAAGCAGAAGCAGCCGCCGCACCAGCAACACCGCCAGCAGCACCAGCCGCAACCGTTCTTCCGATTTTACGCTCCAAGCGTCTTGCCCTGCGGTTAAGGAACATATAAGGTCGTCGCATGATTCGTCTGCTGACCTGCTGTGTGTCGGAAGATTGCAGACTGAACATTGCCATCAAATCACCGAGCTTAAAGTAGATTCCTGCAAAGGTGACTATCTGTAAAAAGGCAATCATAAAGAACGGATAGTCAGAAGAAATAGAGTAAAACATGGTCGAGATACTAAATGCTGTCGTAATAATCAGCGTGATTCCTGCCCTCATCATAATGGTATCGAACAGCTTCGTAAGAGCCTTTTTTGCCATGCCCTCATAAGTTGGAATCATGGAAAAGATAAAGCTAATCGGCAGGAAGATAGCGTAAATGATAAATAGCACCTGTGAGAAAATCATCATACCCGTAAGCAGGAACACAAAAACCGAGATACCGATATTGAAGATGAACAGGAACACCACCATACCTAAACGTGTCATGGTCTTTGTGACACTAAGATTGTCATTGTCCTTATCTTCGATTTCCTCAATCACTATATCTTCTCTGTCGTCCGTGTCTGGACTTGCCGATAACAGGCTTTCCACACGGTCAGAGCCGAGTGTTTCTATATCCGATTCCCCATACTGTAAGAGCAGCCACGGTTGTTTCACCTGTATGGAAAACAGGCTGTCACGAATCAAGTCCACACTGTCTTTTCCCTTGCTGCTGGAATCGGGCAGCACAATCTTTGTGCCAAGCGATAACGCCGAGCTGCTTATATCAGCGGAAAAGTCATTGATTTTGCTGATATAGTTTGGAGCGTAGGCGATAAAGGACGCTGACAGGATAAACACCACAAGGAAGTTAATCACTGCATGAACCGCTTTTGTGGTTTCCCTTTTGATAAGTCCTGTATAAGCGACATAGATACCCATCACAAGAATAAGGATAAGCAGAAATCCCACATAGAACCCCTCACTGGAAAAACCGCTGGAAGTGACACCTGCCAAAGTCTGAATGTTTTTTCCGATAGAGTTTGCGGTATCAGAGATAAAGTCCAGCTTGTAGGCTTCCTGCACCACATAGCCTGTCGCATTGAAGATATAAAGGCTCACCGTCCAGATAAAGTTCGTGATAGCGTATAACCCGTACTGAATACTCTTTCCGATACCGTCCAGCCAGTTCCACGGTAGCCAGTCCCAGCTTGAATCCACATAGAAATCCAACTGGTAGTTTTCCAACGGATATTTGGAATAGGCGTTAGCGTCGCTCACTGTATTATCTACTAGACCAGCCGCTGAGCCTCCGACAAGCATTGAATGAGGAAACTCAGAATGTTTGAAGCTCGGTAAAGACGGCTGAAAGATACCGTAATAGTTGATGAACATATATCTTCTATCGAAAACTATCCAGAAGTGGGTAGCGTATCCAACAGGTCGGGGGTCTATAAAATATCTATGGTTAGAATGTTCCACAAGGGACTGACGAAACAGCGAATGTACAGGTCTAAATTTGTACTTTGTAGAAATGCAAAGGTACGAGAAATCGTAGCTGGTGTGGCAAAGTAAGAATATAGGTTATGAAATGCCATATACCGTTACAGGCGGTATCAAGCCAGCAGGCTTATAGCTAGTGACCTAAGGATATATATGTATAGATAAGATTATCGGAACGAGGAAAGGTATTGGGTTCTCATCAAGAGAATAAGCTGACGAAGAACAATAAGCAGTTGAACCAATGCTGAAAAGCAGAGGGCGAACCTAAAAAATTCTTGTAATGAGAATGGAGGAATACCCTCAAGTCGTGTATATATTAGAAAAGTATTATGTTGTTTTAATAAGGATTACGAGTAAGATAAAAAAGCTCACTCAATTTCAAGCAAAGGAGTGAAGCCTTATGCCTAAAAATAAAAATGAAACATTGTGTGTAGAAGATTTAAGACACGCTGAATATTACGAAATGCAAAACACCTTTGATAATTTATATGCCAAAAGTAAGAATGGAGATATTTTCACTCATCTTATGGATATTATCCTATCGAGAGAAAATATATTACTGGCATATCGAAATATCAAAGCAAATGCAGGCAGTAAGACAGCAGGAACAGACGGTACAATAATTAAAGATATTGGCAAATTGCCAGCAGAAACAGTTGTCAAAAAGGTAAGATATATTGTCGCAGGCACTCCGCACGGGTATCGACCTAAGCCAGTAAGGCGAAAAGAAATACCAAAACCAAATGGGAAAACCAGACCTCTAGGCATTCCTTGTATGTGGGACAGGCTTATACAGCAATGTATCAAACAAGTATAAGAACCAATCTGCGAAGCTAAATTTAGTGAAAACAGCTACGGTTTCAGACCTAATAGGTCGGTTGAAAATGCAATAAAAGCAACCTATAACCGCCTACAAATCAGCCAGCTACATTATGTGATTGAATTTGATATTAAGGGTTTCTTTGACAACGTGAACCATTCCAAACTGATAAAACAGATATGGGCTATGGGAATACGGGACAAGCACTTGATATTCATTTTAAAAAGGATATTAAAAGCTCCAATTAAAATGCCTGACGGCACAATAACATATCCAGAGAAAGGAACTCTACAGGGGGGGGAAATTATATCCCCACTACTAGCCAACATTGTTCTTAATGAGTTAGACCATTGGGTAGAAAGTCAATGGCATGAAAATCCTGTTACAAAAAACTATGTGGTTCATATCAATAAAAGCGGTAGCCCATGTAAAAGCAACGCTTACAAAGAAATGAAGAAAACAAAGTTAAAGGAAATGTATATGGTTCGTTATGCAGATGATTTTAGAGTTTTCTGTCGCTACAAAGAAAGTGCTGAAAAAACCAAAATAGCAATTACTCAATGGATTGAGCAACGACTAAAATTGGAAGTATCACAAGAAAAAACAAGAATTGTAAATGTTAGAAAAAGATACTCCGACTTTCTTGGTTTCAAGATTAAAATGATACCGAGAAGAAAGAAGTTAGTTGTTAAATCACATATAAGTGATAAACAATTCAAGACCCAAAAAGACAAGCTGGTATCACAGGCAAAGAAAATTGCTTCTCCCTCAAAGGGAAAAACAGAATTAGAGGAAATAAGACTTTATAATTCAATGGTATTAGGTATGCAAAATTATTATCAGATTGCAACAAATGTAAATCTGGATTGTATGAAACTTAATAGAGCTGTAATGGCTATCTTCACTAACAGATTAGGTGCAAGCAAAAAGGGCAGATTGAGAAAAACAGGCAGACAACTTACAACAAAAGAAGCAACAAGATATGGTAAATCTAAAATGCTTCAATATGTTGCTGGCGAGGGCGAACCTATATTCCCTGTTGGATATATCCAACACAGAAAACCAATGGCAAAAGTGTATTCAGCAAACTGCTATACTCCAGAGGGAAGAAAATTTATCCATACCAATCTAAGTGTTGATAAATTACTGATGTATCAGTTGATGAAATTATCTTTGGAAAATCGCACAATAGAATACGCAGACAATCGAATTTCGCTATTTTCTGCCCAACATGGAAAATGTGCTATAACTCTGGAAGAATTTCAACAAGCTAATGATATACACTGTCATCATATTGTACCAACTAGGGCTGGTGGTAATGACGATTATAAAAATCTTATTTTGGTAAAAGAGGCGGTACATCGTCTAATACACGCAAAAACAGAAGAAACAATACAAAAATATATAGCTCTATTGAAACTAAATAAAGTCCAGCTCATAAGACTAAATAAATATAGAGTATTAGCTGGCAATCAAGAATTAAACTTGATATAGGTCTACTACATAAATACTTTTCAATATAAACACGATGGAATGCGGAGTGCGGTGAAAGTCGCACGCTCCGTGTGAATGGGGGGGGGGGGAAGTTTGAGATATTTATAATATCAGGAACTTACCTATCCATATACAACTGGTTTTTAAGCAATGCACAGAGCCTTGTACTCATGGCAATCGTGGTTATCGGGGTATATCTTGGTTTCAAGCGTGAGTTTTCCAAACTCATCGGATTCTTGGTGATTGCCTTAATCGCTGTCGGCTTGGTATTCAATGCTGCTGGCGTGAAAGACGTACTGTTACAGTTATTCAATAAGATTATCGGGGCGTAAACACTTTAAATAACTGCTAAAATATGGTATGATATTTGTTGCCCTGCCCCGCTCAACTGAGAGGTTGGGTTGATATGAGGTCTACGGACGGAGTGAGGGCTAAAATTCTATCAGTATAGCGAGGTGAGTGTTATTATGAGTAAGATTAGTGATTTAGCAAAAGTAGTAAGTTTTCTTATGATGGTTCTTTTAAAAATTATGGATACGAAAGTAGTAACCTCTCTGCTGTGCGGGGTGAAATGATGAAAAAGAAAATGCGAAATAGAAAAATCAAGAAGTATAACAAATTCTTTAGTTATAATTGTGCTGAAAGACAGAATAGAAATTTTTCTTATAAGGATTTCAGTTATAGCAACTCTTATAATACACATTTCACTAATTCAATATTTTATGGGAATAACTTTTATAAGGCGACTATGAAATATTGTGGATTTAATGGTTGTAAATTTAGCTTTATCGAATTTAAAAGTACCAATTTTCGAGGATGTCGATTTAAAGGTGCACATTTTGAAAATGTAATCTTTGAAAACTGTAATTTGTCTAACACCCATTTTCAAGGAGCAACTTTTAAAAATGTTTATTTTACTAATACTGGCTTAAAAAGCGCTAAAGGTATAAAAGATACAGACTTACTGACAAGAATAAACAATCATAATTTAAAGCTTTCTTTAAATGCTGAAACTTTAGAAGCAATAAATGAATGTAAGACTAACCCATATATTGTATCTTCTGGAACTCTTTTTTATAAGAAAAAAGGACGTTTAAGTAATTCCCAAAAAAGGATTGAAAAGTCATTATCTAAACAAGAGCGAAAACAGCTACAAAGGAAGCGTCAAGAGAAACTTTTATTACACCCTAAGCAATTAACATTACATAAAGTAAATATTTTTCGTTTATTAGACAACTATCCTGAAGAAGAAATTGCTCAAGGATTACATTTAGCAGCTACATCTATTGACAAAGATTTTTCTTCTCTTAGCTATTTCATACCATATATAAAAAAGGCAAATTGCCATATTACTAGGCAGTAAATCTTAAAGGTTTGCTGCTTTTTTATGCAAAATTTTAAGATTGGAGGACACTATGAAAACAGATATTTTTGAGGATATGAAAGACTGTATCGGCTGCCATGATGTTTCTAAACTGCCCTACCATAAACGTGAGGTATGGGAGGAAATCAAACGACAGCTACCGCTTACATATCCAAAAGAACAATTAGAAAAATTTTCTCATTATGTGTTTGGTGTAGATTATGCTGTTATAATGGGAATACTGGAAATGAAGAAAGGAAGTGACAGACCTTGCAGGAAATGCGAATCTACCTTTTAAATAATACGAAACCCTACCATGACGAGGACGACGGTTACTTTGGTGACTGGTTTAACTGCCCTGTGGACTTTGAGGAAGTCAGAGAAAAGCTCGGTGTAGAAAACGAAGAACAGATTGAGATTGCAGACTATGAGCTGCCCTTTGACTTACACAGCGATATGCCGCTTTGGGAAATCAATGCCAACTGCCGCATGGTGCTTGAATTGGAGGGTACACCTATCGGTAATGAAATGAAAGCCATTCAGCAGAAATGGTTTTCCAGCTTTGATGAATTTATCGACCATAAGGACGAGATACGCTACTATGATGTGGGTGACGGTGCGGCACTGGCAGAATACCTTATCCGTGAGGAAAATGTGTTCGGTGAGATTCCCCACGAACTGTTGAAACATATCGACTATCACTCCTATGGTAGTGAGCTGGAAATGGACGACAGATATTTATTTACTACAAGCGGCGTGTTCCGTTACCAGTAAAGGGGTGATGTGGTATCGAAGAAATGCGAATCTATATCGCCAATCTTGGGAAATACAATGAGGGTGAGCTTGTGGGTGCGTGGTTTACGCTGCCCATTGATTATGACGAGATGGCAGAGCGTATCGGCTTGAATGATGAATACGAAGAATACGCTATCCATGATTATGAGCTGCCCTTTGAGATTGACGAATACACGCCCATTGAGGAAGTCAACCGCCTGTGTGAAATGGTGGAGGACTTACCAGAGGACATACAGGACGAATTATCGGAATTGCTAGGCTATTACAGCAGCTTGGAAGATTTGTGCGAACACGCAGACGATATTATCCATTATCCCGATTGTAGCGATATGACAGACGTTGCCTATTACTTTATAGATGAATGTCAAAGTCTGGGTGAGATACCAGACAGGATAAGAAGCTACATAGACTATGAAGCCTACGGGCGTGACCTTGATTTAGAGGGGCGTTTTGTCGTCACCAATCATGGCGTGTTTGAATGTCCGTAACAACTGAATATTTACTATCTGCCAGTTATCAATGAACTGGTATTTTTTATGCAGCAGCTTGTGAAAACAGGCTGCTGTTTCCATTTTAGAAAAGAAAGGAGCTGTGAAAATTGAAGAAAATCAAAAGCTATACAAGCATATGGAGCGTGGAGAAAGTCATTTATGCAATCAACGACTTTCAGCTCTCGTTCCCCCTCACATTCAGTCAGATGGCTTGGTTTGTGGTATCGCTGTTCGTGGTGATTCTCTTTGGGGAACTGCCGCCCTTTAACATGATTGACGGGGCGTTCCTCAAATACTTTGGAATCCCCGTCGCTTTTACTTGGTTCGTATCGCAAAAGACCTTTGACGGAAAGAAAGCATTTGGATTTTTAAAATCCTGTATCTCATTTTGCTTACGACCAAAAGTGACCTATGCAGGAAAAGCCATCAGACTGAAAAAGGAAAAATTCAATCCCGTTATTACAGCAGTTAGGAGTGTGATGTATGTTCCCGATTAAATATATTGAAAATAATATGGTGTTCAACCATGATGGTGAGTGCTTTGCTTACTATGAGTTAACACCTTACAATTATTCGTTCCTGTCACCAGATGAAAAGTACATGGTGCATGACAACTTCCGTCAGCTTATCGCCCAGAACCGTGACGGGAAAATCCATGCCTTACAGATTGCCACAGAGGACAGCTTACGTGCAGTACAGGAGCGTTCCAAAAGAGGAATCACTGGCAGATTAAAAGAAATTGCCTACAAGAAGATAGACGAACAGACAGAAGCTTTGGTTGAGATGATTGGGGAAAATCAGATTGACTACCGCTTTTTTCTTGGCTTCAAGCTGCTGGTGAATGAGGAAGAAATCAACTTAAAAAGTATGAAGAAATCAGCAGCCATGACCTTTACAGATTTTATCTATGAAGTCAATCACAAGCTCATGGGTGACTTTGTTTCCATGAGCAATGATGAAATCAATCGTTTTATGAAGATGGAGAAATTACTGGAAAGTAAAATCTCACGCCGCTTTCAGTTCCGCAGGCTGGATAAGAATGACTTCGGGTATCTCTTGGAACATATCTACGGGAATACGGGAGTTGCTTACAGTGATTACAGTTATGATTTACCAGTAAAGAAGCTAAAGCGTGAAACTCTGGTGAAGCGATATGACCTTATCCGTCCGACACGCTGCATGATAGAGGAAAACCAGCGATACCTAAAGATTGAGCGTGAAGATCAGACAACGTATGTTGCCTACTTCACGATTAACAATATCGTGGGTGAGCTTGATTTTCCGTCCAGTGAAATCTTCTACTACCAACAGCAGCAGTTCACGTTTCCTGTTTCCACTTCCATGAATGTAGAGATTGTGACAAATAAGAAAGCCTTAACCACAGTCCATAACAAGAAAAAGGAATTGAAAGACTTGGATAACCATGCTTGGGAATCCAACAACGAAACAGGAAGTAACGTCATTGAAGCTCTGGATTCAGTCAATGAGCTGGAAACGAACTTAGACCAGTCCAAAGAATCCATGTATAAGCTGTCCTACGTTATCCGTGTGGCGGCTGACACTCTGGAAGAACTGAAACGCCGCTGTGATGAAGTCAAGGACTTCTACGACGATTTGAATGTGAAGCTGGTACGCCCATTCGGGGATATGTTGGGATTGCATGGTGAGTTTATCCCAGCAAGTAAAAGATATATCAACGATTATATCCAGTATGTCACTTCTGACTTTCTGGCTGGACTTGGATTCGGCGCGACACAGCAGCTTGGGGAAACGGACGGTATCTATATCGGTTACAACCTTGATACGGGAAAGAATGTTTATCTGAAACCCAGCCTTGCAGCACAGGGCGTTAAGGGTTCTGTGACAAATGTGTAAATAGTAAAATAGACTTGAAGAAAAAATGGAAAATTAAGTTTATAAAAAGTGGAATTCTTAGTTAAGAATTTTCGGAATTATAAATTTAAGAGTTTTCTTCAAGTTTTTTATTGCCTAAAATGATGAGTTGATAAGGATTTTATTATTCCTTATCATTAATGATTGGAGGTAATGTTATGAATGAAAGTGTTTTGAAAACTAACAATGGATTGGAGGTGAAAGGTATTAAAGTGAATATATTCGCTTATGCTCGTGATAACCATATTTCCTGGTCTACCGCCAAGAAAATATTGGAAGGCAATACAGAAAGAAAAAAAGGACCTCAAAGAAGGAATCTAAATTAACTCCCTATTATGACATTATAGAATATAAGCTTACACATTATTATTGTTCTGCAACTTCTATCTATTATTTTATAAAGGATAAGGGATACAATGGTTCCAAGTCACTTGTTATCAAACACGTTAAAAAGCTCAAAAAGAATATATTAAAAAAAGCAACCATTCGTGTCGAATCAACACCAGGACTTCAGGCACAGATCGATTGGAAAGAATCTTTGACTCTTGTATCCAGATCTCATGAGGAATTTACTGTTAATATTTTTCTTTATGTACTTTCTTATTCCAAACTAAAATATATTGAACTTACAGTTGACAGAACACAGCCGACACTGTTCAACTGTATGATTCATGCGTTTCAATACTGTGATGGTGTCCCTGAAGAAATATGGTTCGATAATATGAAAACGGTTGTCGACAGGCATGATATCAACACAAACGAAGTGACTTTTAATTCATCTTTTCTTGAATTCTCAAAGAATTCACAGTTTAGACCCGTTGCATGTTGTCCGTTTAGACCATGTACAAAAGGACTTGTTGAAAATGTCGCTAAAATAATGGATAGACTTCATGTCTATAATGAAGAATTTGATTCCTATGATGAACTTAATCAAATTGTTAGAAATCTTAATGAGAATTTAAATAATGAAGTCTCTCAGGCAACTGGGAGGATGTGCAGTGAAATGTTTGAAAACGAAGAAAAAGAATATCTATGTAGAGTTAATCTTGAACAGTTCCATTACAAATCCAACCGCTAAGTCAGAAAAGTGACGAACGAATCAATGATTAGTTACGATAAACATAAATATTCTGTTCCTGTTGACTATCTTGATAAGCTTGTAGAAATAGAAGTTATCGATAATCATTTACATATTTATTATAGTGGAAAAGAGATCTCATGTCATGTGATAAGCCAAAAGAAATTTAATTATCATAAGGGAGATCTCTAGCAGATACTTCAGGGAATATACCCAGGAAAAAATCAGGATGAGATTGAAAGCATCGCTGAAAACAGATTAAAGTCATTTGATCTTATTGGACAAAGAGGAGGAAAGAAATAATGGATAAACGAATCTGGTATCCTGGGAATGGACACTACATGGAAGGTGATGAAGCATATGAATATATAGGGGATCTTAACAATAAAATTCTCGATTTACAGAAAAATATAAACGCGAGATTGGACGGAATAAAAGAATATCTGGAAGGATATATTATCAAGGAAACAGAGGAATATGAGGATATGTATGAAAACATAATGGAAGCTGGAGAAAGATGTTCAACAACAGCCATATTATTAAAAGATCTGGCAGACTATATAGATGAAAGGATATAAAGAGAAATGAATAGTGAATATAATGAAGTTTTAAATAATTTTGAGATTTTAAAGCTGTTTAAAATGAAGGAAGTGCTTATAGACATCATGAATCAATGTAAGACTGATAATATAGAGCTTTTAAAAATCATCAAAAGACTTACTGAAGAAGAAATCAGACAAAGAGATATGAAGGCGAAGGAAATGAATATCAAACTGGGTCACTTTCCATACAGAAAAACAATAAATATGTTTGATTTTGATTTTCAGCCAGGGATAGACAGAAATAAAATAATGGATCTTATGACATTAAGATTCATAGAGAAAGCAGAAAATATAGTATTTGTAGGATTACCAGGGACAGGAAAGACGATGCTTTCCTGTTGCCTTGGAATAGAAGCGGCATCTAAAAGGATAAGTATATATTTTGTATCATGCAGTGTTCTGCTCAACGACCTCAAAAAAGCGAAGTATGAAAATAAGCTTGATGCAAGATTAAAACAGTACTGCAAGTATAAGCTGCTTATATTGGATGAATTTGGATTTCTGCCGTTAAATAAGGATGATGCGAACTTATTATTTCAACTTATTTCAAGGCGATATGAAAATAAATCAATGATCATAACAACCAATGTACCATTCTCAAAATGGGGAGAATCATTGAATGATCCAGTCATAGCAACTGCGATATTGGACAGGCTGTTACATCATAGTCATATCATACAGATAGATGGACCGTCTTATAGAACCAAAGATATTGTAAAGGAGGAAACAGATGGAATTTAAATGCAGTGATGGAAAAGGAAAATGGTCACACAATGTTTAAAAAAATTAAAGAAACTATGAAAGGATTACAAAAATTCTTTAAAATATAATTCCGATTTTTCTTCAATTTAGATTCCGAAAATTCTACAAGTCAAATTCTCATTTTTCTTCAATTTATAGTTGACATTTACAATATGAAAGATGGGGGGATATGAGATACCAGTATCGAGGAAGAAATTTCTGGTTTAGTTTAGAGGATATTATGTAGATACAGCAGGAAAGAATACGAAAAGAATACAAGAATATATCAAGAATCAATTGAAAGAGGATAAAGAGGCAGAACAATTAAGTTTGGATTTAGGAGATCCATTCAGTAAGAAATAGTGCAAGAGGCAGGGACAGGTCGCATGAAATGAAGGGGCTTCAGCCTGAGCTCTGGGAGCAGGGCTTGCCCGCACAAGAAAACCACCAGCTAATGATATGATTCTCTAAAGTAGACAGTATAAATAATTAAAATAATGTTTACCAAGG
>CAJTTM010000010.1 GCA_910579135.1 uncultured Erysipelotrichales bacterium | reverse complement strand
TACTGAAATGTGTGAGATATGTGAACAATTAAAAGAGATGGGAAGAATTGAAGGAGAAATCATTGGTGAAAAAAGAGGTTATACAAATGGAAAAGCTGAAGGCAAAATTGAAGGGAAGATAGAGGGGGAAATGGATATTTTAATGAAACAATTAAAAAGGAAATTAGGCTGCTTATCAGAAAATGTTATTAAAATTATGAATAGTCTTGATGAAAAGACAATAAGTACAATCGCATTAAATATATTTGATATAGATAAAGAAGAGGATATTTTAAAATATATTTTGAGTTAATATAGATTACAAAGTATAATATATAATGTGGTGTTGGAAAAATATATTAGATATTAAAGGATGTTAATAGCATATAATAAAGGATTAGTGGAAAATGTAAATCTTCTTGATTTGAATAAATATTTATTTTAAAAGTGCTATATCCTTTATTTTTTATATAAATTCTCTTTACTAAATTATAAGTTTTTAATATACTAAGGTTGAAAAGAGGTGTTTTCATGAGAAGATTATTAATTGTTGTTTGTGTTTTATCTATGTTTTTTATTGATTTAAATCAGGTTCATGGAAAAGCAAATACATTAAAAGAAAATTTTAGTAATGTTGTATTATTTGCCCAATTTAGTGGTGAAAATCAAGAAGAAGATAAAGCCTTTTTTAAGGATGAAAAGAATACTCAAGAAATTATTAAGATTTATAATGGAACACATGGAAGATCTTTTCAACAATATATGAAGTCTATTTCATATGATCAATTTCATGTTCATAATATATTTCCTCAATACGATGGGACATCTATAAATTCTTATACTTTATCTCTAACTGCAAATCAAACTAAAAATAAATATGCAGATGCCTTAATTATAAGTGAATTATTAAATAATATTCCAGATATTCAAAATCAAGTTGTTGATTATGATGGTGATGGATATATTGATAATCTTACAATTATATTAAGAGGAAATCCTGATTATGATGAAAAGGATTATCCTACTTTGGTTTCTCATAAAAGTGATTATACTGGTAATGAAATATGGTCTAATAAAAAAGTTCATCACTATAATATGATTAATACATGTCGTTTAATGGAGGATAGTAGTGCAGCTAAAGCGGGAGTGGTAGCCCATGAGTTTTTACACACTTTAGGATATCCTGACTTATATCGAAAAGGTGGTGGAGATTTACCTGTATATATATGGGATATTATGGCACAAAGTAATATGCACATACAGTATCCACTTGCTTATATGAGAATGCATTTTTCTCATTGGATTGATATTAAGACAATTACACAAAGTCAAAGTTTGGTTTTAGATAGTCAGGATAATGCTCAAGGAAACCAAGCATATATATTGAAATCACCATTAAGTGATAGTGAGTTTTTTGTTGTGGAATTTAGAAAGTTTCCAGGATATGAAATCAGTGAAGATTCATTGGATCGTTGTATTTTAAATTCTGGAGTGATTGTTTATCGTATTAATACAAGGGTAGAAGCTTTGAGTAATTATTATGGAAAAACGGGTGTTTATGTTTTTCGTCCACAAGTTGGTCAAAATGGTTATAGTGAAAATATGAATGTAACTGCCATGAATGCTTATTTATCAAAAGAGAGTGGGCGAACTTCTATTGGTTCTTCTTGTATGAGTGATACTTTAGAAGATGGGGCACTTAGTTTTTCTGATGGAAGTAATTCAGGTATTGTTATCAGCAATGTTTCATCTTCGAGTGGAAATCAAATGACATTGGATGTTTCTATTCCATCAAAACAAGATTTTGATTTATGGGAAGATACACAATATCTTGATAAGGATTTTCAAAATTATGAATATTCAAATTCTACTTTAGCAGATTATCAAAATCATCCTTATATGATGGTTTATAAAAATTATAAATATACATTATATAAATACGATAATACTTGGCAACAAGTGGCTTCTCCTATTAATGAGGGTTTAGTATTAAGTTCTTCTTTATTTGTTCATAAAGATAAACTTTATTTTGCTTATCTTAATAGACGATTACAGTTTGTACTAAAACAATATAATGAAACTTCTAAATCTTGGATAACATCAGTAACTAAAGATATTCAAGGTTATGAAATGGATGTAAAGAGTGATGATAAAGCAATATATATTGCTTACACAACGGGTTCAAAAGCACATTTTGCGACTATAGAAAATAATCAATTTAAGGATATTGAAACATTTTATAGCCAAGGAAGTTGTGGACAATCTCATATAGTTGTAGGTAATAACAAAGTTTATATGTCTATTATAGACATGTCAAAGAATGTTCACGTTTATCAGTATAATCATAAAAAAGTGTCTCAAATTTCACAAAATCTACTTCAAGGAAGTAGTTATGATATGATAACAATTGGAGATAAATTATATGTTGCTTTAACTGATGATGATTTAAGGATTTATTGTTATGATGGAAAGTGGAATGAGGGAAAACAGTTATTAAAAGGAAATATAAATGCTCAATTGATGGAGAATCAAGGTAATATTTATGTTGCAACATATCCAACTGTTGATATTGGAAAAACAACAGTATATGAATTTGATGAAGGCAATCAGACGCTTATTCAAGAGGGAGAGTCACCTGCCAATCAAGTACTTGATTTAAGTTGCTTGTGCATTAATCAAGAATGTTACGTTTCGTATCATTATGATAATGCACCTATTATTGTGAAAAAGAAAAAGTTAAATAATAAATTTCTTTCTTTGCGTATTACTCCACCTTTAAAAACTGTTTATTATCAAGGGGATATTATTGATGAATCGGGATTAAGGGTAGAGGCTGTCTATAAAAATGGAGAGAAAGTATTAAATAAAAATCAGTATGCTGTTTCTCAATTTCAAACCCAAAAAATTGGAACGTTTAAGGCAATAGTATCATTTGGAAATCAAAAAGTATCATTTAATTATCAAGTTAAAGCAAAACCTATAATAAATATACCAATTATAAATCTTAAACTTGATAAAACCACATTAACCATCAACAAGGATAGTAGTACAACCTTAAAAGCAACAATAACTCCAGCTAATGCAACGAATAAAGCATTAACATGGACATCAAGCAACAATAAAGTTGTAACTGTCAATAATGGAGTTATAAAAGGAATAAGGGTAGGAACTGCAACAATTACAGTAAAAACAGTTAATGGTAAAACTGCTACTTGTAAAGTCACTGTACAAGCTGTTAAGCCAAAAGTTACCAAAATATCTATTTTAAAAACTAAAACAAATGTTAAGAATGTAACTTACACTGGAAAAACATTGAAACCAAAAGTAACAGTAAAATATGGAAAGAAAACATTAAAAAATGGAATTGATTATACTTTAAGTTATAAAAATAATAAAAACATAGGGAAAGCAACGATTACTATTAAAGGTAAAGGGAGTTATATGGGAAGTAAAATCATTAACTTCTATATCGTGCCAAAAAAAGTCATAATCAGTAGTGTGAAACCAGGAAAGAAACAATTAACAGTGAAATATAAAAAAGTCACAGGGGCTAGTGGATATCAAATCGCCTATTCAACAAGTAAGAGTAAAGGATTTAAATATATTACAGTTAATTCTAAAACAGCTTCTAAAGTGATTAAGAAGTTAAAGAGTAAAAAGAATTATTATGTAAAGGTTAGAGCTTATAAGATGATAGGTAAAAAGAAATATTATGGATCATATAGTAGTATAAAAAGTGTAAAAGTGAAATAAAGTAAAAGTCAGCAATCGCTGACTTTTTATGTTATAAAATATGAAAATGTTTTAAAGCATTATATATCCCATCATCATCAATATCACTTGTGACATAATCGGCTTTACTTTTCACTTCATCACTTGCATTACCCATCGCAACACCAATTTCACAAAATTCAAACATATCAATATCATTCATACCATCACCAAAGGCCATGGTTTCTTCTTTTTTGATATGATAATAATCTAAAATATGTTGTATACCGTTTTGTTTTCCACCATATTTAGAAATAATATCAATTGCGAGAGGATGCCATCTTGTTTGTTTGCAGTGAGGCATTAAACAGAGAATATTATCTTCTTTACTTTTGTCTACACCGTAAGGAATAACTTGATATATAGAGTGATCATAACCTCTATGTAAATCATTGATATCAGGTAAAGGTGTACTAATTGCATCTTGTACAATTTGTACAGCTTCATTATGAAAATTAATATACATTAATTTGGATTCTACAAATATACAAGGAAATGGTTCTTTATCAATAGCTTCAATGACATTAATAATATCTTCTTTAACAATAGGTAAATCATATATTAATTTTTCATTATTATAACAATACTGACCATTTAAAGTAATAAATCCTTCAAACTCTAAATCATCTATAGGTAAATCTCTCATTTCACTTATATGTCTACCAGTCGCAATAAAAGTATAAATACCTTTTTCTTTTAATAAATGCAAAGCTTTTTTACAAGAGGCTGGAACACCTTTAGTTTTATGTGAAAGTAAAGTACCATCTATATCAAAAAAAACTGCTTTTATCATATTTTTTTCCTTTCGTTTCATGTATAATAATTATAACATGCTAAGGAGGAAATGTCATGAAAAAACTAGCTCATAGAGGATATAGTTATTTATATCCAGAAAATACAATGTTGGCTTTTCAAAAGGCTATTGAAAGAGGATTTGATGGTATTGAAACTGATGTTCATCTTACAAAGGATGGATATTTAGTATTATGTCATGATGAGACAATCGATCGAACAAGCAATGGGAAAGGTTATATTAAAGATTTAACACTTGACGAATTAAAACAGTATTCATTTTCTTGTCATAGTCAATATAATGAAAAGATACCTTTACTCAAAGATTTGTTATTATTAATTAAAAATAAAGATATTTTATTAAATATAGAATTAAAGACAGATGTCATTCATTATCAAGGTATAGAAAGAAAAGTATATGATTTAGTGGACCAAATAGGTGTACAAAAACAAATCATTTATTCATCATTTTATTTGCCATCATTATTAACATTAAAAGAAATAGATAAAAATATATGTGTTGGATATTTATATTCATCATCTCAAAAGAAAAAATTAGAACAAACAATGAATAACCATATCTATCAAATTCATCCTAAATATACCTTAGTAAATCCAAAGATAATGGAGTATTATCATAAACATCATTTAAAAGTAGTAGTATGGACTGTTCCAACTTTAAAGAAATATGAATATTTTAAGAAGCTAGGTGTAGATTTCATTATTTCAAATGATTTTTTTGAAGATTAGGTAAGTATATCTTTTTTGATATTTGTTAAGAATTGTATTGGAGATGAGAATATGAAAAAAGGTATGGTTAGAAGAATAGATGAATTAGGAAGAATAGTGATTCCTAAAGAAATGAGAAAAAGATTAAAGATGAAAGAAGGAGAAAGTATTTCTTTCTTTATTGAAGATGATACATTGATGTTAAAAAAGTATAGTGAAATTGAAGGTATTAATGAAACAGTAGAAACATTAATTAGGGTATTGTATGAAAAATATCAAAATTCAATATTGGTAACTAATAATGAACGTATTTTATATTGTAGTGAAGATATCTTAGGAAAATATCAAAGGAAACCATTAAGTCAACAATTTATATCTTCTATGGATTATGATAAACAAGATATGACTTTAGAAATTATTGAAGATAAAGTAGAAAAACATGTATATATATATCCTTTTCAAGTTGAAGGAAGTGTAATAGGGAGTTTATGTATCTTGATAAAAAAGACTCCATATCATATAATAGATGAAAAGATAATAGGATTTGTTATTGAACTTATAGAGAAGGAGATATTATCATGCGTTTAGATAAATTTTTAAAAGTATCACGTATTATTAAAAGAAGAACTTTATCAAAAGAAATAAGTGAAGCTAATCGAGTGAAAGTCAACGATAAAATCGCAAAACCTTCAACTCGTTTAAAAATTGGTGATATTATTGAAATAGAATTTGGTAGATCTATTTTAAAAGTAAGAGTTAAAGAATTAAGAGAACATGTTTTAAAGAATGATAGTTCTATGCTTTATGAAATTATAGAAGAAGTAAAAAAAGAAGTCACACATATTTAGAATAAAAGATAACCTTCTATCATATGTTTTGATAGGAGGTCATTTTATGGAAAATAATAATTCTTTGCATTTTGAACATACACCTTATCACAATATTTTTATTAAGGATAGGAAGAGTATAGAGTTAACAGGAGTTAAAAAAATAGAAAGTTTTGATTCTTATGAGTTTTTAATTGAAACATCTTTAGGATACTTAAATATTGTTGGTAGTGACTTAACTTTAGTACGATTAGATCAAGAACAAAATGAAGTAAGTATTAAAGGGAATATAGATGGTATGAATTATGTATCTGATAAAAAGAAAACACACCAAAAGGATAAAATGTTTAATAAGTTATTGAAATAATGAATTTATTAACTCAATTTCAATGTTGTTTTTTTTGTTTTATTTATAGTTTTTTTATGATGGGTGTTTATCATCTTTTTAACAGATTAGCTGGATTTCTTCCTTTTTTATTAAAGATAATCTCATATTTTATTTTTGGGGTTATCTTTGCTTTCTTTTTTTATAAAGGTTTGGTTATCATTAATTATGGTGTTTTATATATTTATGAATTTGTTTTTTTGGTATTAGGATATTTAGTATATCAAAAGTATTATGCTTACTTTGAATTATTGTATTTAGAGAGAGTTATTTTCGTTATAAAAAAAATAATTCACCCTTTTGTCTTTTTTTTAAAGAAAATTAATGATATAATGAAAAAGCGAGTAAGGAGAGTGAAAGAAAAATGGCGAAAAAAGGAACAAGATACGGAAATTTCGTAGGAGTCTTTTGTATTGTAGCATCATTTGTTTTACTTTATTTATTAGGGTCTACTGCTTTAAGAGTGCACGAAAGAAAAACTGAACTTACTACGTTAGAGCAACAAAAAAATACTTTACAAGCTGAAAAAGAAAAGTTGAAAAAGGAAGTTTCATTACTTAATGATGATGACTATGTTGTAAGGTATGCAAGAGAACATTATATTTTCTCTAAAGATGGAGAAGAAGTTGCGACTTTACCAGAAACTAAGAAATAAGCTAAAAGCTTATTTTTTTCTTGTGAAATAAATAGGAGGAATTGTCAATGTTTGTAGGATTTGATTTTAAAATGAAAAATTTAAATAGAAAAAGACATATTACAGTTTATTTACCTGATGACTATTATCAAAATAATAAACATTATCCAGTATTATATATTCAAGATGGACAAAATGCTTTTTTTGATTGTTTATCTTATGCGAAAGTCAGTTGGGGATTTATAGATTATGTCAAAGAAACAGGATTAGAAATTATTATGGTTGCGATTCCATGTAATATGTATGATCAAAAACGTATGGATGAATATGGACCTTGGGTGATAAGCGATGAATTATCAGAAAGAGAAACACATCAAAAAGGAAAAATTATTGGTGGAGAAGGAAAAGAATATGTCGATTGGATGGTTACGGAACTTAAACCATATATAGATAGACGCTTTCGTACTATTGAAGATGATACTGCAGTTGTTGGAAGTTCAATGGGAGGTGTTATTGCAAGTTATGCTGCTTTAGCATATCCTTCTGTATTTAAAAAATCAGCATCTTTATCTACCGCTTATTGGTTTTATTATGATGAGTTTAAAGAATTAATTGAAAATACAAATTTAAGTGCTATTGAAAAGTTTTATTTTGATTATGGAGAGTTTGAAGGATGTGGTGATTCGGAGATTGATCAATGGTATTTTGAAAGTAATGATTTTATTTATCATTTATTAGAAAATAGGATTTCTGATATTTCATATCATTATTTTGAAGGGGCAGCACATAATGAAGTGGAATGGCGTAAAAGAGTTCCTTTATTTATGGATTATTTATACTTTTGATAGTATACTTATATAGAGGTGAGATTATGTATAAATTAATATTATCAGATTTAGATGAAACGTTATTAGTTAATCATCATGTTCCTAAAATGAACATAGAAGCTATTTCTAAAGCAAGGAAAAAAGGTGTGAAATTTGTTCCAGCAACAGGAAGAGCTTTTAACATGATTGGTGAAATTTTAAAAGAGATTGGTACATATCAACAAGCAGAAGAATATTCAATATGTTTTAATGGTGGATTAATTATAGAAAATAAAGATGATAAAGTTCTTTATTTTAATGGATTAGGTTTTGATAAATCTAAAGAATTATTTGAGATTGCAAAACAATATGATGTTTGTGTTTTGATTTTTACGTTAGATTGTTGTTATATATTTAATGCTGATCCTGATGAGGTTCAAAGAAAAACAGATCAAAAGGCTAATTTTAAAGTTATTGATGAATATAATATGGAATTTTTAAAGGAAGATAAAATAGCTAAATTATTATTTGAACGAAGAGATATGGAATATTTAATGTCAGTTAAAAATGAATTGTATCCAAAGTATAAAGATCAAGTTGCAATGTCTTTTTCTTCAAATCGTTATTTAGAGTTTAATGCTTTAGGTGTAGATAAAGGTAGTGGTTTAAAATGGTTAGCTGATTATTTATGTGTTTCTATAGATGAATGCATAGCTATTGGTGATAATTATAATGATTTAGAGATGATAGAAGTAGCAGGGCTTGGTGCTTGTGTATCAAGTAGTAGTGATGATATTAAAAAAGCAAGTGATATTGTTTTGAAAAATGATTACTTTGAAGGTGCTGTTAAAGAATTGATAGAAAAATATGTGTTGGAGGAAGAATAATGGGATATAAGTTGATTGCTAGTGATATGGATGAAACATTATTAAATGATCATCATGAAATATGTCAAAGAAATATTGATTTAATCAAAAAGGCAAAAGAATTAGGAGTAAAGTTTGTTCCTGCAACAGGACGAGGATTCATGTCTATTCAAAATGATTTAAGACTTTTAGATTTATATGATCAAGAAGGGGAATATGTTATTTCATTTAATGGTGGGGCTATTAGTGAAAATAAAGATAATCAGGTTATTGATTTTCAAGGATTACCATTTGAAAAAATGAAAGAAATATTTGAGTTTGGATTAGATTATGATGTTTGTCAACATATTTATACAAAAGATAAAGTTTATATTTTTAATTTATCTGAATCAGAAGCTCAAAGGATTAAGAATCAAAAAGTAGATTGTATTATCATGGAAGATAATAATGTTGATTTTTTAAAGGATACACCGATTGCGAAAATATTATATCAAAATACTGATGTCCCTTATTTAATGAGCATTGAACCTAAAATGAAAGATATTGTAGAAGGATTATGTTCAGTAAGTTATTCTTCTAATCGATATATGGAATTTAATAGAATTGGTGTAGATAAAGGTCAAGGATTAAAGAAATTAGCAAAAATTCTAGGGATAGATATTAAAGATACCATTGCAGTTGGAGATAATTATAATGATTTAGCAATGCTAAAGGTGGCTGGTTTATCAGTAGCAGCTGGGAATAGTGTAGAGGGAGTTAAAGATGTTTGTGATTATGTCTGTCAGTCTAATAATAATGAGGGTGTTTTAGCTGAAGTGATTGAGAGGTTTATTATTGATGAACTTTAAAGAAATTATTAATGAAGAAAGATGTCAGCCATATTATAAACAATTAGAAGAATTTGTGAATAATGAATATGCTCATAAAGTGATATTCCCTCCACGTAAAAGAGTTTTTCATTGTTTTAATTTTAAAGATTATGAAGATATAAAAGTTGTAATTATTGGACAAGATCCTTATCATGAAGTGAATCAAGCTAATGGACTTGCTTTTAGTGTAGTAAAAGGAGTAAGAATTCCTCCAAGTTTAGTAAATATTTATAAAGAAGCACATGATGATGTAGGTATTGATATTCCTAATCATGGGGACTTATCTTCTTGGGCAGATCAAGGTGTTTTGTTACTTAATACAGTTTTAACGGTTGAAGAGAGTAAAGCGAATTCTCATAAGGGTAAAGGTTGGGAAGTTTTTACTGATCATATTATTCAAAAAATGAATGAGAGAGAAAAACCTTTAGTATTTATTTTATGGGGAAGACAAGCTATTGATAAGGCTTCTATGATTGATATATCAAAACATTTTATTGTTAAAAGTGTACATCCTTCACCGCTTAGTGCACATCGAGGATTCTTTGGATCACATCCTTTTTCTAAAGCAAATCAATTTTTAATGAGTAAAGGAATTGAACCAATAGATTGGAGGATCAAATAATGTTTGATAATATTAATGATGCTTTACAATATATTGAATCAAAACGTAATAAAAGAACAATAGATGAATTTCGTAAAACATTAAATGAATGTAAGATAAATATGAAACAAAAAAATATGATTCATATTGCTGGTACAAATGGGAAAGGTTCAACTGTGAATTATTTAAGAAGCATTTTAAATGCTCATGGATATAAAGTTGGAACGTTTACTTCGCCTTATTTAATATGTCATAATGATAGAATTTGTATTGATGGTGAACCTATTAGTGATGAACAACTATTAAATTATATCAATAAATATTATCAAGTTATTGAGAGTGATGGCTTATCAATGTTTGAAATTGATGTTTTAATTATGTTGGATTATTTTCAATCTTCTGATTTGGATTATCGTATTATTGAAACTGGTATTGGCGGTTTAAATGATAAAACAAATGTTATAGATCCTGTTATTAGTGCAATTACGAATGTTGGAATGGATCATACATCTCAATTAGGTGAAAGTATATACGATATTGTTAATGAAAAGATGGGGATTATAAAACCAAATCAACTTTTTATAACAAGTGAATCACAAGGTACAATTTTAGCAAGACTTCAAGAACAATGTGATGTAATGGGAGCAAGGATGATCGTAGTTCCTGATTATCAAGTTTCTCGTTATCCATTCCATTTTAGATATAGAGATATGGCATTTACTTTGCATCATCAAGGCATCTATCAGGTGACTAATGCAAGACTCGCTTTAACAATTGCTTCTAAATTAATAAAAATGCAAGGTGATATTACTACAAAAGCTGTAGAAGAAACAACTTGGAGAGGTCGTTATGAAACATTATCTTATAAAGATAGTGAAGTTAGTATTGACGGGGCCCATAATATTCCAGGTATTGAAGCCTTGATTCAAACGTTATCTGTAAAAAAGGATAAGAATGTGAGTATTATTTTCTCTTGTTTAAATGATAAGAATATGGATACTATGCTTGATATGTTATTGAAACATAACTATACAGTTTATTTAACATCGTTTCATGATGAAAGAGCTATTGATGTAAGTCAAATGAAATCTCATGATAATTTAATTATTATTGAAGATTTTAAGGAAGCCATTCAAACTGCTTATTTAAAGAAAACAAAAATTATTGTGACTGGAAGTCTTCATTTTATTTCAACAGTGAGAAAGTATTTGGTTGCTAAAAATAAATGAGTTCTTCTTTAAGAAAACTCATTTTTTAAAGGAGGAAAAAATGGAAAGAAATTATCCTAAGATCATTATTTCTAATGAAGGAGAAAAATGGTTAGATAAAGGGCAAATGTGGATGTATAAAAATAATGCATTAGAAATTGATGAAAATATAGAGAATGGATCGTTGGTGGATATTGTAACAACAAATAATCGTTATATGGGAACTGGTTTTCTTTCTAAAAAAAGTCATATAACAGTTCGTATTTTATCTAAGAATCCTAAAGAGATTATTAATCGTTATTTCTTTAAAAAGAGAATCCAATTTGCATATGATTTTAGAAAAACTTTAGAGAAGGATAATATGACAAATTGCAGGCTCGTTTTTGGTGAGGCTGATCAACTTCCAGGATTAACAGTAGATAGATATAATGATATTTTAGTTTGTCAGATTAGTTCTTATGGATTAGAAGAGTGTAAGGATATGATTTATAAATTATTACTAGAAGTATGTGAAGATGATGGGGTTCATATTTCTGGTATTTATGAAAGAAATGATATTCAGGTAAGAGCGAAAGAGGGACTCCCTTTAGAAAAAGGATTTTATAAAGGTGTAGATATTCCTACTGTTACTACTATCGATGAAAATGGCTTGAAATTAAATGTTGATGTTGAAAATGGACAGAAGACAGGGTATTTCTTGGATCAAAAAGCAAATAGAGTTTTGCTTAGAAATATGTCATATAATAAAAAGGTTTTAGATTGTTTTAGTCATACTGGGGGTTTTGCATTAAATGCGGCATATGGTCGTGCTAAAAAAGTTGTGGCAGTAGATGTTTCTAAAACTGCTTTAAATCAAGCGTATGAAAATGCGAAATTAAATCGTTTAGAACAAAATATATCTTTTGTACAGGATGATGTTTTTGAATATTTAGATAAATGTAAAACAGGTGAATTTGATATTATTGTTTTAGACCCTCCAGCTTTCACCAAATCAAGAAAAACAATAAATCGTGCATATAATGGTTATAAAAGAATTAATATGAGAGCAATGGAATTATTAAAAAATGGTGGTTATTTGATTACTTGTAGCTGTTCTCGTTTTATGGAAACTGATAATTTTGAAAAGATGTTAAGGGAGGCTGCAAGTGAAGCTAATGTGACTTTAAAACAAGTTTCTGTAACCCAGCAGAATCACGATCATCCAATTTTGTGGACCATGGAAGAAACATCGTATTTAAAATTTTATATTTTTCAAATTATATAATAAAGGGAGTTATAAAAAATAACTTCTTTTCTTTTTGGGCAAAATGTCCAATGACAACACTCTTCTATACTCTTATAATAGATTTATAGAAGTTATTATTTTCATATGATGAAATCATGTCATTAAAAAAAGAAAAATCTTCTTTTTATTTGTATGTAATAATAAGGAGAAATAAAAAATATGAACTTATTAGAAATATGAAGTCTATGACTTTATTTAATAACCCTATGATGAGGGTAGTCCTCTCTCGTCTCTCTTTAATAAACCTATACATATCAAAGATTCTCAAGTGGAATACTATATCAGTAATCTTCATGGAAAAGAATTACGATTGGATATTCTCGTAGAAAGCAGTGAAGGAGAAATTATTGATATAGAAGTTTAAAAGGAACAAAGTATAAAGATATACCAGATAGCTATGTGATTTATATCTACTATAAAGATTATTTTAAAAGGGGACTACCAAATATATAGAGTCAAGAGAGTAGAGCTGGAAAGTCAAGAAGAAGTTGATGATTGATAAGAGATACTGATTGTTAATGGAGAATATAAAGATGAAGAAACCAAAATAGGAAGAATGATCCATGACTTTCATTGTGTAGATCAAAGAAATGTTTTAGGTATTATAAACAAGATGAAAGAGGAGTCAAAAAGATGTGTGAGATAACAAGAAAATGGATGGGAATTGAGTATGATAATGGTTTGGTTTATGGAATAGCCCAAGGTATGGGTCAAGGTATAACGAAAACAATTATTAATCAATTAACGAAAAACTTAGGATCTATATTAGAATACATTATTAATAAAATCAATGATAGTAATGAAGAAGATTTAGATCAACTTTTATTAAATATTTCTGATATTGATAAGGAAGAAGATATATTAAAATATATTTATTAGTTAATCAAAAAGGCTGAACGTTATAAATAGAGTTCTATCTATACGTTACAGCCTTTTTTTAGAATCTGTAATTTAATTCATCATCAAATTCTGCCCAATCAAAATAAACGAATTGGAAAAGATAATGTTTGTTGTTTTTTGGATCGCTGACAATAAAATGATCTCGTCCAACTTGTTCTATAACACCTTTATATGCACGATCTCTCCAGTCATCACTACCTGTATAAGTGAAATAAAAAGTGCCTAATTTTCCGATATTTAATCTTAAAATGTTTTCGATATAGGTTTGTTCCACAATGGGAGAAGGGGAAGAAGGTGTTTGATTACCTTCCATAATATTATTGTTATTTGTATCCATATTTAATCTCCTTTATAAATCGCATTTCAAATTCGAACCAGGACTATAAAAACAATGGTTCTTATAACGGCCGCTAAGTGACCCATAAAATTTTTGAGGGCATGATACATTTCTTCCAGGGTTTTTAAACCATAAGGCATTGGTTGCTGGAGAATTACGATAACCATTAATGTTTTTAAGAGCAAGTTCTCTTTCTTTGGCATTAACTGGAGCATTGAATAAAGGTTGACCCACTCCAGAAAAAGCATTCTTTTGATAAACAACTTCAGAGATATTTCTTGTATTCTTAAAAACATCACAATTTGCAACAACTCTATTGACAACAACGTTACCCACTAACAACATTCCTTCTTCACCTTCGCCTAAAGCTTCGGCTTTCATGATCTTTGCAAGTAAATCCACATCATTGTTAGAGTATTGAATTCTTGGGCTCAAATCCATCACCTCAATTTATTTTATGAGCAAATTAAAAAAAGTTGATAAAAAAATACTTGATTATATCAATATAATTGTTTTCTATAAATGAAAACTTAAAGATTTCTATGTTTTTTTTAATGAAAATATGGTAGAATGTAAACATAGGTAAGCGATTTCATATTGATGTTTAGGAGGAAAAATTTATGAGTAAAGAAATTGTAGGAATGATTTTGGCTGGAGGGCGTGGATCACGTTTATACGCTTTAACAGCTAAAGTTGCAAAACCAGTAGTTCCTTTTGGTGGAAAATATCGTATTATAGATTTCCCACTTAGTAACTGCGCAAACTCAGGTGTTGATGTTGTAGGTTTACCAACACAATACGAGTCAGTATTATTAGGACAATATGTAGGTTCTGGTACAAAATGGGGTCTTGATGGGGATCAATCTAAAGCTGTAAACTTACCAGCTCGTGAAAGAGGGGATGGTGTAGGATTTACATCATATGCTGGAACAGCAGATGCTATTTATCAAAACATTGATTTCTTAGACCAATATGATCCAAAATATATAGTTATTTTATCTGGAGATCATATTTATAAAATGGATTATAGTGAAATGTTAGCAGAACATAAAGCAAATAATGCAGATTTAACAGTAGCAGTATTAAATGTTACATTAGAAGAAGCTAAACGTTTTGGTATAATGAATGTTAAAGAAGATGGAAAGACTATTTATGAATTCGAAGAAAAACCTGCTGAACCTAAGTCTACTTTAGCTTCTATGGGAATTTATATTTTCACATATAAAGAATTAAAGAAATATTTGATTGCGGATGCTAAAGATAAAGAAAGTAAGCATGATTTTGGTATGGATATTATTCCAGCTATGTTGAATGATGGTAAGAGATTAATGGCTTGGAGATTTGATGGTTATTGGAAAGATGTAGGAACTGTTGAGAGTTTATGGCAAGCCAATATGGACTTATTAAATGATACTGATTTAGACTTATATAATGAAAAGAAAGATTGGAAGATTTATACAGAAGATACATTGGGAACTCCTCAACAAATTGGAGCAGATGCTAAAATTAGTAATTCCATGATTACTCAAGGATGTATTGTTGATGGAGAAGTTTCTGGTTCAGTTATTTTCTCTAATGTTAAAATTGGCAAGGACGCTAAAGTTATTGATTCAGTATTAATGCCAGGTGTATTAGTAGAAGAGGGTGCTGAAATTTATAAAGCTATTGTTGATGAAAATTATACAGTTAAGATGAATGAAGTTATTAATAAAGAGGCTAAAGAAGTTGCTTTAGTAAGTAAAAACGGATAGGGGGATTATTGAAAATGGCAAAAGTAATAGGTATTGTTAATTTACACGAAGATGTAAATTATGCAGAATTAACTGAAAGAAGACCTGCGGCTTCAGTAAGCTTCTTAGGGCGTTATGCAATTGTTGATTTTGTATTATCAAATTTATCTAATTCAGGAATTGATAGAGTGGGTGTTTTAATCCAAAATAAACCTAGATCAATTGTTAAACATTTAGGTGGAGGAACAAGTTGGAATTTAAATCAAAAACGTGGTGGACTTTCAATTTTATATAATGAAAAATATGCGGGAGCTACTAAATATAATCATGATTTAAATAACTTAAAAGAAAATATTGCGTTTTTAAAGGGGGCTAAAGCTGATATTGCGGTTATTGCTCCATCTCATATTATCAACACTTTAAATTATGCAGATGTAGTTGAGGCTCATGAAAAAGCTGGTGCTGAAATTACTATGGTTTATAGTAAGATAAATAATGCAAAAGAAGAATTTATTGGTAGTGATATTCTTAAAATTAAAGATGGTAAAGTTGTATCTATTGATGTTAATAGAGGGACTGCTAAGAGTAGAGATGTATCTTTAGATACTTATGTAATTAACGTTTCTACTTTAGAAATGATTATGAAGAAAGCTAAAAATGTTTCAGCATTCTTCTCATTAAAAGATATGTTGAAATATTTATTAGATGAAAAAGTTATTCATGTATACCAATATAAAGGTTATGTAAAGAATATTGATTCTTTAGAAGCTTATTATGAAACTTCTTTAGGGTTAATTGATGTTGTTAATAATTCACAGGTATTTAAAAGCAATTGGCCTATTTATACAAATACTAATGATACACCACCAACTAAATATTTGAAGAATTCATCAGTTGTTTCTTCATTCGTTGCGAATGGTGCAATTGTTGATGGTACTGTTGAAAGGAGTATTATTGGTAGAGAAGTTAAAATTGGTAAAGGTGCAGTTGTTAAGAATTGTATTATGCTAACTGGTTCTTCTGTTGAAGCAGGGGCTGTATTAGAAAATGTTATTGTTGATAAACACGCAATTGTAACTGCTAAAAATGATCTTCATGGTGATGTAAATCAACCATTATTGATCAAAGAAGGAGATATTGTATAATGAGAATTATTTTTGCGGCAAGTGAAGGAAATCCATATATTAAATCAGGTGGATTAGCAGATGTTGTAGGTGCATTACCAAAGGAATTGGTAAAGAAAGGTCATGAATGTATTGTTATTTTACCAAAATATCAAGATATGAAATTAGCTGATACTATTGAATATGTAACGAATTTTGATATTTGGGTAGGATGGAGAAAATGCTATTGTGGTGTTTTTAAGGCTGAGTATGATGGAGTAACTTATTATTTTGTTGATAATGAACAATATTTTAGAAGACCTGGATTATATGGTTATGATGATGATAATGAAAGATTTGCATATTATGATTTTGCGGTGTTAGAATTAATTTCTCATCTTGATATTAAACCTGATATTTTATCTTTGCATGATTGGCAAGCTGCTATGATTGCGACTTTATATAAAGAAAGATATGCTTATTATGAATATTATCAGGGTATTAAAATTACATTCACAATTCATAATATTGCTTACCAAGGGAAATGTGATCCAGCTCTATTAAGTGATCATTTTGGGTTAGATAATTATTTATATTATAATGGAAATTGTAGAAATGATGGTTGTCTAAACTTTATGAAAGCAGCTATTTATTATAGTGATGCTGTTACTACTGTTTCACCAACTTATGCACAAGAAATTTTAACAGATGAATTTGGTGAAGGGTTACAAAATATTCTTGGAATGAGAAGACATGATTTATATGGTATTTTAAATGGTATTGATTATGATACTAATAATCCAGCAACAGATCCAAATATCGTGGAAAATTTTGACATTGATACAGTTGAAGAAAAGAAACTTAAAAATAAGACTGCATTACAAGAGGAATGTGGATTGCCAGTTGATCCAGATATTCCATTGATTGGAATTGTTACAAGATTAACTTGGCAAAAGGGATTAGATTTAATTTTAAATCGTTTAGAAGAACTGATGAAACGTGATGTACAGCTTGTTATCTTAGGCTCTGGAGATGCAAAATATGAAGAACCATTAAAGGGAATTGCTGCTTATCATAATCAAAAAATTTCTTTAAATCTTAAATATGATTTTAAGTTGTCTTGTAGAATTTATGCAGGATGTGATATGTTCTTAATGCCTTCGTTATTTGAACCATGTGGTTTATCTCAAATGATGTCAATGCGTTATGGAACAATCCCTATTGTTAGAGAAACTGGTGGTTTAAAGGATAGTGTTGAACCATACAATGAATATGAAAATTCTGGTACAGGATTTAGCTTTAAAAACTATAATGCTCATGAAATGATGGATATTATTGATTATGCACTTAATGTATATAGTGATAAAGAGCAATGGAATGGATTGGTTAAACGTGCTATGGAAACTGTGTTAGATTGGGATAAGAGTGCAGATGCTTATTTAAAGGTTTTTAATTCTGTATTAGATTAAATTTATATAAATAATAAGAAATACGAGGCTAAACTTTGATGTTGGTCTCGTTTTTTATACATAAATAAGGTATGTTTTATAAATTAAATAATTGGATCTTAAATGAAAGTTAAAATGTGTGAATAAGTTTCTTGATTAAATAGGTGATATTTGCTATAGTATAAATAAATTAGAGATAAGAATGATAGAAAAGATAGTTTATAGAGAGAACCTGTTGGTGGAAATGGTTTAATAAATGTTTCTGGATGCACTTATTTGAGTCTTTTGAAAAGAAAGAACGTAAAACTTGCGTTAAAAGTAGAAGTTAAGCATATGATGAAGTGGATGAACATGAAAATGTCTTTATCATTTGCTTTTTTGTTTAGGAGGTAAACAGATGAAATTATTTAATACGCTAACAAATCAAAAAGAGGAGTTTGTTCCTATTATTAAAGATGAAGTAAGTATTTATGTATGTGGTCCTACAGTATATAATCATGCACATATAGGTAATACAAGACCGATGATTGTTTTTGATGTTTTAAGAAGGATGTTTGAATATTTAGGATATAAGGTGACTTTTGTTTCTAATTTTACAGATGTTGATGATAAGATTATCAAAGCAGCAAAAGAAGAAGGTATTACTGAAAGAGAATTAACTGATAAGTATATTAAGGCTTATGAGGATGTAAGAGGAGATTTAAATCTTAAGTTTCCTACATTTGCTCCTAGAGTTACAGAAACAATGACTCCAATCATTGATTTTATTAAGAATCTTGTGGAAAATGGATATGCTTATGAAGTTGATGGGGATGTTTATTTTAGAGTGACTAAAATTAAAGAATATGGAATGTTATCAGGGATTAAAGTTGAGGATTTAATTGCTGGAGCGAGTGAACGTGTGGATGAAAATGATAAAAAAGAAAGTTCAACTGATTTTGCTTTATGGAAAAAGACTGATGAAGGTATTCAGTTTGATAGTCCTTGGTCAAAGGGAAGGCCAGGTTGGCATACTGAATGTGTTGTTATGATTAATGATATTTTTGAAGATGGTAAGATTGATATACATGGTGGGGGACAAGATTTGAAATTCCCACATCATGAAAATGAAATTGCTCAATCAATGGCATATCACCAACACCCAATCGCAAATGTTTGGATGCATAATCAGATGATTAACATTGATAATCAAAAGATGTCAAAATCATTAGGTAATGTTTTATGGGCTAAAGATCTTGTAAAAGAATTGGGATGCAATGTTTATAAATGGTTGATGTTATCTACTCATTATCGTAATCCTCTTAATTTTACTGATGATGTATTAAAAGCAGTCAAAAAAGAAGTGGATAAGGTAGAAAATATTTTAAAACAGGTATCTTTATATTTGCAAATCAATCATATTGATGGTGATGGATGTTGTAAAGAATCAGTGGATAAAATGGTTGGGGCTTTATCGGATGATTTAAATACTTCTTTAGCATTAACAACTATTTTAGGGCAGGTTAAAGTGTTAAATCAATTAATGAGGACAAGAGAAAAGGATAATCAAGCTATTTTAGTAGGATATAATACTTTAATGAAGATGCTTGATGTAATGGGATTTGTTTATGAAACAAAAGTATTAAGTCAAGAAGATGTTGATTTGTATAATGAATGGATGAAGGAAAAAGCAGAGAAAAATTTTGAAAAAGCAGATGTTTTAAGAACTGCTTTGATTGAAAAGGGTATTATATAATGAAACCAGAATTACTACCAGCTTTAACGGTTGCTTATTTAGGTGATAGTGTTTTTGAGGTTTATGTAAGAGAGTTTTTGATTAAGGAATGTCATATTGTTAAACCAGATTTGTTACAAAAAGAGGCGGTTCAATATGTAAGTGCAAAGGCTCAAGCAGGATTTATGCAAAAAGCTATTGAATGTGGTTGGTTAAGTGATGAAGAGATTGTTATTTATAAAAGAGGAAGGAATGCGAAAGGAAGAAGGCATGTTAAGAATATGAGTGTTATTACTCATAATCAATCCTCTGGTTTTGAAACTTTGATTGGTCATTTATATTTATTGGATAATATGAGTAGAATTCAGGAGATTTTTGAACTATATAAAGGTTATGTTGATGGAGAATGTTTATGAAGCAATATATTTATGGTAAAAATACAGTTTTAGAAGCTTTAAAAGGTGATAAAGAGATTTATAAACTTTATTTATTAAAAAATGCTGTGGATAACAAAATTATACAAGTATGTCAAAAAAGAAAAATTGATTATGTGATTACTGATAAAAACCATTTATATAATTTGGTTGGTAAAGTTGTTCATCAAGGAATCGTTGCTGAAGTTAAAGGTTATGATTATACACCATTATCTCAAATCCTATCATCTATTCCTAGTAATAAGCAACCTTTACTCCTTATGCTTGATGGTTTGGAGGATCCTCATAATTTAGGTGCAATCTTAAGGACTTGTGATGCTGTTGGGGTTGATGGTGTTATTATTGGTAAAAACAGAAGTGTTGGATTAACACCAACTGTTGCGAAAGTATCAACAGGAGCAATTGATTATATTAAGGTTGCTCAAGTGACTAATTTATCAAGAACTTTAGATGATTTAAAAAAACAAGGTTTTTGGGTTGTTGGCTGTGATTTGAATGAGTCACAGGATTATCGTAAGGTTGATTACAATATGCCATTAGTTATTGTTATTGGGTCTGAAGGTTTTGGCATATCTCGTTTGGTAAAAAAACAATGTGATATAAATGTTGTTTTACCAATGGAAGGTCATGTGACTTCGCTCAATGCATCAGTTGCGACAGCAGTTATATTATATGAGGTTTATAATTCACGTCATCCTTTATCGTAGAAGGGAGTTGTGTGAATATGAGCGACGAAGAGTTATTATATTTAATGATGTGTGGGAATGAATGGGCTATGGAGGAATTGTATTATTCATATAGTCGATATGTAAGAAATATAGCCCGGGAAATAATTTGTCGAAATCAGTGTTTAATAGAACTGGAAGAGATGGTGGCTGAAATTTCAATGATTTTTATGAATATACTATATCAATATCGAAGTGATAAAAATGCTTCTTTAAGTACTTTTTTTAAGAAGTGTGTTAGATATCGTATATATACAATGTTAAAGCAATATTATAGTCAATTGAAATCGGTTCCTCTATCTATAGATGAATATATTATAGATGAAAAAACATATGAAGACTATGCTTTAAAGGCGCCCTTTACTCAAATACCTGATAATGCCATGATTATTAAGGAAAATGAAGTTGAGTATGGGGAATATGCACAAAAGGAACTAACTTCAATAGAAAGAAAAGTATATCATTATATGGAGCTAGGCTATACAACAGATGAAATTACACAAATTTTAAATATTAGTGCTAAAAGTTGCTATAATGCAGCGTATAGAGTTTCAAAAAAATTACACATTTGTAATATGAGATTGACTAGCGAATTAAAATGTGATACATTAAAATAATGAAAAAGGAATGATGAACATGAAACAAAAAGTAATATTGGTATGCAGTGAATGTTTATCACGTAATTATTCTGTTACAAAAAATAAACGTGTAAATGTACAGCGATTAGAATTGAATAAATATTGTAAGAAGTGTGGTAAGCATACTTTACACAAGGAGACAAAATAGGAGGGTTATATGAAGATTAAGGAATGGTGCAATTTAAAAGGTATTAGAGCTGAAATTCAAAATGTTCATTGGTTAACAAAGAAAGAACTTATCAAGAATTCAGCAATCGTGCTTGTTTTCTGCTTTATGTTTGGTGTATATTTTTATTTAAGTGATATTATTATTGCGTTTATATTAAAAACATTGGGGATGAAATAATATGGCTGGAATGAATGATGAAGGAAGACGCTGGTATGTTGTTAATACGTATTCAGGTCATGAAAACAAAGTAAAAGAGAACTTAGAAAAACGTGTTGAATCTATGGGGTTACAAGATACTTTATTTAATATTGTGATTCCTGAACATATTGAAACAGAAATCAAAGATGGAAAAAAAGTAAATAAATCAAAAATTATGTTTCCTGGATATGTTTTAGTAGAGATGGTTATGACTGATGAGGCATGGTATGTTGTTCGTAATACATCAGGAGTAACTGGGTTTATTGGATCTTCTGGTGGAGGGGCTAAACCTTTTCCACTTCAAAAACATGAAATTGATCCTATTTTAAAGAGTATGGGGATTCGTACATCTCAATTAGAGTTGAACTTTGAAGTAGGAGATGATGTTAAAGTCTTATCTGGTCCTTTTGCAGGTAAACATGGAAAAGTTGAATCTATTGATTTAGAAAAAGAGAATGCTATTGTATTAATTGATTTTTTAGGTAATCAAACACCTATGGAAGTTGAATTAATTAAACTTGAAAAAGAAGAATTATAATGAACAATCCAGATTGAATCTGGATTGTTTTTTGTGTTAAATAAAGGATATAAAATTAATTAGAAAAAACAAGGAAAAGTCTTGCATTATTGGTAATTTTATGTATAATAATTAATCGACACAGTATGTGTTGAATGCGTGGGAGGACTTTGTCCAATTACCACTGCACGGACAAATTTAATTAGGAGGTGTGTCTCGTGAGTAAAAAAGTTACTAGAATTATGAAAATTCAATTCCCAGCTGGTGGTGCTAAACCAGGTCCAGCTTTGGCAGGAGCAGGAATTCAAATGCCTAAATTCTGTACAGCTTTCAATGATCAAACAAGAGATCGTGCTGGTGAAACTGTACCTGTAGTCTTAACAGTTTATGAAGATAAGAGCTTTGATTTCGTATTAAAAACTGCACCTACTGCAGAAATGCTTTTAAAAGCATGTGGAATTAAAAAAGGTGCTTCAGATTCTAAACAGGTAGTTGCTACTATTTCAGCAGATAAATTAAAAGAAGTTGCTGAATATAAAATGCCTGATTTGAATGCAATCGACATTGAAGGTGCTATGAAGATTGTTGCAGGTACTGCTCGTAATATGGGTATCAAAGTTGAAGGTTTAGATGCTTAGTAAAAAAGCTTGATGAATTTTATTCATCGTATAGTGGGAGGAAAATCCGCTATTACCACTTAAGGAGGATAGAAAATGGCAAAGAAAAGTAAAAGATATAACGAAGCTGCTGCTTTAATTGAAAAAGGTAAAGCATATTCAATCGAAGAAGCTGTTTCATTAGTCAAAAAGACAAGTAATGTAAAATTCGATGCTGGCGTAGATGTTGTATTTAAATTAGGAGTAGATCCTAGACATGCTGATCAACAATTACGTGGAGCTATTGTTTTACCAAATGGAACTGGTAAATCTAAAAAAGTATTAGTTATTGCTAAAGGGGCTAAAGTCGAAGAAGCTAAAGCAGCAGGTGCTGACTTAGTTGGTGGAGAAGAATACTTAGAAGATATCAAAAATGGTTGGTTGGATTTCGAAGTAATGATTGCTACTCCAGATATGATGGCTCAATTAGGAAAATTAGGTCGTATCTTAGGGCCTAAAGGGTTAATGCCTAACCCAAAAACTGGGACAGTAACTATGGATGTTGCTAAAGCAGTTCAAGAAACTAAGGCTGGTAAAGTTACATACCGTACTGATAAAGATGGTAATGTGCACATGCCAATTGGTAGAGTTTCATTTGATGAAGATAAATTAGTTGAAAACTTCAAGACAGTTTATGATTTAATTGTTAAATCTAAACCATCTTCATCTAAAGGTGTTTATATGAAAAACATCGTTATTTCATCAACAATGGGACCTAGCATTAAAGTTGTTACTTCAATGTAATAACAAAATAAAGTCGCAATCAATATACCGTAGACAGTAACGGGTTTATCCTTAATAATGTTACCGAGGTGTTTAAAGTCAATAGAGATGACTATGAACTCCTGTCTATGTATAGGAGTTTTTTTGACGGATATATTGTTGCATATATTAAAATTTAATAGGAGGTGTAGCAATGAATCAAGCAATTATTGATGCTAAAAAAGCAGTTGTTGCTGAAGTCGCTGAAAAAATGAAAGATGCTCAATCAACAGTAGTTGTTGAATATCGTGGTTTAACAGTTGCAGAAGTAACAGAATTACGTTGTGCATTAAGAGAAGAAAACGTAGAATTAAAAGTTTATAAAAACAAATTAGTTCAAAGAGCTGCTGCTGAACAAGGTTATGAAGAATTAAATAATTCATTAACTGGACCAAATGCTTTTGCTTTTGGTCATGAAGATGCAGTTGCACCTGCAAGAGTTTTAGCAAAATTTGCAAAAGATCATGAAGCTTTAGTTATTAAAGCTGGTATTATTGAAGGTAAAGTATTACCAAAAGAAGAAATTATGGCTGTTTCTAAGTTACCTGGACGTGAAGGTATGTACTCAATGTTATTATGTTGTTTAAAAGAACCAGTCGCAAAAGTTGCGAGAGCTATTAAAGCTGTTGCTGATAAAGATGGAGAAGCAGCTCCTGCTGCTGAATAATGAAAATATTAGGAGGAAATTAAAATGGCAAAATTAACACAAGATGAAATCTTAGCTTATTTAGAAGAAGCTACAATTTTAGAATTAAATGAATTAGTAAAAGCAATTGAAGAAAAATTTGATGTAACTGCTGCTGCACCTGTAGCTGTAGCTGCTGGACCAGCTGAAGCTGCTGACGCTGCACCTGCTAACGTTACTGTTACATTAACAGATGTTGGGGCAACTAAAGTTGCAGTTATTAAAGCTGTAAGAGAAATCACTGGATTAGGATTAGTTGATGCTAAAGGTTTGGTTGATAAAGTACCTTCAGAAATCAAGAAAGACATTCCAGCTGAAGAAGGAGCTCAAATCAAAGAAAAACTTGAAGCTGCTGGAGCAACTGTAGAAGTTAAATAATTGATTATCTAAAAGCCTTAATTAAAGGCTTTTTTTCTTTTGTCTATATAATATAAAAAAGTTTTTATTTACTTTCAAAAAGGGTTATGACATAATAGTGAAGGTGAAAGGAAAGAAAAAAATGGCTCATTATTATACAAACAATATAGATTTAAAATCAGAAGAAATGAAGATTCATTTTCGTTATCGTCAACATAATATCACTTTTATTAGTGATTATGGTGTGTTTTCAAAAGACAAAGTTGATTATGGGTCTAGAGTTCTTTTGGATGCTATTGAAATAGAAGAAAGACATAAAAGATTACTTGATGTAGGTTGCGGATATGGAACTTTAGGCATTTCTTTAAAAAAAGAATATCCTTGGCTTGATGTTGAAATGATAGATGTTAATGAGAGAGCAATACACCTTACAAATGAGTCTATAAAATATAATAAACTTACAAATATCAAGGCTTATAAAAGTTTTGCCTATGAAAATGTTGATGGGTTATTTGATGTGATTATCTCTAATCCGCCAATAAGGGCGGGGAAAAAAGTTGTTTTTGAAATTTTGGATAAAGCATATCAATATTTAAATAATAATGGATTTCTAATGATTGTCATTCAAAAAAAACAAGGGGCTCCTTCTGCTAAAAAAGAAATGGAAAAAGTATTTGGGAATTGTGAGATTGTTAAAAAAGATAAAGGATATTATATATTGAAATCATTAAAAAAAGCACTGTAAAAATATACATGTGAATTTAAAAATTTTATTGACTAATGTATTCTAATATGCTAGTATAATAAAATGCCTAACCATGTATAAAAAGCAGTGTTTTTTAGCTTTTTTCAACAGAGGTATAGAGATGAACAAAAGGAGTGAATCGAACTTGGAAAAAAGTGCAACAAAGTCAAAAAGCCGTATAACTCGTAAAAATTATTCTAGAGTTAGTGGTGCATTGGAATTACCAAATTTAGTAGAAATTCAAACAAATTCTTACAAATGGTTTAAAGAAGAGGGTATTAAAGAAGTATTTAATGATGTTTATCCGATTAGTAACTTTAATGAAACATTAACATTAGAGTTTGTAGATTGTCGTTTTGATAAACCTAAATATTCGGCTGACGAAAGTAAAGATAGAGATGCAAATTATTCTGCACCTATTCGTGCTACTTTACGTCTAATCAATAATGGTACAGGAGAAATTAAAGAAAATGAAGTATTTATGGGTGATTTCCCATTAATGACAGACTCAGGTACATTTATTATTAATGGAGCTGAACGTGTTATTGTATCACAATTAGTTCGTTCTCCAGGAGCATATTTTGCAGATGCTATGGATAAAAGTGGTAAGACTGTTTTTACAGGAAGTATTATTCCATCTAGAGGTACATGGCTAGAATTTGAAAATGATGCGAAGGATGTATTAAATGTTCGTATTGATAGAACACGTAAGATACCAGGGACAATTCTTTTACGTGCTCTTGGTTTAAGTAGTGATGAAGATATTATTGACGTTTTAGGTGAACATGAGTTCTTAACAAATACACTAGCTAAGGATCCTACTCATGATACTGATGAAGCATTAATAGAGATATATAATAAGTTAAGACCAGGAGAACCTGCAACATTAGAAGGGGCTAATTCTTTATTGTTTGCAAAGTTTTTTGATGCAAAAAGATATGATTTAGCAAAAGCAGGACGTTTTAAATTAGGTAAAAAGATTGATTTATTAGATCGTATTACAAATAGAATTTTAGCTCAAGATGTTATAGATATTGATGGTAATGTTGTTATGAAAGAAGGAACATTACTTACAAAAGATAAAATTGAAATTTTAAGACCTGTTTTCCAAGCAGGAGCACATATGCGTGATGTAAAAACAAATGAGTTTTTGAATTCACATAGTAGAATTCAAGTCATTGAAGTTTATGTTGATGATAGTCGTGCAAAGAAAATGAGAGTAATAGGTACTGATTTATCATTAGATAGTAAATTTATTACTATTTCTGATATGTTAGCTGCTTATTCATATATGTTAAATTTAGTTGATATTTTTGATTCTTTAGATTTAGCTGCTGATGATAGAGTTAGTTTAATGAGTCGTATTGGTTTATTAGATGATATTGATCATTTAGGTAATAGACGTGTTCGTTCTGTTGGTGAATTAATTCAAAATCAATTTAGAATTGGTTTATCAAGAATGGAAAGAGTTGTAAAAGAAAGAATGTCATTATCAGAAGTTGATAGTGTAACACCACAATCTCTTACAAATATTAGACCATTAACTGCTGCTATTAAAGAGTTCTTCTCTTCATCTCAATTATCACAGTTTATGGATCAAATTAATCCTCTTGCAGAGTTGACAAATAAGCGTCGTTTATCTGCGCTTGGGCCAGGTGGTTTATCAAGAGATCGTGCAGGTTATGAAGTACGTGACGTTCATGCATCTCACTATGGGCGTATTTGTCCGATCGAAACTCCTGAAGGTCCAAACATTGGATTGATTTCTACATTAGCATCTTATGCTAAAATTAATAAATATGGATTTATTGAAACACCTTATCGTAAGGTTAATAATAGTGTTATAGATGAAAATGATGTGCGTTATTTAACTGCTGATGAAGAAAAGAATTATATTATTGCACAAGCTAAGATACAAGTTGATGAAAATGGAAGAATGTTAGATGAACAAGTTATTGCTCGTCATTTAGGAGAAAACATTATGGCCAAGCCAGAAGATGTTGATTTTATTGACGTTTCTCCAAAACAGATCGTTTCAGTTGCAACTTCATGTATTCCTTTCCTTGAAAACGATGATGCGACTCGTGCCTTAATGGGTGCTAACATGCAACGTCAAGCAGTACCATTATTGAATCCACATGCTCCATTTGTTGGAACAGGTATGGAATTCCAAGCTGCAAGAGATTCTGGAGCAGCGGTTGTTGCAAAAGAAGATGGTGTTGTTACTTATGTTGATGCAAAGAAGATTATTGTTGAAGGGGAAAATGGTCCTAAGAACTATCGTTTATTAAAATTTATTATTTCTAATGCTGGAAGCTGTATTAATCATAAGCCTATTGTAAAAGTAGGAGATAAAGTATTAAAAGGTGAAGTACTAGCTGATGGTCCTTCTATGGAACAAGGTGAATTAGCTCTAGGACAAAATGTTTTAGTTGGTTTCATGACATGGAATGGTTATAACTATGAAGATGCTGTTATCATGTCTGAAAGATTAGTTAAAGATGATGTTTATACATCTATTCATATTGAAGAATATAGTATTGAATGTCGTGATACAAAATTAGGTCCTGAAGAAATTACAAGAGATATTCCTAATGTTGGTGAGGAAGCAAGAAAGAACTTAAATAGCGAAGGTATCATTATGATTGGTGCTGAAGTTAAAGAAGGAGATATTTTAGTTGGTAAGGTCACTCCAAAAGGTCAAGCTGAATTATCTGCTGAGGAAAAATTATTGCTTGCAATCTTTGGTGAAAAATCACGTGAGGTTAAAGACAATTCTTTACGTGTTCCTCATGGTGGTGCAGGTATTGTTCATGATATTAAAGTCTTTACAAGAAAAAATGGTGATGAATTACAACCAGGTGTAAATAAAGTTGTAAAGGTTTATATTGTTCAAAAACGTAAGATTAGTGAAGGTGACAAGATGGCAGGTCGTCATGGTAATAAGGGTGTCATTTCAAAAATTTTACCAATTGAAGATATGCCACATCTTGAAGATGGTACTATTTTAGATATCATGTTAAATCCATTAGGAGTTCCTTCTCGTATGAATATCGGACAGGTTCTTGAACTTCATTTAGGATATGCTGCAAGAGAATTAGGAATGTATTTTGCAACTCCAGCTTTCGATGGATTAAATAGTTCAGACTTAGAAGAAGTCATGAAAGAAGCAGGTATGCCTATTGATGGAAAACAAAGTGTTATTGATGGTCGTACTGGTGAATATTTCGATTCTAAGATTTCTGTTGGTGTTATGTATATGATTAAACTTGCTCACATGGTTGATGATAAGTTACATGCAAGATCAGTTGGTCCTTATTCATTAACTACTCAACAACCATTAGGAGGTAAAGCTCAAAATGGTGGTCAGAGATTTGGAGAAATGGAAGTTTGGGCATTAGAAGCTTATGGTGCTGCTTATACATTACGTGAAATGTTAACAGTTAAGTCTGATGATGTTGTTGGACGTGTTAAAACTTATGAGGCTATTGTTAAGGGACAAAAATTACCTGAACCAGGAATTCCTGAAGCATTCAGAGTTTTAAAGAAAGAACTTCAAGCATTAGCTTTAGATATTAGACTTATTGATGATGAAGGTAATGAAATCGGAGAGAGAAAAATCGAAGATGAAGAACGTCGTTTCCCTATTTCTATTGATACTGCTCCAACTAAAGAAGTAGAAGAAAATGAGGAAGACTTACCTGAAGAAAGTTTAGAAGAAAGCGAAAGCTTTGATGAAGATACTGATAGTACTTTAGATAGTGTTATTGACAGTATGTTTAGTTTTGATGAAGAAAATGAAGAAGAATAGGAGGAAGTACCAAAATGGCAGATGTAAATAATTTTTCCGCAATTCAAATTGGTTTGGCTTCACCAGAAAAGATTCGTGAGTGGTCTTATGGTGAGGTCAAAAGACCAGAAACAATTAACTATCGTTCACAAAAGCCAGAAAAAGATGGTTTATATTGTGAAAAGATTTTTGGACCTTCTAAGGATTGGGAATGTAGTTGTGGTAAGTATAAGAAAGTTAGATATAAAGGTGTTGTCTGTGATCGTTGTGGTGTAGAAGTTACAAAATCATCTGTACGTCGTGAACGTATGGGGCATATTGAATTAGCAACTCCTATTGCACATATTTGGTATTTAAAAGGTATTCCTTCAAGAATGGGGCTTATTCTTGATATGACTGCAAAACAACTTGAAGAAATTATTTATTTCGTTTCATATGTTGTTACTGATAAAGGAAGTACACCTTTAGAATATAAACAAGTTTTATCTGAAAGAGATTATCGTAGTTGTTATGAGAAATTTGGTAATCAATTTGAGGCTAAAATTGGTGCTGAAGCAATTAAAGTATTGCTTCAAAAAGTTGATTTAGATGAAGAGTTTGAAAATGTTAGCAAAGCTTTAAAAGAAGCTCAAGGACAAAAACGTTCTAAATTATTGAAGAGATTAGAAGCAATTGACGCGTTTAGATCATCAAATAATCAACCTGAATGGATGATCTTAGATGCTCTTCCAGTTATACCACCTGATTTAAGACCGATGTTACAATTAGATGGTGGACGTTTTGCGACAAGTGATTTGAATGATTTATATAGACGTGTTATTACACGTAATAATCGTTTAAAGAAATTATTAGAATTAGGAACTCCTTCTATTATTGTACAAAATGAAAAACGTATGTTACAAGAAGCAGTAGATGCTTTAATTGATAATGGACGCCGTTCTAAACCTATTACAGGTGCAGGAGGAAGACCATTAAAATCATTAAGCCATACTTTAAAAGGTAAACAAGGTCGTTTTAGACAAAACCTTTTGGGTAAACGTGTTGATTATTCAGGACGTTCAGTTATTGCAGTTGGACCTACTTTAAAAATGTATCAATGTGGTATTCCACGTGAAATGGCATTAAATTTATTTAAACCATTTGTTATTAGTGGATTAGTAAGAGAAGAAATCGCAACAAATATTAAGGCTGCTGAAAGATTAATTGAAAAGATGGATGACCGTATTTGGCCAATTGTTGAAGAAGTCATTAAACAGCATCCAGTATTATTAAACCGTGCTCCTACACTTCATAGATTAGGTATTCAAGCATTTGAGCCTAAACTTGTAGAAGGACGTGCAATTCGTTTGCATCCGTTGGTTACACCTGCATTTAATGCTGATTTTGATGGTGACCAAATGGCTGTCCATGTTCCTTTAGGAGAAGAAGCTATTCAAGAAGCAAGACAATTAATGTTAGGATCTAATAACATTTTAGGACCTAAAGATGGTAAACCAATCGTTACTCCTTCACAGGATATGGTGCTTGGTAACTACTATTTAACATTAGAAGTTGCTGGAAAAGTTGGAGAAGGAACTGTATTTGCAGATGTTAATGAAGTTTTAATGGCATATGATGCAAAAACTGTACATTTGCATACAAGAGTTGCAATTAGAGGTAAATCATTAAATAACTCTACATTTACTGAAGAACAAAATAACAGTTATTTAATTACTACTGTTGGTAAGATTATATTTAATCAAATCTTTGAAGGGACTTTCCCATTCATTAACGATCCAAGTAAAGAAAACTTAGAGAGAACTCCTGATAAATATTTTGTACCGATGGGAACTGATATTAAAGAGCATATTAAGAATCAAGCAATTATTATGCCTTTAAATAAAAAAGCATTAGGTAATATCATTAATGAAGTATTCAAGACTTCTGTAATGAAGGATACTAGTGCAATGCTTGATAAATTAAAAGATCAAGGTTTCTATTATTCTACAATTGCAGGAATTACTGTATCTGTATATGATATTCAGGTTCCTCATAGTAAATATAAATTATTTGATAAAGCTGATGATAAACTAGAAGTTATTACTAAATTATATCGTAAAGGTAAATTAACTGAAGAGGAAAGAAAGACATCTGTTATTAAATTATGGGAAGGTGTTAAGGATGAAGTTCAAGATGTTGTAAAAGAAGAATTCGAATCTGATAGAAATAATCCAATCTTCATCATGTCTGATTCAGGAGCGCGTGGTAATATTTCAAACTTTACTCAGTTAGTAGGTATGCGTGGATTGATGTCTAACCCTAAAGGTGAAACTATTGAGTTGCCTATCAAATCTTCATTTAGAGAAGGTTTAACAGCATCTGAATTCTTCATTTCTACACATGGTGCCAGAAAAGGGTCTACAGATACTGCCTTAAAGACAGCTGATTCAGGTTATTTAACAAGACGTTTAGTAGACGTTGCTCAAGAAGTTATTATTACAGAGGATGATTGTGGTACTGATAGAGGATTTATTGTAACAGAATTATATAATACTGCTGATAACTCAGTTATCGTTCCATTATATGATAGATTAGTTGGACGTTACTCATTAAAAGATATCATAGATCCTCAAAGTGGAGAAATCATTGTTCATGCAAATGAATTGATGAATGAGATTACAGCTAAAAAAATAAGTGATGCAGGAATTACATCTGTTGAAATTCGTTCAATATTTGGATGTCGTGCTCAAAATGGTGTATGTAAACGTTGTTATGGACGTAATCTAGCAACTGGTAATGAAGTTGAATTAGGAGAAACAATTGGTATTATGGCTGCTCAATCTATCGGTGAGCCAGGTACACAGCTTACAATGCGTACCTTCCATATGGGTGGAGTTGCAGGTGGTGCAGATATCACTCAAGGTCTTCCTCGTATTCAAGAGTTATTTGAAGCTAGAAATCCAAAAGCTAAATCAATTATTTCTGAAATTGATGGTGAAGTTTCAAACATTATTGATAACAATGGTAGAGCAGAAATCGTTGTTACAAATGTTTTAGAAACTAAGAGTTATTTAGCCCCTTATGGAGCAAAATTAAGAGTTAGTGTTGGGGATAGTGTTGAAATTGGAGGTAAGATTACTGAAGGTTCAATTGATCCAAAAGAATTATTAGAAGTTGCAGATGTTGAAGCAGTTGAAAACTATATCTTAAAAGAAGTTCAAAAAGTATATCGTTTACAAGGTATTGAGATTTCTGATAAACATATCGAAATTATCATTCGACAAATGTTAAGAAAGATGCGTATTGTTGAAGGTGGAGATACGGGGGCTTTACCAGGAACTCGTATTAATGTTGCGAAATTTACAGAAATCAATAGAGACGTTTTAAGAAATGGAAAACACCCAGCTGTAGCTAGACCTATCTTACTAGGTATAACTAAAGCTTCACTTGAAACTGATTCATGGTTATCTGCTGCATCATTCCAAGAAACAACAAGAATCTTAACTGATGCTGCTATTAAAGGAAAAGTTGATGATTTACGTGGATTAAAAGAAAATGTAATTATTGGTCAATTATTACCAGCAGGTACTGGTTTAAGAGGTGCATTGAAATCTCCTGAAACAATTACTGCTGAAAATGAAGAAGCTAGACAATTAGAAGAATTAGAAACAATTGTTGAGCAATTAGATGAAATTGATAACAATGAAACTTTAGAACAAGCTAAAAATGTTGAAGAAGAAGCATTTACTAATTAAATAAAATAAAACGAAGTAAAAGTGATTTTACTTCGTTTTTTTGTAAAAAAAATGCTAAAAATGAAATATAAGTGTATTTATAGCATGAATGAGAATTTTTAAGAACTATCGAAAAATCAGTAAAAATGAATTGAAAAGTTGTGATAAATCATATATTATATGTGTAAGGATCGTGACTATTGAATTAGGAAAGACCTCGAAATATTTATTTTTTTAATAATTTTGAGGCTTGTTTTTTCACCTAATGATAAAAAAAGCTCAAATAATGATTATTTACAAGTCATTATTTTTTTACCATGTTCAATATATGATACAGTTGTTAATGATTTGATAGGATGTTCTTGATAATTAAGAATAACTATAGGAACAATAATTTTATAGTCATTTGATTTTAAAAAATTATCATCTAATGTAAGAATAAGATTATTTGTTGTTACTGGTTGTCCAACTTGTACATGGTAATGAAAGTATTCGGAAACAGGTTTATCATGATAAAGTCCTATATGAATAAGAATTTCTGTACCATTAGACAATGTAATAATGAAAGCATGCTTTGTTGAAGCTATCATAGATATTGTACCATCACAAGGAGCATAAATGTTCGATGAATGAATTTGTAATGCCAATCCATCACCAATAAGTCGATGAGAAAATGCTGTATCAGGGATATTTTCTATACGAATAAGGTTTCCATCTGCAATAGCATAGATAGTATTAATTTTATTTTTAAACAATTGTTGTAAGGATTTCATATAATATTGTCCTTTCTAAAATTAAAGATAAATGATATGTTTTTTCAAGAAAACTAGTTTCATAATTTTATTATACTTAGTGAGCATTATATTTTCAAGAAACAAATATTTATTTGTAGATAAAAAGGGAGATGAGTTATATGTTGAATTATTTACAGCGATTAGGAAAATCATTAATGTTACCTGTCTCTATTATGCCTATTGCAGCAATATTAAAAGGGGTAGGATATTGGATTGATCCAATTGGATGGGGAGCCAATAATATAATTGCTGCCTTTTTAATTGAATCAGGAGGAGCAATTATAGATAATTTACCAATATTGTTTGCAGTGGGCATTGCGATTGGAATGGCAGAACAAAAAGATTCTATGATTATGATGAGTACAATCGTATCCTATTTGTTAGTAAATAGATTATTATCACAGGATACAATATCTTTATTGATGAATGTATCAATCTCAAAAGTTCCACAATGTTTTGAAAGCACACCAAATGCTTTTATAGGAATACTTGTTGGGTTAATAAGCGCTAAAATATATGACCGTTATCATAATATTCAACTTCCTAATGCATTTTCATTGTTTAATGGGAGACGTTTTTCTCCTATAGTGTGTACATTCGCAATGTTATTATTATCCATTATATTAATTTTAGTGTGGCCTATACTTTATAATCTATTTGTTGTTTTTAGTGAAATGATTGCGAAATTAGGAGCTACAGGTGCTGGTATTTACGCCTTCTTTAATAGATTACTAATACCAACAGGATTGCATCACGCCTTAAATTCTGTATTTTGGTTTGATGTTGCAAATATTAATGATATTGGTAAATTCTGGGGATCAATTTCTGGAGGAATATTAGGACAAACTGGAATGTATCAAGCTGGATTTTTTCCAGTTATGATGTTTGGATTACCGGCTGCAGCACTTGCTATGTATCAATATGCTCGACCAGAGAACAAGAAAAAAGTAGGGGCTATATTATTATCTAGTGCAATTGCTTCTTTTTTAACAGGAGTAACAGAACCAATAGAATTTGCATTTATGTTTGTAGCTCCATCATTATATTTGATGCATGCTATTTTAACAGGGATCTTTGTTTTTATAGCTGCCTCAATGAAATGGTTGGCAGGATTTAGTTTTTCTGCAGGTTTTATTGATTATGTCCTAAGTATGAAGGCTCCTTTTTCACATAATGCATATATGTTGATTCCATTAGGAATTATATCTGCTTTTGTATATTATTATTTATTTAAGTTTATGATTCTTCGATATAATCTTATGACACCAGGAAGAGAAGTAGATGAACTTGTATTTGAAGATACAAATATAGAAAATGGCATAACATTAGATAGTCAAGATTACGATGAATTAGCTATTCTATATGTGGAAGCATTAGGTGGTAAAAGTAATATAATAGCAGTAGATAGTTGTATTACAAGATTAAGAGTAAGGCTTAGAGATATAGAATTAGTTGATGAACAAGCTATTATTAATACTGGAGTAAGTGGTATTGTAAAGATGGGAAAAAATGGATTGCAAGCTATTATAGGAACTCAAGTTGATTTTATAGTTGAAGCGATGAATGATATTATTAGGTAGGTGAAATGTTATGATTATATTAAAAATATTTAATAATAATAGTGTAGTTGCATTATCTGAAGATAAACAAGATATTATTTTAACTGGATCAGGCATTGGTTTTAGAAAAAAAGCTGGAGATTTGGTTGATGAAAGTAAAATAGAAAAAAGATATGTGTTTCAAGATGAACATAAAAAAAGACTAGAAAAATCTTTACGTAATATACCTGTTGTTTATTTTGAAATAACTGAACAAATTATAAAAAAGGCAAGTAAAGAATTAGATACAGATTTTAGTAGTGAGATATTTATTGCAATTAGTGATCATATATCGTTTGCTATGAAACGATATAAAGAACATGTTTATTTACCTAATATTATACTTGATGAGACAAAAGTCTTATATAAAAAAGAATTTGAAGTAGGATTATGGGCAATTCAATATATATTTAAAAAAACGAGAATTCTTTTAGATGAACATGAAGCTGGTTATATAGCTTTACATCTTGTTAACTTCTCTTTATCAAATAAAGAGAATAATGCAACTAAGATATTAACTTTTACTAAGGAAGTTATTGATTTAATTCAAAAAACAATGAAAATAGAATTAGAAACAAGTTCATTAGAATATGCACGCATTTCTATGCATTTAAAATATTTAGGAGAAAGAATTTTTAGAAATGAAGAGATATCCTTTATAGATACAACATATGATATAAGAATGTTATTAAAAGATGATGCAAGATTGTCTATGTGTATTAATAGAATAGTTTCTTTAATTGAGAAAAATTATAATTATGAACTTTCTCCAGATGAACAGACATATTTATGTATACATATTAAGAGGAACATAAATGTGAAATAATAAGCAAAATATCATATCCAAATTGACAAAAGATTTTAAAAAGTGTATAATTTTAGTAGACAAGGATTGTGACTATTCAATTAGGCAAGACCAGAGAAATACATTGATGTATTTTTCTGGCCTTTTTTTGTCTAAAATACAGAAATAAAAAAAAGAAAGGGTGTGAGATATTATAACAATTCATTAAATGATTCATATTATGATATATATTTTGGGTTTATAAGATAAGGAGGGATATAAAAAAATACAGAGTTTTCTTATTGAAGGGAGGAAAAGGCATGAGAAAATGTAAAAGATTTCTAAAAATAATAATGGTTTTAGTATTATGTATAGGGATTTTACCAATGCATATTAAAAACTCTTATGGATATGAAGTTGACTCAAAGTGGAATGAAGATCAAACCCTTAAAGTATTAAGTATAGGAAATAGTTTTTCAGTAGATAGTCAACAATATCTATATGAAATCGCTAAAGATTTAGGTGTAAAAAATGTAAAATTAGGGAATTTATACATTGGTGGATGTGCTTTAGCAACTCATCTTGAAAATGCAAAAAGCGATTCTAATGCTTATACATACTATACTAATGATAGTGGTAGTTGGGTAACAACAAAAAGTACAAGCATAAAAACAGCTGTATTAAGTGAGGATTGGGATTATATTACTTTTCAACAAGCAAGTGGAAGTAGTGGTTTACCTGATACTTATGATGATTTACAAGAACTAATGGATATTGTTAGAGAATTACAACCAGATGCTCAATTTGGTTGGAATATGACATGGGCATATCAAGGTAATTCTAGTCATGCAGATTTTAAAAATTATAATAAAGATCAAAAAACAATGTATAATGCGATTGTATCGGCTGTTCAAAACAAAATCGATACAAATAAAGATATTGATTTTGTAATTCCTACAGGAACATCTGTTCAAAATGCAAGATCATCTTTTATAGGAGATACTCTTACAAGAGATGGTTATCATTTAACTTATGATGTAGGAAGATATATTGCAGGAATCACTTTTGCACATGCTTTTACTGGTTTAGATATTGATAAATTATCATATAAACCAAGTGGTGTGAGTGATAAAGAAAAAGCAATGGCTATTGAATCAGTAAAAAATGCTTTTTCAAAACCATATGAAGTGACTCAATCTCAATATCAGATAGATCTTTCTGAATTAGAGAGAGCTTCACTTACATTAACAAATGGTGGATTCTATAATTCATCAGCAAAAAATGATAAACATTATACTATGGATACAACAAGTGCTATTGCTCCAAATTTTGTAGTCACACAAAAATTTACAAAAGCAACTTTACCAGTTGGCTCTGTCATTGTGATTGCTGATGGATGGCAATATAGACCAGAAGGATGGATCAATGGAGGAGTGAATACTGCAGCTGTAAGACCAGGGAATGTTTCATCAAATCAAGTTGTCGTTGATGTTTCATGGTGGGGAAATTTCACAGAAAGAGCTTTTAATATTTCAAAGAATCCAACATCTTCACTAGCAAGTGTCTCAGATGATGAAATTAATGAGATTTTCCAAATTTATGTTCCTAAGAATTTAGAATATAATACAAGTAATTTAGCATATATGAAGAATGTAGTTGCTTCATCTACTTATGCTAAAAGTACATTTGCAGTGGCTCATGCGGTTGATGGTGACATGGGTACTCGTTGGGGGAATGCATATAATGTTGCACCATTTAATAGAGGTCAAGGAGACACTGAAGAAACAATAACGGTTGATTTAGGAGATACTTACAATATTGGAACTGTGTCTATTTCATGGGAAGCAGCACATGCGACAAGTTATACTCTTCAAGGATCGCTTGATGGAGAAACTTTCTTTGATATCAAAGATATTACAAAAGGTACTGGTGAAACTGAAGTTCATGAATTGGATGCAGTAGAAACAAGATATGTAAGATTAGCTATGCATACTCCTGCTAGCCAATATGGTTATTCAATTTATGAATTAGAAGTATATGAGGCAAAGGATACAGTAGCATTAGATGAAATCTATAAAAAAGTAGATGAAATCAATGAAGAAAAATATTCTGATGCTACATTAAATATCGTTAAAGAAAAGGTACAAAAAGCGAAGTCATTATCATCTACTGCTACACAAGATGATATTGATCAAGCAGTTAGTGATATTCAAAAAGCAATTGATAATTTAGAAGCAAGATATCCAAATCTTGCCCTTAATAAAGAAACAAGCGCTTCTTCAACCTATGCAAAAACTGGTTATGGAGCAAATTATGTTGTTGATGGAAAGATAGATACTAATAAATGGCAAGTGAAATATAATGATACAAATGGTTATAACAATGGTAATGGTAATCTAGAAGAAAATTTAACTGTTAATTTAGGGGCAGTGTATCCAATAGATATGATAGCTATTTCATGGGAAAAAGCTTATGCTAAAGATTTTACAATTCAAGGATCATTGGATGGAAAAACTTTCTTTGATATTAAAGATATTAAAGATAATGTACCATATGAGGATAAACAAAGAATAGAATATGATGGATTAGGAAACGTTAAAACACAGTATGTACGATTAGCTTTCCATGCACCAAAAAGTGATAAGTATAAATATGGATATGCACTATATGAATTAGAAGTATATGAAAAAAATCCAGATTCAAGAATTTATACAAATATAGCACTTGATAAAAAAGTAACAACAACTTCAACATATAAGAATACAAACAATAAATTTGATTATTCTCATATCACAGATGGTGATTTAGATTCACGTTGGGGTAATGCATACAATGGTGCTGCATATAAAGAAAATCCAGTTGAATCAGTTGTTGTTGATTTAGAAAAAGAATATTCTCTTGATAGAGTAATAGTCACATTTGAATCTTCATATGCTAAAAAATATAATGTATTAGGTTCAAAAGATGGACAAAATTATACTTTGATTCAAGAGGTTACTGATGGAAATAAAGGAGAAAGAGTATTTACTGATATAGATACATCTGTAAGATATATTAAATTAGAACTTTTAGAACCTTCAGGAAATTATGGATATTCAATTTATGAAATTGAAGCATATGAAAAACGAAATGTAGAGTTAGAAAAAGCAATAAAAGAAGTTCAAGCAAAACTTGATAAAATTGAAGTTGGTACAGTTGAAGGAACAATGTTAAGACAAAACTATCAAAAATATGCTAAGATGATTTCAAATGCAGAAAAATTGATAGCAGATAAAGAATGCTTTAATAATGATATTCGTTTATCAATTATTGAATTAAGAAATGCATTATTAACAATTGATAATGATATTATTACTGCAAAGACAACAGTTTCTATTTATCCAACAGTTCAAGATATTACTTATGATTCTAATAATGGTATGCTACTTAACGGAAAAACAGTTGATATTCTAGTTCATGGTGAACAAGATCAAGCAACTTTACTAAAAGTACAACAATTATTAGAGAAGAATGGATATACATATCAGATTGTTAATGAAGTTGGAACTAATCCAGTAATTATTTTAGCAAACGATTGTGATAAAGAATGTGTTATTTGTGATTCAGTAAAAGATAGTCAAAAGGCTTTAGAGAAGAAACAAGGATATGTCATGAATCTAAGTAATGATGAACATAAGAGTGGTCAAATCACAATCATTGGTTCAGATGAAGATGGTGTATATTATGGAGTTATGTCATTATTACAAATCTTTGAACAAAAGACAGCTGATAATCATTTAGCTGAAGTTACTATTTCAGATTATCCTGATGTTGAGTTTAGAGGATATGTTGAAGGATTCTATGGATTCCCTTGGACATTTGAAGAAAGAGCAAGTTTATTTGAAGATACATCAAAATATAAGATGACAACATATATTTATGCTCCAAAAGATGATATTTATCATAGAGATGAATGGAGAAAACTCTATCCAACGCAAGAAGCTAAACATATTTCTGATTTAGTTAAAATTGCTCATGAAAACAATATGGATTTCTGTTGGACAATTCATCCAGGTGCAGATTATAATTTTACAAATGGTAGTGGAGATTATGAAACTTTAATTGCGAAATTTGAACAAGTTTATAGCTTAGGTGTTCGTCAGTTTGGTATTTTCTATGATGATTTAGATTTAAGTATTGCTGATGGAGAAAAGCATGCTAAACTTATTAATGATGTTTATAAATATTTAAATGAAAAATATGGAGATGTAAAACCATTTATTACTGTAACATCACGATACAATAATAGCTGGGGTGGAGATTGGGCAAAATATTTTACTCCATTTATGAAAACAATTCATCCTGACACAGTTGTATTGTGGACAGGGCAACATACAATGTCTGCGATTACTAAAGATTATTTTGAAACACCAAAAAAGAAAACAGGTGTAGATAGAGATTTAGGTGTTTGGTGGAATTATCCTGTTACAGATTATTGTTATGGAAAATTATTGATGGGATCATTAGATATTTTAGATAATGATGTTGATAATATTAATAGTTTCTTCTTGAATCCTATGTCAGAAGCAGATGCATCAAAAGTGACTGTTTTTAGTGGTGCTGACTATGCATGGAATACTTCTGCGTTTGATAGTGTTTCAAGTTGGAAACGTTCAATTAAAGAGTTAGTTCCAGAAGCCAATGAAGAATTTGAACGTTTTGCAGATAATATTAGTTATATTGATTTACCAGAAAGAAAATCAGGATTTAAATTAGAAGAATCTCAATATTTAAAAGAAGATCTTGATAGATTTGAAAATGCCTTAAAATATGGAGATAATTTTAAAACTGAAATTGCTAATATGAAAGCAAAATTCAAACAAATGTTGAATGATGTTCAAGCATTAAGAAAAATTAAAAATCAGAATTTGTTATCTGAAGTTGAAAAACATATAGATGCTTATGAAGATATGGCTAAAGCAGGAATTGCTGCAATGGAAGGCTATGAATATGCATTACAAGGTGATATAGGAAAAACAATTGATAAGATATCTGAATTAGAAAATACATTATCTAAGAGTGGTTCTCATATTATTGATACAATTAAAGGACAATCTTATATTGTTGTTGGTTCTTATCGTATTACTCCTTTATTAGAAAAGAGTATAAATAGTATAAGGGAAATATTAAATTTAAATATTGATTATCCAACAATTCATGAAAGAATGATAACAAATGTAGATAATCTAGATATTCAAAAAGTAAAGAAAGATGGATCAACATATTCAATTTCTAATATTAAAACAACAATGAATAAAGATGATTATATTACTATTGCTTTACCAAAAGCTATGAATCTTTATAAGATTGATGCCAATATTTCTCAAAATGATGCATTTAAATTACAATATTCATTAAATGGTTTGTCATGGAATGATATTGGATCAGTTGATGATAATCATATAACAAATCAAGAAGTTGTGACTGGCGCATATGTACGAATTGTAAGTACAAAAGATAATGCACAATTGGATATGAAACAGTTATCTATAACTGAAGGATATCAACCATTATTTGTCAATGTGACATCAGATTTATCAACATATAAGACAAATGTTTTGAATAACGCCGTTGATGGTGATATGACAACATGTTTCTGGTCAAATAGTTATGCAAAAGATAATAATTATATAACTGTTGATTTAGGAAATCTTGCAACTTTAAATAAAGTTGAATTATACAATGGTATCAGTAAAGGTAAAGTTGATGGTTTTGTTTCTACAGAATTAGAAATTTCTAAAGATGGTGTGATTTGGACAAAAGTTGGAAAAGCTCAAAGTGTTAGTGACTATATTGATGTAGATGATACAATGAAGAAAATTGTATTTGATGCAAAGGGTGCAACAGCAAGATATTTCCGTTTTGTTGCCTCAGGAACAACTGATACATGGACAAAGATTTATGAAATTGATTATGATGCAACTTATTTAGATTATGGTAATCATCTTCAAGTAGATACAAACATACCTGTTGATACAAAAACAGATAAAATCATGGATAATGATATGAATACATCATTAACTACAAATAGAGTATCACAAAATGGTGATTATATAAGTGTAGACTTTGGTACATTAGTTCCATTATATGATGCAAGTATTTATTTGGATAAAAATGAAGCTTTCAAGAACTTGAAACTTCAAACATCATTAGATGGAAAAACATGGACAGATACAAGTGATTATTTATCAAGTGATAAATATACAACTAGTGGAAATCATAGTATCGCTACATTTGGATTAGATGGAAACTTAGTAAGATATATTCGTTTTGTAACAGGTGAATCAAGTGAAAATCCTGTAAAGGTTTATGAAATCAAATATAATCAAACTTTAGATACTTCTGCCAATACTTCTGTTTTAAGTACAGATATGAAAGAATATAAATCTGAATTTGCAATTGATAAAGCTATGGATGGGAATATGGATACAAAATTCTATTCAGGAGCTGCAACAAAGGTAGGAAATTATATACAAGTCGATTTAGGTTCAACTATTTCTGTACATGACTATTCAATATGGTTTGCAGTTAATCCTAAAAAAGTTGGAGAAGTTGATGGATTTAAAGAAATGAAAGTTCAAATTTCACAAGATGGAAAAACTTGGTCTGATGTTGGTGAAAAAATGTCAGTTTCTGATTATGTTGTTGAAGGTGATAAATATTTAGCAACATCTTCATTGAATGGTACTGTTGCAAGATATATAAGATTTGTCGCAACTGTAAAGAATAGCAATTGGCTACAGGTTTATGAAATTGAATTTAATAAGACCGTTGATGCAAGTGATTTAAAATATATTGATAAAAATAGCACTATCAATATTAACAATAGTCATTTTATTGATGATCAAAATATCACAACACATTCAAATATTCTAGAAATAAAAGATGGTCAAGAATTGATTTATCCAATGACAACTTGTAAAGATGTATTAAAAATTGGTATCTTACAAGATCAAAAATCTATAACTAATGCAAAGGTGGGAGTTCAAGATTTAAATGGAAATTGGAAAGATATTGGTACATTAGATAGGGCATGGAAGTTATTTGATATTCAATCATCTATTCTTGCAGTGAAATTGACTTTTGATAGGGCAGTTGATCCTGTTATTTATGAAATTCTTGTTTATGGTGGGGCTGATTATACAAGAATAAGAGAAGTGTTAGAAAAAGTTCCAAATGATTTATCTATCTATGATGAAAAATCAGTTCAAAATCTTAACAAAGCAATTCAAGCTGTTGTATATAATAAAGAGATTGATGAACAGGAAAAAGTAGATGGTTATGCAAAGGCTATTTCTAAAGCAATTCAAGAGCTTAAATATAAATTAGCTAATTATACAAAGGTTAATGAATTATTAAAGAAAGTTCCAAGTGATTTATCAATATATGATGCAGGTAAGGTTAAAAATTTAAATGATGTTATTAATAGTATAGATTTTAATAAGGATTTCACTAAACAAAGCGAAGTTGATCAATATGCAAAAGATTTACAAAAAGTTATAGATGAATTATTAAAATCAGCTATAAAAGATTCAGTAAAACCTGGAGATAACGATAAAATTGATAAAGATGTATTAGGAGATAAGGTAAAAGTGGATAATGAAAAAGTTGTTGATCAAAAAGATAACAATAAAAAGGCAGATGGTGCCAAGACAAATGATCCATTTATCATTATGCCATATACTATATTAGTATTATGTGCTATAGGAGCTTATATAACAATCAAGAAATTTGATTATAAATAATTAATCTAATAGAAGAGTTGATTCATTATGAGGGATTGACTCTTTTTTATATGAATTTGATATTTTATAAGCCTGAAATATATTTTACTAAAACCATAATATTTTAGTAAAATGTCAATATATTTTACTAAAACCATAATATTTTAGTAAAATATATTGACATTTTACTTAAAGATGTTAATATATATGTAGATGTGTATGCACTTACACGTTGAAAAATAGAAGGAGTATAGTATGGGAAAACAAAGAAAAATGAAAATGATATTTTTATTATTAATGTCAAGTTTGGTGATGGGAAATGTATTTCCTGTAGCAGCAAATACTGTTGATACAGAATATGACTTAATTGAACTTGACAGGGGACAAACTAAGTCAGATGAATTAATAGCTGATGGAGATTTTGAAAAAGGTGGTTCTGCCTGGAATCAAGGTAAAAATAAGAGTATTGCAAGTGGCGTAAGTTATGGAGATGGAACTCACTCAGGAATGTTACCAAGTAACAATGGGAATTCTTATATTGGACAAATTGTGAATGTTACACCAAATAAAGAATATACAATTAAAGCTTATATTAAAACAAATGCAGATGATGCAAAAGTTAATTTATGTGTACGTGGTGGAACAAATGCTCAATTACAAGCTAATTCTGGAACTGTTTTATTTGATGAGAAGTATGGTGGAAGTGAATGGACACCTGTTGAAGCAACTTTTAATAGTGGAAGTCATTCATCTATTCTTATATCATTAGTAAAATGGGAAGAAAATACTTCTAGTAATGCTTATAGAAATGCTGCATACATAGATAATGTTAGTATTAAAGAGGCTAAGCCTGAGTTGATAGCAAATGGTAATTTTGAAAATGGAAATAATTCATGGAAAATGATAGGAACATCAACAATTTCGAATAACATGTGGGATGGACAATATATCGCATATGAAGGTCAATATTATGGGATGTTACCTTCTCAAACAAATAATGCTTCTCTTTATCAAACATTAGAATTAAAGGCTAATACAACATATGTGCTTAAAGCAAAAGTGGCTGTACAAACAGGAGGAGAAGTGATTTTTGCTGTTAAGAGTCCAGATTTATCAAGTCATTATTCTGGAGGAGCTATTGAAAAGAAAATAGAAGGTACAGGATTAGAGTGGGTAGATTTTGAATATGAATTTACTACAAAAACACAAACTTCTGTTGGAGTAGCGTTTATTAAATGGAGCGATACAAATAGTGGTGGTGTTTATGATGGACAAGTATATATTGACAATGTTTCATTAAAAGAGGTCTCTAAGGATATTGAAGAACCAAAAGATGAAAATTATAATATTATATGGGCTGATGATTTTAATGATACAAAGTTAGATAATTCTAAATGGGGTTATGAACTTGGAAGTATACGTGGTGTTGAACAGCAACACTATACAAATAGTGAAGAAAATGTTTTCATGAGAGATGGAAAATTAGTTTTAAAAGCAACAGATCGTGCGTTAGAAGATCAATATAAAAATCCAAGAGGAAATAGACAGGTTATTTATGATTCTGGAAGTGTGAGAACTCATGGTAAATATGAATTTTTATATGGAAGAATTGAAATGAAAGCAAAATTACCTAAAGGAAAAGGTGTGTTTCCAGCATTTTGGACATTAGGAGCTGATTTTGTTTTAGATGGACGTATTGATTCTAAGCAAGGGTATGGCTGGGCTCGTTGTGGTGAAATTGATATTATGGAATTAACTGGAACTGAAAGTGGTGCAGGTAATAGAACTGTTTGGCAGACAATTCATACAGATGATGGATTAAATGAGGATAATGGAAAACTTGCTGGACAAGGTTATACAATTAGTGAAGATTTCTATAACGATTATCATATTTTTGGTATTAATTGGTCAGAAAATAAAGTAGAATGGTATGTTGATGATCAAATTGTTTGTACTGCAGATTATAGTGATACAAGTATTGCTAAAAATAGAATTGCACAAAAAGCATTGAATAGACCACAATATATTCAAATGAATTTAGCAATGGGTGGAAATTGGCCTGGAGATGCAGGTACAAATTTAGCTGGAACTGAATTTTTAATTGATTATGTATATTATGCTCGTAATAATGAACAACAAGCAGCTGCTGATGCATATTATGCGTCTGCACCTCAACTTAATGGTTTAAAAAATATAACAATGATAGAGGGAGATACTCCTGATTTACTTAAAGAAGTTACAACTTCGAAGGGTTATTTTGTTGATTATTCAGTAGAAAACGAACCAATGTTTACTAATGTTGGAGGATGTACAAGTGTTGATTTGCTATGTCATGGAAAAGATGATATAGATAGTTTGGCTAATTTGCCAGTTGGTACATATAATATTCATTATTCTGCGATTCCAAGCAATGTAGAATATAAGAGTAATCATGTTCCAGATGGTACTAAAGACTATAAATTTGCTAGACGTACAATGACTTTAACTGTAGAGGAAAGAAAATTCCCAACTGAATATGAATTAAGAGGTAAAAAAGGCGAAACTTTATCAACAATCACATTACCAGAAGGATGGTCATGGCAAAATGGGCAAGAAGTTTTAAATAATGATAATGAAACATATAATGTTGTTCATGAAAGTGGTAAAGTTGTAGAAGTTAATGTACAAGTAAGAGATTTTTCTAAGTTAAATGATTTGGTTAATGAAGCAAAAGAAAAATTGATTAATCAAGCAGATTATGTATCATCAACTATAAGTGATTTAAAAGATGTATTATCTCAAGCAAAAGAATTATTACAAACTTATCCTTCACAAGATAAGATAACAGAAATGGAATCTTTAGTTCAAGATAAAATGAATAGTTTACAATTATTAGCAGATAAGACTCAATTAAAAACTTTATATGATGAAGTCAAGGAATATGATGAATCAAAATATACAGCTGATTCATGGGAAGTATTTAGTAAAGCATTAAAGGATGCTAAAGCTGTATTGAATAAAGAAACAGCAACTCAAAATGAAGTAGAAGCATCAGTATTAGAACTTCAAAATGCTATAAAAGGATTAAAGGAAGTTGTTATAGAACAACCAAATCAACCAGTTGAACCTAATATACCACAAACACCTGTTCAACCAGATGATAAAGAAACACCTCAAGAACCGATTGCAATACCTGATGATGAAATAGAAAAAGATGTATTAGGAGATAAAATAAAATTAGATAACAAACAAGTAGTTGATAAAAAAGAAAATAAGAAAGTTAATAGTGCAAAGACAAATGATCCATTTATCATTGTACCATATGCTATATTAGCACTATGTGCTATAGGAGCTTATATAACAATCAAAAAAATTGATTATAAATAAGAAATCTGCCAGAAGGGTTAACTCATTATGAGTTGACTCTTTTTTGATAAAATATAGATATGATACAATTTGGATAAAACTATGACTTATAATAATAATGGTGATAAAAATGACAAATATATTAATTGTAGAAGATGAAAAAGCTATTTTAGATTTAATAAAAATGAATTTAGAGAGAGTAGGATATCATTGTGTTTGTGCAAGTAATGGTGAAGAAGGTGCAGATTTACTTTCTGAGAATGATTATGATTTAGTTTTATTAGATATTATGCTTCCTTATGTCAATGGTTATGAACTATTAGAATATATAGAACCATTAGGAATACCAGTTATTTTTGTAACTGCAAAAGGAAGTATTAAGGAGCGTGTCAAAGGATTAAATATGGGAGCTGATGATTATCTTGTAAAACCATTTTCTATTGATGAATTAATCGCAAGAGTTGAAAGTGTTTTAAGAAGATATCATAAAGGAAGAGAAGTTATTCATATACTGGATATCGAAATCAATACATCTGCAAGACAAGTGAAACAAAATAATAAAGTTATAGAACTTACTTATAAAGAATATGATCTTTTATTATATCTTGTACAAAATAAGAATTTAGCACTGTATCGTGAAACTCTCTATGAAAAAGTATGGGGAGAAGAAAATGATAAAAGTAGAACATTAGACTTACATATACAGAGATTAAGAAAGAAATTAAATTGGAATCATCAAATTAAGACTATATTTAGAGTCGGATATATGTTGGAGGACCATATATGAAATTTGTAGAAAAAATGATATGGTCTTGTCTTTTAACTTTAGTTGTTGTTTTTTCAATAGGTGAAATATTTATTTTATCGCAAAATCATCATCATCTTTTAGAGAGTGCGATTCAACAAAACATTTCATCTTATGAATTAGAAATCTATAATTTACAAACACATCTTTTAGAAAAGGCATATTCTGAAGATTACAATAAAAAAAGACAGGAAATGATTGAGCAGGTGACATATTATCTAGAATTATTCCATCATTTATCAAAAAATCAAACTGGCTATGCATTAAGTCAAAATAATAAATTTATATTTTCTAATATGAATAAAGATTATCATTCCTTTATATCAGAAAAAAATAACCAAAAATATTACTTTCAAGCATTTAATAATAAAGAACTTATGTTTATTACAACCGATATACAACTAGGCAAAGAAAAATTCTATTTAACAGCTTATTATGATATGAGCTATTGTTATGAAGAAAGAGATAGACAACTTCAAAGCTTTTTCATCACAAGCATATTCATGTTTTCATTAGCATTTTTTATTTTAAAATTTGTTGCTCAATATATAACAAAACCAATTCACAAACTCAATAAAGTCAGTCAACGTATAGCAAGAGGAGAATATGGTGTACGTACATGTATAAAGAGTGAAGATGAAATTGGTGAGCTTTCACAAAGTTTTGATAAGATGGCTGCAATGAATGAATTAACAATTCATCAATTAAAAGAGAATGTGATTCAAAAAGAAGAATTCATGGGGAGTTTTTCTCATGAAATTAAGACCCCCATGACAGCAATCCTAGGGTTTTCAGATTTATTAAGAACATGTGATTGTGACATAGAAACAAGACAAAAAGCTGCTCAGTATATTTATACAGAAGCTAAACGATTAGAAAGACTTTCTTATGCTTTAATGGAATTGCTTTCGATGGGGGATTCGCAAGCAGAATTAAAATTTATTTCTTTGCAATCTGTTTTTTCTCAACTCAAAGAATATTACGACTCAAAAGCAAATGAGTATAGGTTTATCTTTGATTCTATAGATATTCAAGTTTTATCTCATGATGATTTACTGTTTATACTTCTTCGTAATTTAATTGATAATGCAATCAAAGCAAGTCAAAAAGGACAAACAATAAAAGTGAAAACAAAATGTTATGATTCTAAAATTCTTCTTTCTGTTATAGATGAAGGTATTGGAATGAGTGAAGAAGATACAAAAAAAGTAACTGAAGCTTTTTATATGGCAGATAAGTCTAGAGCGCGTTTACAAGGTGGAGCAGGATTAGGCTTAGCGATTGTAAAACGTATATGCACTCTTCATCAAACTGATTTAAATATTGAATCAAAGTTGAATGAAGGTACAATCATATCTTTTGAATTGGAGGTTAAGGATGAATAAAATAAAAATGAGAATAATAGGAATTTTACTTATTGGGCTATGTTTTTGTTTGCCAATAGTTTCTTTTATTATTCAGGATTATACAAATCATAATAGAGTAGGAGAAATAGATGGAGGTAAGACTCAAGAAATATTAAAAAAACACCCACTTATCTCTTATTTATATCAATATGATTATATTATGGAAGACTATGACGAAATTGTACAAGAAAGTTATAATATTAAAAAATATTATTCATATTCAAAAGAGAAACAAAAAGATTTGAAAAAAATACAAACAATATATAGTCAAGAAATACAAAAACTTATTCAAAATAAAATAATATCCCATGATATATTAGAAACATCTACAAAAAAAGATTATCAATTAACTTTTGGTACAATTAAAAAAAATAAAAAAGAAAATATTGGACAATATTTTTTAGAGCAAATTTATCGTTTGAATAGTGATAATGATAAATTTATTGATTTCAATATGGATGGGAAAACTCATAAAATAACATCTATTTCATTAACTCAAAATCATCATTTAGATTTCAATCAAAAAGAGATAAAAGAGTTACTATGGAATATGATTAAATATTTAGAATTAGATGATATAGATGATTGGAATTATAATCAAGAGGGTTATGAATCATATCAAGCAAAATTGCGTATATCTTTTTATAATGAAATTATAGATCAACAACAAAATATTAGAATTAATACTTCAATATTATATTTACCTTCCCCAAAACGATTTCATATATTTGTAGAATAGCACTCATATGAGTGCTATTTACAATTTAGATACAGGAATTTGTTATAGTGATGAGGGTGATGAAAATGAGAAAGGTTATATTTATATTATGTTGTTTTTTGTTGGTTGCTTGTCAAAAACAAGAAATAAAGAATAAAAAAGAAACAAACAGTAAAACAACACAGAAAGAAAATTTAGTTTTAAAGGAATGGAAGTATTTATCAGAAGAAGGAGATGGAAATGATGATGGATATTACCGATTAGTTCATAATGATGATGGAGAAACCCATCTTCTTTACACTGATTATTCAACGGGTCAGGAGATTTATTTGTGTAATAAGCCAGAATGCAAACATAAAGATGAATCATGTACATCTTATGTTCCTTTTGGGAATATATCAGAATTGTTTGTTTATAAAGATCATCTTTATTTTTTAGAACTAACAGGTGAAGTTATGCAACTTTCAGGTAATGGTTTCGCCTCACCAATGAAGTCTTCACCACATATTTATCAAATGGATTTAGATGGACAAAATCGGAAGGAACTCTGTCAACTAGAAGAAGGTTATCAATTTGAAGCTGGAAATATTGCGTTTGATGGTAATGATATGTATTTATCTATCAGTAAAAGTGACAGTGTTGAAACAGGTAAAAATGCTCATATGCAAGTGACAACACAAAAGGAATTATTTAAAATTAATTTAGAATCAGGTCAAATGAAAAAAGTTATGGATTTATATGATGGATTATCTGAAAAGGATATTGCAGCTGTAGAAGGAAGAAAGCTTATCTTATCTGGTTATTGCTGTCAAGAAGATCCACAAAAATATTTAGATAAAAAGGATTTTAGTGGATATGATCGCATTATGGAAGAGAGTCAGTCTTTATATGAAATTGTGAATATAGATACTCTCCAAAAAAGGGTAATGAAAACAAAGGAAGCTATGCCATGTAATTATTATCAAAATAAGATTTATTATACAGATAAAAACTATGTTTATTGTTTTGATTTAACGACTAAAAAGAAAAGTCAATTTCTTTGTTTAGATAAAGGATATGAATATTCTTTAGATATTTATGGTCATCGATTTTTGATAAATCAATGGAAAGATGATAAATTTCAAAAAACATTGATTTCCTCTATTGATAAACCTAAAATAAAGGAATTGAAACAATATACAAGAGTTCCTAAGGAACCAGTCAATATCATTTCTATGACTTCTGATAAATTCTTTGTTTTATATGATAGAGAAGGTGGTTATGAAAAAACATGGGCTGGAACAATGCAATATGAAACCAAAAAAGAATATAAGGGATTGATTTCTATTGATGACTTTTTTAACAACAAGAAAAACTATAAAAAAGTATCTATTATTCAATAAGGAGGAATGTATGTTAGAAATAAAAGATGTTACAAAAAAATATAAAGATGTTCTTGCTTTAGATCATATTCATCTTCGAATAGATAAAGGAATTTATGCTTTACTTGGTCCAAATGGTGCAGGAAAGTCTACACTTATGAATATTATTACTCATCAATTAAATATGACATCTGGAGAAGTTTATTGGGATCAACAACCAATCCAAAAACTTAAAAATCAATTTTATTCTATTTTAGGATATGCTCCACAACAACAAGGATTATATGAAGAAATGAGTGGATTACGTTTTTTAACTTATATGGCATTGTTGAAAGGTATACCTAAAAATAATATTAAAGGTGAAGTATCTAGAGTTGCAAAATTAGTGAATATGGAATCCTATCTTTTTAGAAAGTGTAAAACATATTCTGGCGGAATGAAACAAAGAATATTAGTTGCTCAAGCATTACTTGGACAGCCTCAACTCTTATTATTTGATGAACCAACAGCTGGATTAGATCCTAAAGAAAGGGTATCTTTAAGAAATGTTTTTGAAAAATTATCAAAAGATCATATTCTTTTAATCGCGACTCATGTTGTTTCTGATGTGGAAAGTATTGCAGATGAGGTTATCTTTTTAAAAAAAGGAAAAATAGTAAGTTGTGGAAGTGTACAGGAATTGGTGAATCAATATCAAGTTTCTTCTTTAGAAGAAGTTTACTTAAAATTATTTGAGGAAGATGAATATGTTGCAAGTTATATATGAGTTTCAAAAAGTACTGCAAAAAAAGAATCTTATCTTCTTTTTAATTATCATTTGTATACTTCATATTGGGGCTTTTATATATAATCAACAATTAAATCCTATTTTTCCACCATCAGCTTATGCAAAATTACAATCTCATTTAGATAAAATTCCTAATAACCAAAGGTATCAATATATTTATGATGAGTATCAAAAATATCATGCGTTTCAAGTCATAGAAACTATCGAACAACTTAAAAAGAGCCCTGAGGATAATCAAAATACAATTGATTTATTACTGAGTGAAAATCCTGATATAGAAAGAAAATATCAAAGATTGTATCAAGAAAATCATCAGGTCCATTACACACAATCTATAGAAAGTGAAGAATCATTTTTAGAAAAAATATATAATGAATTTCATATTTTACATCAATATCCTAAATATCTTGAAGAAATTCAAGAAAAAGCAAAAACAATAACACAAATAGGAGTTTTTCAAAAGAATGATGATTTCTTGCACAAGAATATAAATAAAACAGCATATGATTATCAAAATCTATATCATGTTGATTTACTTTATGAAAGTGAAAAAGGAATCGATGATGCACTTTCATTCCCTATGACAAATTTACTCATTATGATAAGTATGTTTGTTTTGGCATCCTCAATGATTGTCGATGAAAAAGAAAAGAAATTGTTTTCAATTATGAAAATAACTCCAAACGGACAATGGAAACTCATGTTATCTAAAAGTATTGTTTTTGTACTTATTATAGGAATTATGATAATTGTAATGATAACATCACAATTATTTTATATGAATATGAGTATGGGAATAGGGAACCTATCAAAAAGTATTCAATCCTTGTCTAGTTATATTTATTGTCCTTTAAATATCAATGTTTGGCAGTTTTTGTTTTTATTTTTCTTAATGAAATGGATGGCCGTTAGTTTTGTTGGACTATTAATGATGTGGCTTATTATATTAATGAATCATAAGATATTCGCCTTATTTATCATCATTATTGTTGTAGGAATAGAGTTTATATTATATGTATTAATACCACCATTAAATCCGTTCTATTTATTAAAGTATTTAAATATTATTTCTTTTTTACAAATTCAAACATTATTTCAAATCTACCGCAATATCAATATTTTAGGTCATGCGATTTCTTTACAAGGTATAATGTTTGTTGTTTTGATGATAGGTTTTCTTTCAATGCTAGTAACATGTATTTTGACTTATCACTATAAAAAGAATATGTTAATAACACCGTTTGAATTATCATTTCATTTTAAGCGTAATCGTGTATTATCTTCGTTGTTAGTACAAGAATTTTATAAGACATTTTGTATTCAAAAGGTCTTGATATTGTGTTTGATATGTACAGGTTTGTCATTCTATCAGTATCATGATATGACTCTTTATAAAGATCAAAATGAAGTGATTTATATGGAATATATGAAAAAATTAGCAGGGAAACTGACTCCAGAGAAAGAAAAATGGATTCATCAACAAGAACAATATTATAAATCTTTACACCAACAACAGGAAATGATTATGCACAGAAAAGACAATAAAGAAATAACAAGTCAAAAAGCGGATTTATTATTGGAACCAATTTATCAAGAATTAGAAGGAGAAGATATATTTTTAGAAGTTTTCGATCAATATCAAAGAATTAAAGATAATCCTCAATGTGAATTTATTGTTCCCTATGCGTATCAAGCTGTATTTTTACAAAATACTTGGACAATGATTCCTACCATTATTTTATGCCTTTTTGTTATTGTTTGTGGTTCTCAGATGTTTCCATATGAATATCAAAATAATATACAAAGAGTAACTTTGATAACAGTGAAAGGAAATAAAACAACTATTTATTATAAATATATTATTTCATTTGTTGTATGTCTATTATTTTTGCTTATTACCATGTGTCCAATTATAGTATTGTTTCATCAATCTTATGGATTTTCTTCTTTAGGAGCATCTATTATATCTATTGAACAACTTTCACATCTTCCGTTCTATCTTTCTATAGGAATGGGATGTTTGATAAGTTTGCTTTTAAAATTATTTGCGATTATCTGCATGATTGTTGTGACGCATGCGATTGCATTAAAAACAAGAAATAGTATATTGACTTCCTTTATAGCAGTATTATTATTCTTAGTGCCTATATTATTAACTTATGGTAATTATCATATATTTGATTCGATAAGTTTATATCCATTGTTGATGAATGGAATATACGCTATAGAGAATCAGGGATTGATGCAATTATTATATTCTTCTGTTGGTTATTTATTATTGATGATATGTTCAATAAAATACATTAATAAAAGTTATAAAGCTTAAAAAATTGTATATTTTATTGATAATCAACACATGATAAAAGTGGAGGTAATCAAATGAAAAAAATATTTGCAATGATGCTATGTTTATTTATTTTATTAGGATGTTCTCAAAAAGACAATGATACTGCCAATACAAATGAAATAAATCAATCATCAGAAAAAACGAAAGATGATATTGATGATTGGTATACGAGATTTGAAGATAATCTAAAAAACAAGAACATCAATTATAAGAATAAAACCAATATTGATGTTTCTCAAATTGGAGCTAAAGAGGGATATCGATATGATGGAGATAATGGAAGTATTGAGGTTTATCGCTTTGAAGATGGAGAAGATTTTAATAGAATAGTCAAAGAGAAAAAGTTAAAAAAAGATGGTAAAGATGTTGATGTTGAAATTAAAGATCATATGGTTATTCTAACTGAGAATTTAGAAAATGATATATTAGATATTTTTAGAAATATGAAATGATCCAAAGATATAATCTTTGGATTTTTTTTGTTATTGAGAATATTTAGGTACCTTGACAATTTTGAAAAATAGTTTTAATATTGTAAAAAAAGAGGGTGAAGTGATGAATAAAGAGAGGATGGGAACTGGAAAAATATTACCTTTATTAGTGGAATTATCAGTTCCTGCAATGATAGGCATGTTAGTGAATGCTATCTATAATATTGTTGATAGAATGTTTATTGGGAATGCTCCTCAATTAGGTTCATATGGACTTGCAGGGATTACGATTAGTTATCCAATTACACTTATATTAATGGCATTAAGTTTAATGGCAGGAGTAGGAGGATCAACGCGCTTTTCAATTGCATTGGGGGCTAAAAATGAAGATGATGCGAAATATTATCAAGGAAATGCTTTGATGATAGCTGTTTTATTTGGATTAACTTTTACTGTATTTGGTAACTTGTTTATGGATCAAATTTTAATGATTTTAGGTGCAAGTCAAAAAACATTACCTTATGCTAGAAGCTATTTGAGTATTATTTTGTTTGGAGCTGCTTTTCAAGGGGTATCAATGTGTGGAAACAATTTTTCTAGAGCTCAAGGTAATGCCAAAAATGCAATGATATCTCAAATGTTGGGGGCCGGCTTTAATATATTATTTGATTACATATTGATTATTCAATTACATATGGGAATGGAAGGGGCAGCACTTGCAACTATTGGTGGGCAATTTTTAAGTATGATATGGCAACTTTCATTTTTGTTTGGGAAAAGAGGAATCATTCAATGTCAATTAAGTCATTTAATATTAAAGAAACGTATTACTTTTTCTATTTTAAAAACAGGTATTCCAGCTTTTCTAATGCAACTTTCAACAAGTATACTCAATATTGTGATTAATGGAACGATATCATCATATGGTGGAGATAGTGCTGTGTCAACAGTGGGAATTATTACAAGTGTACAAACACTTATGTTAATGCCTTTAACAGGAATGACTCATGGACAACAACCTATTATTAGTTATAATTTTGGAGCACATCAGTATGATCGTATGAAAGAAACGCTTAAATATACAGTTATAGGCTCTACTGTTATTGCGACTGTTGGATTTTTATTGATTCAACTTTTTTCACCATTCATTATATCTATGTTTAATCAAGAAAAGGAGATTATTGAATTGGGAAGTTATTCATTAAGGATATGGTTTGTTTTCTTACCAATCATAGGATGCCAAATGATGTGTGCCAATTTTTTTCAAGCTATTGGACAAGTCAAACAATCAAGCTTTTTAAATTTGTTAAGACAATGTTTAGTTTTAATTCCACTCATTTTAATACTATCAATAATATTTGGATTAAATGGTATTTTCTTTTCTGTGCCACTTGCTGATATAATTTCTTTTATCATTACCATGTTAATGATCAGCAAGCAATTAAAAGAATTCGATATTAAGGAGAAACAGCGATGAAACAAGTGTGTTCTTTATGTTCTCATCGTTGCCATATTTCTAAAGTTCAATGTGGAGCAGGAAGAGAATATTTTGGTTTAAAGAATAATAGAGGACCTATGTTTATTCATAATAATGATTTAAATAGTAAGTTAATGAAGTGTGGTCGTATGTTAATGCATAAGACTGGAAGAAAGAGAAGTCAAGAGAAAATCTTAGAAATTATTAATGAGCATGGATCTCTATCTCAAAGAGATTTACAAAATCTTTTATCTGTTCAAGCTGGTTCGCTTAGTGAAATTCTTTCTAAACTAGAAAGAAAAGGTTTATTAAAAAAGTATAGGGCTAAAGATGATAAAAGAAAATTGATTCTTCAATTAACATTAAATGGAAAGGAGTATTTAAAAACTTATACGAAAGAAAAAGATATGCTTGATATATTAACGAAAGAAGAAAAAGAACAATTAAACTCTATTCTTAATAAGATTATAGAGAATATAAAAAAAGAACATTAAGTATCCTTATTAAGGATGCTTTTTATGTTAATAATTGTTACATTTTTAGTTAACATTAATTGGTTGCATAAATACATGATTACCCTATAATAAGAAATAAGGATGTGAAAAGTATGCTTGGTAAAAAGCTTAAAGAGTTAAGAAAAGAAAACAAAATGACTTTAGAAGATGTAGCAGAAAAATGTGGTGTTTCTAGACAAACGATATCAAAATGGGAAAGTGAAGAAACATTACCAGATATCTTAAAATGTAAAAAGTTAGCAGTATTATATAATGTGTCAGTAGATAGTTTATTATTAGAAGATGATGAATTATTGGATGAAGAAAGAAATGGAAAATATATATTTGGAATTGTAAAGGTAGGAGATAGAGGACAAATTGTTATTCCTTCTAAAGCAAGGAAAGTATTTCAAATTCATTTTGGGGATCAACTATTAATTTTGGGGGATATTCATAAAGGACTTGCAATTATGAAAGTTGATGAAATAAAAGATATTGTTTTAGGAAAGGATGAATAATGTGAAGGTTGTATTTTTTAATATTCCTGCCTATGGACATACAAATCCTACTTTACAGGTTGTCAGTGAATTAGTAAGTCGAGGGCATGATGTGAGATATTATTCCTATGATATGATGAAAAAGAGTATTGAAATGGCAGGAGCACAATTTGTATCATGTGATCAATGTGATTTTCAAAGTCAATTGAGTAAGGATGAAATTACGAGAGTGGGAAAAGATATTGTTTTATCAACGAATGTATTGGTGAATACAACACTAGCATTAGATGGGATGATATTCGCTGATATGAAAGAATATCATCCTGATTGTATTGTTTCTGATTCTATGGCTCTATGGGGAAAACTGATTGCTTTAAAATTAAATATTCCCTATATTTGTTCAACAACAACTTTTGCATTTAATCAATATAGTTCAAAGATGTTAAAATACACTTTTAAAGAAATGATTTCATTAATGTTTTCTACTAGAAAAGCAAATAAGATATTAAAAAAATTGGTAGATAAAGGATATCCTATAGATAATATTCTTTCTATTATTTCTAATGATAATCATACTGATACCATTGTTTACACTTCTAAAATGTTTCAACCTTATAGTGACACTTTTAGTGATAAATATGAATTTGTAGGACCTTTAATAAGAAAATTAGATTATCAAGTTGAAAGATCAAAACAAAAGACAATCTATATTTCTTTAGGGACTGTTAATAATCAATTTTTATCTTTTTATAATCATTGCATAGAAGCATTTGAAAATACGAATTATGATGTCATTATTTCTATTGGGAATTATTTGAATATAGAAGATTTAAAACCTTTTTCAAATCATATTAAAGTAGAAAGATTTGTTAATCAAATGGAAGTGTTGCAATGTTGTGATGTTTTTATTACTCATTGTGGAATGAATAGTGTTAACGAAGCTTTATATTATGGAGTACCACTTGTCTTATTTCCACAAACCCCTGAACAAAATGTGGTTGCGAAACGAGTAGAAGAATTAGAAGCAGGCATTTATTTAAAGAATAACAGTGTCATAGAAATAAAAAATGCTGTTGAGAAGATATTGAATCAATCAAAATACCAAACAAATGCTATTTGTATCTCTCAAGATTTTCATCAATGTTTAGGAGCAAAACAAGCTGCTGATTAAATAGAACAAAAAGCTATGGAGGGATAAATTATCCCTCCATTATATGTTTTAATCTTATATCTTTATCTTTGATTTTATTCATAATAATGAGTGTGTGATTTTCTAAAAAGTCATCGGTGCTATCACTTAAATTTTGATGATGAAGTTCTGTTATGATTCTTTGACATATTTTTTCAATCAATATGACTTTTTTATCGTTGATATTAACTAATAGATGATTATTATCCCATGCTGAATATTGATGAGGTAATTCAGTTAATTCTTTAATAAGTTCTTTTAAATCATTTAGGACTATACAATCATCTAATCCTTTAAATGCCCATTTATAATATGGTTTATATTTTTTATTTAATAAATAAATACAAGAAAGTGTTTGATCAATAAATTCATTTAAAGCAAGTACAGCTGCAACAATATCACCTCTTTGCATACATCGACTATAATTATATTGACCTGATTGTGCCATTTTTGAAATAGCACGAACAATTTTTTTGATTCTAATATCTTCAGGATAATATTTTAAAGTTTCTCTTATTTGAGTCACTTTTCCATAATGATCATCAAAAATTTCTCCATTAGTACAAGCTAATAAACCATTTTCATCACTATATAACCATTCTTGTAAAGTATGAGGGATAAATTGAAGAAATTGTCCAAACATTTGATTTATTGAAAAAACACCAACTCTATTTTGTCCGTGATTTGATTGGATTCGTTGTATATTCATAAATTGATGAGGTAAATTATCATATTCTCTTTGCAGTTCTTTACCAATTTTTTGATAGATATTATCAGGAATAATAATACAAAAACCTGGTCCAAAATCATGATCCATAGAAATATCATCATCATATCCTAAACAATCAGAACCCATTCCAAATAATCCAATTGCCATATATTGTTTATATTCACTAAACTTTTCATCAATCATCTTTTTTCCATAAGTTTCATAATATCTTTTACATAATTCTAACCCCTTTATATGTTGGTTGTGTATTTGTTTTAAGACATTTTCTTTGTTTTTTAAAACAATATCATAATCTTTTGTTTTTCCATATGTTCTTTCAAATTGATCTAATATTTCATCATATAATTCAATAGATTTATCATATTCATGATTCATATAATGATATTGAGCCAAAGCATTTAATGCAGAAAAATAATGATGATCACAAATATTATTTTTATAAAATAATAGAATTGCTTTATCTAAATAATTTTTCCCTTCTTCTTTCTTATCTAAAGAAAAATATATTTGTGAAAGATTAGAATATGTAACAGCTTCTTCAAATTCATTATCATGACCTTTTTGAATAACTTGTAAAGCTTTAAGTTCATAATCTAATGCTTTTTCTTTATCACCTGTTTCTTGATAAAGTAAACTAAAATTATTATAAAAAGCTGCAAATCTCATATCATTTCTATCCAATAACAATTGATAGATTTTTTCACATTGATGATAGTATTGTAAAGATTGATGATAATTTCCTTGTGATCTATAAAGTGTTGCGATATTTAAAAAAGTAGTTGCTGCAATGATTGATTTAGAAAGTTGATGATTTTCTAATATTCTAATAGCTTGAAGTGATACTTGATTACCTAATTCAAATTGTGTAGTGACTCTATAATAACCAATCAATTCATTAAGTAAAAATAAAACAGTATCATCATCTTGATGATTCATTGCAATATTTAATTGATTTAATAATAACTCATATGCTTTTTGACTTTGTCCTTGATCATATAATTGGTCTAATTGTAATTTTATATCTTCAATATTCATATTAACCTCCTTTTAATATTATAATCTTCCTTTAAATTAATTTCTATAAATATGATTGAATTTATGTTATACTATAAAATAGGGAAGTGTAAAAATGGAAATACGAAAGGCTAAGATAGAAGATGCTCATCAAATCAATGAAGTTTATGTATTGACATGGAAAAATACATATAAAGGAATTATTAATGATTCTTTTTTAAATCAACTTACAAATACTAAAAAAGATATAAAGAAAAGAGAAAAAGATATTAAAGATAATCCTATGAAATATACTGTTGCAGTAGTTGATAATAAGGTAGTAGGAGTTATGACATGTGTGAAATGTAGAAATGAAAAATATAAAGATTTTGGAGAAATACAATCTTTATATGTATTAAAAGAATATCAAGGTCAAGGTCTTGGTCGATCTTTAATTGAAGAAGGGAAGAAATTATTAAAACACCAAGGATATAAAGAAATGATAATAGAATGTTTAAAAGAAAATCCTTCTTGTTTGTTTTATAAAGTAATGGGTGGAAAGGAAATAGAGGTTATTGATTCTTATACTGCTAACCAAACATTACAATGTTCTGTTTTTAATTATCAATTATAATAAGCTAATAAGTAATCTAGAGTTATTTATTAGTTTTTCTTTGGACACAATGTCCAATGACAATTCTGTTTTATACTCTTATAATAGATTTATAGAAGTCTATATTTTCATATTATGAAATTATACATTTAAAAAAAGAAAAAGCCTCTTTTTATTAGTATAGAATAATAGGAGGTCAAATAAATGAAAGCTAAAAATCAAGATGTTTTATCCCTTATTAAGTCTATGACTTTATTTCATTCTCCTATGATCAAAGTTGTCTTTGGTCATAGGGAATGTGTTAATGAAATGATTGATATCATACTAGGAAGACATCTACATATTGATGAACATCATGTTGAGCATTATATGAGCAATATCAAAGGAAGAGAAGCTCAGTTTGATATTTATGTCAAAAGTGAAAAGATGAGAATCAATGTAGAAATACAGAGAAAAGAAAAAGGAGCGACACCAAAAAGAGGAAGATTGAATCTTAGTCTTATAGATACACAAGAAATAAAGAAAAGTTCAGAATATGAAGAAGTTCCAGAAAGTTATATCGTTTTTATGTGTGAAGGAGACTATTTTAAGAAGGGATTACCAATATATCATCTTAAACTTACGAATAAAGAAACAAAAGAAGAAGTAGATATAGGACAAGAGATGATATATGTGAATGGAGATTATCAGGATGAAGATACAGTACTAGGAAGATTAATCCATGATTTTCATTGTATTGATCCAAATGAGATGTATAGTGAAGTCTTAAAAAAATGGGTCAAATATTATAAAGAAGAAAGGAAAGGTGTGATAGAAATGTGTGAGATATGTGATCAATTAAAAGAAATGGGAAGGATTGAAGGAGAAATCATTGGTGAAAAAAGAGGTTTTACCAATGGGAAAGCTGAGGGGAAGATAGAAGAGAAATTTAAAATTGCAATAGAGATGAAAAAGGATGAAAGATTTAGTAATGAGGATATACAAAAATTTACAGGTTTAACTATAGAACAATTAGCAATGATTTAAGTGGTTTTTTATACAAAATATGATACATTGAATAGTTTTAATGAATGATTAAAAAAATATATTCATTTTATAAAGGAGAAAAGAAAAATGGTAATGTGTGAGATATGTGAATGATTAAAAGAGATGGGATATAAAGAAGGTTATGCAATAGGAAAAATTGTAGATTATGCTATTAAAAAATAAAGGTAATAAAAGATAGTATTTTTATTTATAGGATGCATAAACTGGTTGTTATCGAAGGATATTATTGAGAAAATCAATAATAATAATGAAGAAGAACGAGAAGATTTAATACTTAACCTTTTAGATATAGATAAAAAAGATATATTCAAGAAATGTTCATCAAATAAAAAGCACAATAGTTAGCTATTGTGTTTTTCAAAATTATTGAGATATAATTTCAACTCCATCTTCAGTGATTAATAGAGTATGTTCCCATTGTGCAGAAAGTAACCCATCATTAGTATAAGCAGTCCATCCATTTTTACCAATATGAAGGAATCGTTTTCCTTGATTAATCATGGGTTCGACTGTAATAACCATACCAGGAACAAGAACACAAGTAGGAGTATGAGTATGATAATGATAGATATAAGGATCTTCATGCATTGCAAGTCCAACACCATGTCCACAGAATTCCCTTACAACACTATAACCTTGACTTGTTGCATATTCTTCAATAGCTTTACCGATGTCACCAATTGTACTTTGAAAAGGTTTGATACTTTCTATACCTTTAATCAAGCACTCTTTTGTTGCTTCTACTAAGCGTTTTGCCTCATCACTTACATTACCAATCATAAACATTCTTGATGCATCAGCATAATATCCATGATAACAAGTCGTTGCATCAACATTGATAATATCACCTTCTTTTAAAATCACTTTCTTAGAAGGGATACCATGACATATTTCATCATTAACCGAAGTACAGATACTCTTTGGATAACCTTGATATTGATAATCAGCAGAAGAAGCATCATGTTCTTTAAGATATTTTGTTGTGATATTATCAATATCTTCGGTACTCATACCAGCACATATTTGTTTTTCTATTTCATCTAATAAACCATTATTGATAATTGCTGCTTCTCTAATTCCTTTAATTTGTTCTTCATTTTTAATCATACTATGAGGAGGTATTTTATAACCAACTCTTCTTAATGCACTTAATTTATTATCAAGTTCTAAATGACATTTTTTATATTTCTTTTGACTGCCACACCAACATACGTCATTTCTAGATAATTTCATTTTTTCACCTCTATTCGTTAACATAAACTAACTTCAAAAAATATTATAAATCTATAAATAGTAAATTTCAATAAAAAAAGCAAACCTGATAGTTTGCTTATAAAGAATAAACCCATATATTATTGATTTGTTCTTCTAATCTTTCATAATCATATAGTTGATTGCTTTTAGAAATACTATTAGGATCATTAACTTTAAATTGTCCATTTTTATATTGACTAATAACTATAAAATGACCTTTATCGGTAAAATCACCTTTTCTAACAGAAGCAATAAGAGGGTGATGAAGATTTAATTCTTGAATCATATTTTCTTTAGATAAGGATAACTGTCTAGCATTCACACCAAAATGACTTGCTGCCTTTGTCATTAATTCCCATTTTGTTCCTACACCTTGTAAATAATAATGATGTTTTAATGAATAAGAAGCTATTGTATAAGGGGTAATAGTATTATCTTGAGTCAAATAACTTATGACCATAGATAAACAAGTTGGACCACATCCTGTTAAAGCAATACAATTATTACCATAAGCAAGATAACCCCATCTTTGATCCCATTGTAATAAAAGAGGGACTTCATGACTTAATTCACCTATATTTGTAGGAATGGTTGGATTCTCTTTATAGTTAATATAATTTTTTACAAAATCAATAGTTTCTTCATTTTTTATTGCTAGATTAATGAGTTCTTCTGGATATTGTTGATGGTGTTGATAAATATATTCTAGTTGTTTATTATCTTGTGATTTCATATAAAGTTCTAAACTGTAAGTGTGTTGAATATGCTCAAATCCAATAAAGGCAATAAACACAACTAAAACAAGAATAAGAAATCTTTTATTTTTCATAAATCTTCACTCCTTAAAAAAATCTTTACATCTTTATTATAAAAGATGTAAAGAAAGAATTTTTTAAGAAATAATTATAAAATTCTTACAATTTTATAAAGGTAAGGTAATATGAAAAATAACTTTCTCATCATAACTTTCTGCTTCAATTGTTCCTTGATGTTGTTCTATGATTTCTTTAGCAATCGCTAGCCCTAAACCAGCACCACCAGTAGAAGTTGTTCTTGATGTATCAAGTCGATAGAATTGTTCAAATAAACGTCCTAATTTTTCTTTTGGGATTGTATTTCCTTGATTTAAAAAAGTCATATGTATCTTGTCATCTTGTTTAACATCAATATGAATAGTACTATTATGAAATGAATAATTTACAGCATTTCTAAGTAAATTATCAAAAACTCTTTGCATTTTATTAGGATCACATTTTAACATTAAATCTTTAGGAATTTGACATTCACATGTTATATTCTTTTGATTAAACATTGGTTGGAATTCAAAGATTAATTGTTCTAATAATCTAGTGAGATTAACTGTTGAATATTCTAACTCTTGATGAGTCAGATTAAATCTCGTGATTTCAAAGAATTCATTAATTAAATCTTCTAATCTTAAAGATTTATCTAATACAACAGAAAGATAATGCTCTCTCATGCTTTCACTTATTTGAGGCTCATCTTTTAATAAAGTCATATATCCAATAATAGATGTAAGAGGTGTTTTTAAATCATGGGCTAAATAAACAATTAGATCGTTTTTTCTTTGCTCTGCTTCTTTAGCGGCTTTTTTATTATTAGAAAGATTAAGTTTCACTTGATTGATCTTAGTTTCATGTTCTTTTAATTCATCATATTCTATTTGAATCAACTGATTATCATTTTTATCAATTTCATCATAAGCTTGTAAAATAGCATCTATATAATTGAATGTTTTATTAAAATGATAAAAGATAATGGCTAAAGAACCAACAATAATAAGAAAAATCAAAATAGGAATAATAAATTGCTGGATTGCAATTAAGAAATAATATAGATTATCTTCAGGATACCAAACTTTATTTTTACAATATAGATAACATAAATAAGTGAGAAGAAGAAGACTAGTACTATAGGCTAAGCATTCAATAATCGTTTTAATGATAGTATTTCTTTTTAGTTTCTTATTCAATGGTATAACCTACTCCCCATACCGTTTTAATAAATTTTGGATTCTTAGATGGCTCCTTTAATTTTTCTCTAAGTCTTGCAATATGTGCCATAACTGTATTGTTATTATCTATATATTTTTCTTTCCAGACTGCTTCAAATAGTTCTTCACTAGAAACAACATTTCCTTGTTTTGAACATAAACACCATAAAATAGAAAACTCTATTGGTGTTAAATCAATATTCTTAGAAAAAAGAGTACATTTATGATTATCCTTATTAATTGTTAAACCTCTAATATCATATCTATTTATTTCTTTGATTTCACTTTTATTGTACTGTTTATATCTTCTTACTTGTGTTTTGACTCTTGCTATTACTTCTAAAGGATTAAAGGGTTTTGTAATATAATCATCTGCTCCTATTGTAAGTCCCATAATTTTATCAATATCTTCTACTTTGGCAGTTAAAAAGATAACAGGATAAAAGTATTTTTCTCTAATTGTTTTTGTAAGAGCATAACCATTAATATCAGGTAGCATAATATCTAATAATGCAAGATCAAATGATTGCTTTTTAATTTCATTAAAAGCATCTTGACCATTATATTTTTTGGTGACAATAAAACCTTCATTTTGTAGATAGAATTCTAATAAATCAGCAATTTCTTTTTCATCATCAACAACGAGTATTTTTTCATTCATTTTGTTTTCACCTCATATCTATTATACAAGATTATTTATAAAATATCTTTTAAAATCATGATAAAATTCTTACGAAAATCTTACAATCCTTATTTTCAAACTCTTTTTAATTATGTATACTGTTAGTAGGAATAAAAAAAGGAGTCATTATGAAGTGTTTAATAGAAAAGAAATGTGGTAGTTGTCAATATATAAATAAAGATTACAATGAACAATTAAAATTAAAATATAATAAATATAAAAACTTATATAAACCATTTCAAGTCAAAGTTCATGAAATTGTAGGGATGAAATATCCATATCAATATAGAAATAAAGTGATTGTTGCATTTAATCAATCTTATGAATATGGATTATATGAAGAAAAGAGTCATCGTATTGTTCCTATTCAATCTTGTTTATTACATGATGATGAAACAAATTATATATTAAATCAACTATCTCTTATATTGAAAAGATATAGAGTATCTATCTATGATGAAAAAAGAAATAAAGGTTTTTTAAAGTATGTGTTAATAAGAAGAACAGTGATGACAAATCAAACATTAGTGACATTAGTTGTAACAGATTCAATGTTTAAAGGTTCTAAGAATTTTTGTAATGAACTTACTAAGAGATGTCCAAGTGTAAAATCTATTGTTTTAAATATAAATAAAAGAAAAACAAGTATTGTTTTATCGAAAGACGAAAAGATTATTTATGGAAAAGGATTTATTGTAGATGAATTATGTGACTTAACTTTTAAGATCTCTTCTCAATCTTTTTACCAAATTAATCATGAACAATGTGAGAAACTCTATTCTAAAGTTATTGAGTTACTGGAAATCAAAGACAAAGATGTTGTCTTAGATACTTATTGTGGTATTGGAACAATTGGTATGATTGTATCAAAATATGCTTATAAAGTTATAGGAGTTGAATTTAATCATCAAGCCTATAAAGATGCTATTAATAATGCAAAAATGAATAAATTAAATAATATTCGTTTTATAAATCAAGATGCGACTGCATTTATGAGTGAGAATAAAGATATGAAAGTTGATTGTATTATTATGGATCCTCCTAGAAGTGGAAGTACAAAGGAGTTTATACAATCTTTAAGGATAATGAAACCTAAGAAAGTCATCTATGTTTCTTGTGATCCTCATACTCAAGTAAGAGATTTAAAAGAATTTAAACGATTAGGATATGATTTTAAAGATATTTATTTGTATGATATGTTTCCTCACACAAATCATATAGAAAGTATAGTTAAACTATCCTTAAATAATTAGAAAATACAGATTTAAACAAATCATTTATGAAAGATGAATATTTCATTTACAATATAAATAGAAGATTATGGATATATTAATGAGAGCTAGCAGGGAGAATAATAATGGTAGTGATTTTTAATGAAAATAATAAACGATTAGAATTATCTATTGTTGGATATGAATTTCCATTAGAGAAAGGAATGAATTTGATGCGAATTGGTTAATTGTACAGTTTGATTATTATAGAAAAGAAGAATGGGGAGAAATCAATATTGTAGAGAAGATGAATAAAAAAGAATTGTGTCAAATGAAAGATGCTTTTAAAGAGTTATCTCATCAATTCCCAATAAGAAAGGTTAAATAAATGTTTTGATTGCGTTAGTATCTCATGCTCTTTATATTAAAGAGCATTTTCATGAGCACTTTTAATTAAAAAGGTCTTTTAAGTCGCAAGTTAATGTGATGTTATGTTTATATAAGAAATATTTTATATCTTTAATAAAGACAATGATACATCCTGTATAAGGAGGGGAAAATACATGAATTTCTATAAAGAAAAAATTTGCTGGAACATATACTAATGTAAAAGATGAGCATGGCTATATGAAAGATAAAAATAATTATGGAACAGCAGTTTTAAATGGTAGAAGAAATAACTCTACTGACAGACTTAGTAATGTATCACCGAATAAGACTCAAGTAGGTAAAGTTACTGTGTCGTTTGGTACGATTACAAGACCTAGTCAATTTACTGCAAAAGTAACTGATAATTTCAAATATAATGGAACATTAAAATCATCAGCATACTTAGCAATTTAGTTAAGAAATAGGGAGAAAAAAAATTCTCCTTTTTCTTTATTGGGTTATAAGAAAGGAAATATAAAAAATGCTAGAAATAAAGAATATCAATATCTCATTTGATAAAAAAGAATGTATAAGAAAAGGTTACTTTCAAGCATATGATGGACAGATAACAGGAATATATGGTGAAAGTGGTACAGGTAAAAGTTCTTTGTTATATATTCTGGGTATGTTATCTAATCAACAACATGAATATTACTATAATGAAAAAAGTTAAAATATAACGAAAATCAGAATTTAGAAATCAACATATATCTTTTATTATACAAAATAGTTTATTAATAGATACAATCAGTGTAGAAAAGAATATAGAGTTTTATTTAAAACAATCCTATATTGATTATACGATAGATGAGCTGTTAGATATGGTTAAGCTAACAGATAAGAAGAAAACTATGCCAAGTAGCTTATCGGGAGGAGAAAGACAGAGAGTAGCGATAGCTTATATCATTCAAAGCATGGAGAATAAAGCAAGAGAGAAAGAAATCAATAATTTAAGAATCAATGGGATAAATAAACAAGCCTTCTATTCTTTGTGTTATTATGAAAATAGGATAATGATTATAATGACATTATTATGTTGTTTAATGGGATATGTAGTTTTATTGTCTTTGATATGAATATATCTATAAAGAATATGGGGATTATAGTAGGAGAAACCATGATTTATCTACTCATAACAAGAATATTGCCATTATTAATATCAGTGCAACAAATATTCTCTAAAGATATTTCTAAAATATTAAGAGAGAGTATGTAGGAAAGATTAGATTGAAGTCTAATCTTTTTTTACTGATAAGCCATCATGTTTTTTATTAAAAGATATAGTTTATTTAGTTTTCTTATGATATAATAGGAGAGCTAAAAAGAGGTGATGATAATGGAACAAAATGCAGTACGTATGGTTGCTTATGCAACAGGATTTGATGAAATAAAGGTTTATTTATCAAAGAATTATTATGATGGAATTAGTAATAAGTTTTATTTAAAGAATTTAAAGAGTGATGAAATAGAGTTATTAAGTGGTGATGTCAATCCAAATAATGAAGAGGCTGGTTTTAGAATTTATACATTAAATGCTTCATTTGAGATTGGTTCGGTTTATAGGGTTGTTGATGCTTATGGACTTTCTTGTTTTTTAGATTTCACAAGATTATCTTTAGTTGAAGAATTTGATGATTTATATTATTATGATGGTGATGATTTAGGTTGTCATTATACTAAGGAAGAGTGTACGTTTAAGGTATGGTCACCATTATCAACAGGTATTATTTTAAAAACAATATATCATGGTGAAGAAGTTTTATATCCTATGAAAAGAGGAGAAAAAGGGGTATATAGTATCACATTAAAAGGTGATTTTGAAGGTATGCATTATTTCTATTTAGTGAAATTTGCAGGTAACTATGATATCGCAATGGATCCATATGCCTATGCTACATCTTCAAATGGAAGAACATGTATTGTTGTTGATAAAGAAAAATTAAAGATGAAATCTTATGATTTACCACCTTTAGTATCAAAGACAGATGCAATTATTTATGAAACAAGTGTAAGAGATTTTTCTATGCATAAAGCAGGAAGAATGAAAAATAGAGGACGCTTTTTAGCGTTTAGTGAGGAAGGGACAACAACTGATATTGGACATACAACGGGATTAGATTATTTAAGTGAAATAGGTATAACTCATGTTCAATTGATGCCAATTAACGATTTTGCGACAGTTGATGAAGCGAACCCTCATATTTTATATAATTGGGGATACGATCCTGTACAATATAATGTCACTGAAGGAAGTTATGTTAGTGATCCTGATGATGGGTATTTAAGAATAAGAGAAGCACAACAAATGATAGAATCGTTACATTCAAGAGGAATAAGAGTGGTCTTAGATGTTGTTTTTAATCATATGCATGATGTGAATCAAAATGCCTTAGAAAAAACAGTACCACATTATTTCTTTAGAAGAAATAATGATGGAACATTATCAAATGGTTCATGGTGTGGTAATGATTTAAATACGAAAGCAAAGATGTGTCGTAAATATATTTTGGATATGTGTAAAAGATGGCAAACATTCTATGGTTGTGATGGTTTTCGTTTTGATTTAATGGGTATTATTGATATAGAAACAATGAAACTTATTGATAAACAAGCAAAAGCTATAGATCCATCATTTATTGTCTATGGAGAAGGATGGAACATGGGAACGGCTTTAGATGAAAATGAAAGAACAACGATTCAAAATAATGCAAAGGTTCCTACTATAGGTTTCTTTAATGATGTGTTTAGAAATATTTGTCGTGGGACGAATCAAATGGAAAATAAAGGATATTTTTCTGGAGATACTTATAAAACAAATGAAATGATTAATGTGATTTGTAATACTTATATGTTTAATAATATAGAACAAACAATTAATTATGTAGAATGTCATGATAATGCAACAACATATGATAAATTAAAGATATCAAATTATGATGAAGAAAAAGAGGATTTAAGAAAGCGTACAAGACTTATGTTAGCGGCTGTTATGTTATCACAAGGTGTTCCTTTTATCCATAGTGGACAAGAATTCTATCGTTCAAAAAGAGGGCAGACAAACACTTATAATGCAGGAGATACGATTAATGCATTAGATTGGTCTTTAAGAGATAGAAGAAATGATGCTGTTGAATATTTTAAAATGTTAGTTCAATTAAGAAAAAATAATCCTTGTTTTAGATATAATAATTATGATATAATTCGTGAAAATGTAAAATTAGAAAATTTAGAACATCGTATTATTAAATATACATTAAAACAAATACAAGGAGAATATAGTGAATTTATCATTTATTTTAATCCTTCTAAAGAAACTTTTGAATTTGATGTTTTAGAAGATTATCAATTGTTTTATCATATGGACAATGAAGAGATTGTTGATAATAAGATTAAAGTAACAGGTATAAGTTTAGTGATTCTTGTGAAATAGGAGGGTTTATGAAACTTATTGTTGGACTTGGAAATCCTGGAAAAGAATATGAAAAAACACGTCATAATACAGGCTTTATGGTTATGGATAAACTTGCGGATGAGTTTAATGTTCAGATATCTACTTCTAAATTTAAAGGAGAATATGTGAAATTCAAATATAAAAGTGAAGATGTTATCTTATTGAAACCAATGACGTTTATGAATTTATCTGGTGAATCTGTAAGTGCATTAATGAACTTTTTTAAGATAAAGGTTGAAGATTTGTTAGTGATTTATGATGATTTAGATATGCCTGTAGGTAAGCTTAGACTTAGAGAAAGTGGGAGTGCCGGGGGTCATAATGGAATAAAGAGTATTATTAGTCATGTGAAAACACAGAATTTTAAAAGAATACGTGTTGGAATTGATAGGAATCCTTTGATTCCTACTGCTGATTATGTTTTGGGTAAGTTTATGAATAATGAGCAGGGGGATATTCAAAAAGGTATTGAAAATGCTTGTCAAGCAGTGATGACTTATTTAGATAAAGATTTTAATAAAGCAATGAACAAATTTAATAAGAAAGCCTAGTTTTCTAGGTCTTTTTTGGTTTTAAAAGGAGGAATGAAAAATGAGGAAAATGCTTTCTGTTATGAAAGATAATCAAGCAATAAATGCTATGATGAATAAAAAAGCAGAGATTATTACTAATAATGAATATGATGAAGCTTATTTAATTGCTGTTAGATTTATTTTGAATCCAGAAATAATCGTTGTTGTCAAAGAAAGTCAATATCAGGCACAACTTTTATATCAGTCATTAAAACCTTTATTACATTCTCAAGTTGTTTATTTTCCTTGCGATGAATCATTACGTATAGAGGCTTTAGCTTATTCATTTGAATTATTAGGAGAACGTGTTAATACATTGTATCATATTTCAAAAGAAGAACCATGTGTTGTGATATGTCATATGCATTCTCTTATTAGATATTTACCTTCACCATCTTTATTTAAAGATAATATTATTGAACTTCGTGTTGGTATGATCATAAATCCAATAGAATTAAGAAAGAAACTTATCAAAGCAGGATATTTACCTAATCAAAGAGTAGATCAACCTTTCTATTTTGCTAAAAGAGGAGGGGTTATAGATGTTTTCTCTATTCAATATGAAGAACCTATACGTATAGAATTCTTTGATGATGAAATAGAGAGTATACGTTTTTTTGATACAAGAACCCAAAGAGGAAAAGAAAAGATTGATATAGTAGAAATCTTACCTGCGAGTGATTTGTTATATGATGAAAGTGAAGTTAATGATGTTTTATGTAAGATAGATGAATTATATGAAGAGAGTATAAATGAAGAAATAGAGATAGAATTATCTGAAAATATTGAATTAGATAAATTAGCATTAAAAGAATATGAATTAACACCTCATATGTATCAATATTTAGGATTGTTTTCTAAAACATATACTTTATTAGATTATTTAAATAATCCAATGATTATAACTGGAAGTCAAGAAGGAATATTCAATCAATATAATAGATATGTAGAAGAAAATTTCTTTTATTTTCATGAGCTTCAAGGAATAGGAAAGATGTTAAAAGGACTATCTTTATATGATGATCCACGTCATTTATTAAAAAAGATCAATATAGATTTTCTTTCTTTTTCAACTCATGATAAACAAATTTATTTTCAAACAAGAGAAGTTAATATACCAATGCAAAAAGAAGAAACTTTTATAAAACAAATTAAAGATGATTTAATTATGCATAAGGTATTTATGTGTTTATCTAATCAACATCAAATTAAAGTTATGACAAATTTAATGGAAAATAATCATATTCCTTATTATCTTGTAACTTCTACTGATGAAAGTTTTAATGGTGTAAATATTTATTTAGGAGAATTAAAAAAAGGTATTGAGTTTGTTGAAGAGAAAACAATCTTTTATAGTGAAACTGAATTATTTAATGGTGTTCAATCTAAAAAGGGTTATGTAAAATATAAAGATGCGAAGATTATTAAAGATTATAATGAATTGAATATAGGAGATTATGTTGTTCATGATATTAATGGAATAGGGCAGTATTTAGGTATTAAGACTTTAGAGGTGAAAGGAGTTCATAAGGATTATTTATATATTGCTTATAAAGGAAATGATACTTTATATATACCAGTAGAAAATTTTAGATTGGTTAGGAAATATGCTTCTAAAGAAGGAAAGAAACCACAGTTACATTCACTTGGAAGTACAAAATGGCAAAAAGAAAAACAAAGAGTTAGACAAAAGGTAGATGGACTTGCGGATGATTTAATTGCATTGTATAGTGCAAGAATGAAACAACCAGGATTTGCATTTATGGCAGATAGTGAAACACAAATAGAGTTTGAAGAAGATTTTGGTTATGAATTGACTCCTGATCAAAAAGAAGCTGTGATAGAAATTAAAAAAGATATGGAATTACCTCGTCCAATGGATCGTCTTTTATGTGGAGATGTTGGTTTTGGAAAGACAGAAGTTGCTTTAAGGGCTGCTTTTAAAGCGATTTTATCAAATAAACAAGTTGCTTTTCTATGTCCAACGACAATCCTTTCTTCTCAACATTATCATACAATGATAGAACGTTTTAAAAACTTTCCAGTTGAAATTGCTTTAATGAATCGTTTTACTTCTACAGTAGAGAAAAAACGTATTTTAAAAGGAATCAAAGAAGGTAGCATTGATATATTAGTTGGAACTCATAGAATCTTATCAAAAGATATAGATTTTAAAGATTTAGGATTATTATGTATTGATGAAGAACAACGTTTTGGAGTAAGACAAAAGGAAAAAATTAAAGAATATCGTAAAACAATTGATGTTTTAACGCTTACTGCAACACCAATTCCTAGAACATTACAAATGTCTTTAATGGGAATTAGAGGACTATCTCAAATAGAAACACCTCCATTAAATAGATTACCAGTACAAACCTATGTTGTAGAAAAAAATAATGCTCTTATTAAACAAGTTATTGAAAGAGAATTAGCACGAAATGGACAAGTTTTCTATTTATATAATAAAACAGAAAATATTGAAAGTGTTGCGAATATGATTGCTCATCTTGTACCTCATGCAAAAATTGGTATTGGACATGGTCAAATGAAAAAAGAACAATTAGAAAATGTCATGAATTCATTTGTGAATAAAGAATATGATGTTCTTGTTTGTACAACAATTATTGAAACTGGTATTGATATTCCTAATGCGAATACAATTCTAATAGAAGATGCTGATCGTTTTGGACTTGCTCAACTTTACCAAATTAAAGGTAGGGTTGGACGAAGTGAAAGAGTTGCCTATGCTTATTTATTGTATCAAAAGAATAAATCGTTAAATGAGGATGCTGCAAAAAGATTAAAAGCAATCAAAGAGTTTGCTCAACTTGGAAGTGGTTATAAAATAGCAATGAGAGATTTAAGTATTAGAGGAAGTGGAGATATACTTGGGGGAGAACAAGCAGGATTTATTGATACTGTTGGTTTTGATATGTATATGAAGATTCTACAAGAAGCAATTGATGAAAAGATGGGGAAAGATGTATCTGATCGTCAAGAAGTTCCTATTCAAAATGTTCAGGTAGATGGTTATATTCCTGAAAATTATGTAGAAAGTGATATTGAAAAATTAAATTTATATCAACGTATTTATAAGGCGAAACATTTAGGTGAGATTGCAATTTTAGAAGAAGAATTGAAAGATTTATATGGGACTTTACCTAGGGAAGTAAGGAATATTGTTTTAAAAAGAAAATATGAGATCATGTGTGTATTACCATTCTTTGAAAGTGTAAAGGATACAGGAGATGGTTTAGAAGTTGTTTTATCAAATGATTTTTCTAATAAGATAAAAGGTGATCAACTATTTGAATTAGTGAATAGATTATTTCCTAAAGCTAAATTTAAATATGTTAAGGGATGTATCGCTTTGCTTTTACCAACTCTTTCAGATTGGTTAATTAGAGTTGTAGAATTATTTAGTGAGTTTATGGATTGGGATGAACAATAAGGAATAGAGAAGACAATTCTTTTTCCTTTAGTGCATTTATATTTTATGATATACTGTTTTAAGGAGGTTATGGGAATGTCAAAAGTTTCAATTATTGGAGCAGGAACTTGGGGTATAGCTCTTGCGAATATGTTATGTTTATCTCACCATGATGTCACTGTTTACTCAGCAATTGAAGATGAGATTGATTTTATAGAGAAATATAGAAAACATCCAAAGCTTAAAGATACTAAGATATTAGATGAGATAGAACTAACAAAAGATTTATCAATGGCTGTTGTTGGTTTTGAAGTCATTGTGATGGCAGTTCCATCTATTTATGTTAGAGATACAATAAGACAAGTTGCGCAGTTTTTAAATAAAGATCAAATTATTGTAGATGTCGCAAAAGGTATTGAACCAGAACGATTATTAACAATGTCAGAAATTATATATGAAGAAATACAACAATTTATAGAATTTGATTATGGTCATATTGTTGCTTTATCTGGACCTACGCATGCAGAAGAGGTTTCAATAGGACTTCCTTCAACTATTGTGAGTGCTTCAGCAGATTATATGATTGCTAAAAGAGTACAGGAAATCTTTACCAGTTCTTTTATGAGAGTTTATACAAATAATGATATTAAAGGTGTTGAGTTATGTGGTGCTTTAAAAAATATCATTGCTTTATCAGCAGGGATTGCTCATGGATTGGGGTATGGAGATAATGCGACCGCTGCTTTAGTGACTAGAGGAATACATGAGATTTCACGTTTAGGAGTTGCAATGGGATGTCCTATTCATACTTTTTATGGTTTAGCTGGTATTGGTGATTTAGTTGTTACGTGTACAAGTTTGCATAGTAGAAATAATCAATGTGGAATATATATTGGAAAAGGATATAGTGTTAAAGAAGCTATTGATAAGGTTGGTATGGTTGTAGAAGGGATTAATGCTTTGGATGCAGCTTATGCATTAAGTATTAAATATAATGTTGAATTACCAATTATTAAAGCTGTTTATGATACTATAAAATTTAATACTAAGCCTGAATATGCAGTAAGAAAATTGTATGAAAGAGAAAGTAAATCTGAGATGCCTTTTTCTATTTTAGAGTTGATGTATGAAAATTCTAGTGAGAAAGAGACAAAGAGAGTGATTGCTTTTAATACTTTTGATGTTATGGATTATTCTTGTTTACAATTTTTAAAGAAAGCAAAGAGTTTGGGAGATTATTTGATTGTTGTTATAAAACATCAAGAACAATGTGATATTGATGATAAAACTCGTAAGAGTTTTATTGAATCTTTAAGATTTGTGGATTTAGTTATTGAAGAGGAAAGTTATAAACATAGAAAGGATATTTGTAAGGAATATCATATTGATATATGTGTAAAAGATAAAGATGATCATGATTCTTATGAAGATTTAAAAGATATAGAAATAATAAGTTTATAGTAAAAAGACAAAGCTCAATTGAACCGCCCCTGTCAAGTAGACAGGTGAAATAATTAAAATGTTTTTGATGAAGT
>CAJTTM010000009.1 GCA_910579135.1 uncultured Erysipelotrichales bacterium | reverse complement strand
ATGACTATGTGTGCCTTGAAGCCGCAGGCAGAAAGGAATGTGAGGTTAATATGAAAACAATAGGATTAATTGGTGGTATGAGTTGGGAAAGTACAATGGCATATTATCAAATGATAAATGAAGTTATTAAAGAAGAATTAGGTGGATTGCACTCCGCAAAAGTTTTATTATATAGTGTTGACTTTGATGAAATAGAGAAATGTCAAGCTGCTGGTGATTGGGATAGGAGTGCTCATATTTTATCAGGGATAGCTATGAATTTAGAAAATGCAGGAGCAGATTTTATTGTTATATGTACAAATACTATGCATAGGGTAGTACCATTTATGCAAGCGAAAATTCATATTCCTATATTACATATAGCTAAAGCTACCGCCGAAAAATTAAAAGAAAATCATATTGATAGGATTGCTTTGTTAGGAACAAAATATACAATGTTACAAGATTTTTATAAATCAAAATTAATTGAAATGGGGATAGATGTTGTTATACCTGAAGATGAAGATATAGAGATAATTAATAATATTATTTATGATGAGTTATGTTTAGGAAAAATATTAGAACATTCTAAGAAGGAATATATAAGAATTATAAATAAATTAAAGAAAAAAGGTGCTCAGGGAGTTGTGTTAGGGTGTACAGAAATTGGATTGCTTATTGATCAAAATGATTGTGATATTCCTGTTTTTGATACAACACAAATACATGCTCGAAAGGCTGCTTTATTTGCATTAGATAAAAGCCTTAAATAATATAAAATTTAGTTTTTTTATGATTATTTATTATGTATTTATTGGAATATACAAAATAATATGAGAGATAATTTTATAAATTTTATGTATTAGTGTTGACTTATTTTAGGTTTAGGTTTATTATATTAATCAACAACCCTATATGAAATACTTTGATAGGAAATAGTAGATTATTTTATCTAATATAGAGAGATTCTGGGTGGTGTAAAGAATCATAGAGAGGTATTCGAACTCGTCCTTGAGTGGAGCACTGAAATGATAGTAAGCTGCTACGGAACTTGCAACCGTTATCCTGCTAGAGTATGAACTTTATAATAAGCGTACTCGATAAGGTTATTACTGTGAGGTAATAATAAATATGAGGTGGAACCACGAAGTTTTTGACTCTCGTCCTCTACTATGTTTTTGCATAGTGGGATGAGAGTTTTTTTATTAGGTTGGAAAGGAGAATAAAAATGAATTATAAAAAGTATAAAAGATTTGAAACAGTTACATTAAAAGATAGAACTTGGCCTGATAAAGTGCTTGATAAAGCTCCAATTTGGTGTTCAGTTGATTTAAGAGATGGAAATCAAGCATTGATTACACCAATGAAAATAGAAGAAAAAGTAGAAATGTTTCAGTTGTTAGTTGATTTAGGTTTTAAAGAAATAGAAGTTGGTTTTCCTTCTTCTTCACAAATTGAATATGATTTCTTGAGAATTCTTATTGATGAACATCTTATTCCAGATGATGTTACTGTTCAGGTATTAACTCAAGCTAGAGAACATTTGATTAGAAGAACTTTTGAATCATTAAAAGGATTAAATAAAGCAATTGTTCATGTTTATAATTCAACATCAGTATTACAAAGAGATGTTGTATTTAATAAAGATAAAGATGAAATTAAACAAATTGCAGTTGATGGAGTGAAATTAGTTAAAGAATTATCTGCTGAATTTGATGGTAAAGTTATTCTTGAATATTCACCTGAAAGTTTCACTGGTACAGAAATGGATTATGCATTAGATGTATGTGAAGCTGTACTAGATGAGTGGGGAGCTACCAAAGAAGAACCAGTTATTATTAACTTGCCTTCAACAGTAGAAATGGATACACCAAATGTGTATGCTGATCAAATTGAATGGATGTGTAAAAACTTTAAAGATAGAGATAGAGTTATTGTATCATTACATCCACATAATGATAGAGGTTGTGGAGTTGCAACTTGTGAATTAGGAATGCTTGCAGGGGCTGATAGAGTAGAAGGTACTTTATTTGGAAATGGAGAAAGAACAGGAAATGTAGATGTTGTTACACTTGCATTAAACTTATATACTCATGGTGTGGATCCAAAGTTAGAATTATCGCATATCAATGATGTTAAACATATTTATGAAAAATGTACAAAAATGGAAGTACCACCACGTCATCCATACGCTGGTCAATTAGTATTTACTGCTTTCTCTGGCAGTCACCAAGATGCTATTAATAAGGGAATGCATGCATTTAAAACAAGAAATACTGGTATTTGGGAAGTTCCTTATTTACCAATTGATCCTGCTGATTTAAATAGACAATATGAACCAATTGTAAGAATTAATTCTCAATCAGGTAAAGGTGGAGTAGCCTTTGTTATGGAAACAGTATTTGGATATCATTTACCAAAAGCTTTACAAGCAAATTTTGCGAAATGTATACAAAATATTAGTGAAAGTGAAGGTGAAGTTTCACCAGAACGTATTTTTGATACATTTAATAAAGAATATATTGATAATGAAGAACCATTTAAATTTATTAAACAACGTTTGATTGATTTAAGTGATGATGGCACTAATGAATATGATCGTAAAGTAGAATTAACAATTGAAGATCATGGAGAAATCAAAACAATTGTTGGCTATGGTAATGGACCAATTGATGCAGTGAAAAATGCTTTTAATACAAATGATTTTGTATATACACATTTATTAGATTATAGTGAACATGCTTTAACATCAGGTTCTTCTTCTAAAGCTGCAGCTTACGTTCAATTAAGGGTCAAAGGAAGTCCTATTCAAGAATATGGTGTAGGTATTCATGCGAATATTACTAATGCAACAATAAAAGCTATTATTTCTGCAATGAATAGAATCCATAAAAGACTAAAGAAATAGAGGTGGAAAAATGGATAGAATTGTAATATCAATTTTAGTTGCGAATTATTCTGGTGTTTTAAATCGAGTTAGTGGTTTGTTCTCTAGAAGAGGGTATAATATTGATAGCTTAACTGTTGGAACAACAGAAGTTGAAGATATCTCTAGAATAACAGCGGTTGCTCATGGAGATGAGCTTGTATTAGAACAGATTACTAAACAATTAAAAAAATTAGAAGATGTTATAGCAGTGGAGGCTTTACCTAATAATGCTTCAGTTTATCGTGAACTTGTTTTGATCAAAGTTGAAGCTGATGCTTCTCAAAGAGCAGATCTTGTTTCTATTGTAGATATTTTTAGAGCAAAGATTATAGATGTTTCTCCAACTTCAGTAGTTATTGAAGTAACAGGAGATGAACCAAAAGTCAATGGACTTTTATCAATGTTAGATGGTTTCAATATTATTGAGATTGTACGTACTGGATTAGCTGGTATTTCAAGAGGTCTTAATAGTTTGAATAAAAAAAATGACAATCATTAGGAGGGTAAGAGAAAATGTCAAAAATTTATTATGAATCAGATTGTAATTTATCTTTATTAGATGGTAAAACAGTTGCGATTATTGGGTATGGTTCTCAAGGACATGCTCATGCATTGAACTTAAAAGAATCAGGTGTTAATGTTGTAATTGGATTATATGAAGGATCTAAGTCTTGGGCTAGAGCTGAAGAACAAGGGTTTAAAGTTTATACTTCAGCAGAAGCTACAAAAATGGCTGATATTGTAATGATTTTAATTAATGATGAGTTACAAGCAAAATTATATAAAGAATCAATTGAACCAAACCTAGAAGAAGGAAATATGTTAATGTTTGCTCATGGTTTCAATATTCATTTCAATCAAATCGTTCCACCAAAAAATGTTGATGTAACTATGATTGCACCTAAAGCTCCTGGGCATACAGTAAGAAGTGAATATCAAGTTGGAAAAGGAACTCCTTGCTTAGTTGCAGTAGAACAAGATGCTACTGGAAAAGCATTAGATAAAGCTTTAGCTTATGGTTTAGCTATCGGGGGAGCAAGAGCTGGTATCTTAGAAACTACATTTAGAACTGAAACTGAAACAGATTTATTTGGTGAACAAGCAGTTCTTTGTGGTGGAGTATGTGCTTTAATGCAAGCTGGTTTTGAAACATTAGTGGAAGCTGGATATGATCCAAAGAATGCATACTTTGAGTGTGTTCATGAAATGAAATTAATTGTTGATTTAATTTATCAATCAGGTTTTGCAGGTATGAGATATTCAATTTCTAATACTGCTGAATATGGTGATTATATTACTGGACCAAAGATTATTACTGAAGATACTAAGAAAGCTATGAAGAAAATCTTAACAGATATTCAAGATGGAACTTTCGCAAAAGATTTCTTATTAGATATGTCTGAAGCTGGTGGTCAAGCTCATTTCAAAGCTATGAGAAAATTAGCTGCTGAACATCAAGTAGAACAAGTAGGAAAAGAAATTAGAAGTTTATATAGCTGGTCTGATGAAGACAAATTAATTAATAACTAAAAGGAACGCACTTTGTGCGTTTCTATAAGTCAATACTGTTGATTTATAAAAGCGTATAAAGGAATAAAGGGGGATATAACAATGGCAATGACAATGACGCAAAAAATATTAGCTGATCATGCAGGATTAGATTATGTAGAAGCAGGACAGTTAATTGAAGCAAAACTAGATGTTGTAATGGCAAATGATATTACTGGGCCTATGGCTTTACCAATTTTTAAACAAATGGCAGATAAGGTGTTTGATAAAGATAAGGTCGTTTTGGTACCTGATCATTTTACACCAAATAAAGATATTAAATCTGCTCAAAATTCAAGAGCAATTCAAGATTTTTCAAGAGAACAAGGTTTAACTCATCATATGGTACAAGGAAAATGTGGAGTTGAACATGCAATTTTACCAGAAAGAGGAATTGTAACTGCTGGCGAATGTATTATTGGAGCTGATTCTCATACATGTTCTTATGGAGCGTTAGGAGCTTTTGGAACAGGTGTAGGAACAACTGATATTGCGACTGGTATGGCAACTGGGGAATTATGGTTTAAAGTACCTAGTGCAATAAAGTTTGTATTAAAGAATAAACCTAATGCTTATGTAAGTGGAAAAGATATTATTTTACATATTATTGGACAAATTGGTGTTGATGGAGCATTATATAAATCAATGGAATTTGTTGGTGATGGTATTCAATATTTAACAATGGATGATCGTTTTACAATTTGTAATATGGCAATAGAAGCAGGAGCAAAGAATGGTATTTTCCCTGTGGATGAACAAACAATTGAATATATTAACGAACATTCTACAAAAGAATATAAAGTTTATCAAGCAGATGAAGATGCTGTATATGATGAAGTGATAGAAATAGATCTATCAAAAGTAAGACCAACAGTTGCATTCCCACATTTACCAGGAAATGCTCATACAATTGATGAAATTGAATCAATGGATAAAATCTACATTGATCAAGTTGTTATTGGATCATGTACAAACGGAAGAATGAGTGATTTAAGAAAAGCGGCTGCTATTCTTAAAGGAAAACAAGTTGCTAGTGAAGTAAGAGTCATGGTTATACCTGCAACTCAAAAGATATTCTTACAATGTATAAAGGAAGGTTTAGCTGAAATATTTGTTGAAGCAGGTTGTGCTTTTAATACTCCAAGTTGTGGTGCCTGTATGGGTGGACACATGGGAGTTATGTGTAAAGGTGAGAGATGTGTTTCGACATCAAATCGTAACTTTGTGGGACGTATGGGAGATACTGAATCATTGATTTATTTAGCTTCTCCTGAGGTTGCAGCAGCAAGTGCACTTGCAGGTTATATTGCTAATCCTGAAAAGGTAGGAGGAGATAAATAATGAAAGCAAATGGTAAAGTTTTAAAATATGGAGATAATGTTGATACTGATGTTATTATTCCTGCTAGATATTTAAATTCATTTGATGCTAAAGAATTAGCAAGTCATGCTATGGTGGATATTGATCCAACATTTGTTGAAAGATTAAATCCAGGAGATATCATGGTCGCAAGTAAAAACTTTGGATGTGGTTCTTCTAGAGAACATGCTCCACTTGCATTAAAAACTGCGGGTGTAAGTTGTGTTATCGCAAAATCTTTCGCTAGAATTTTTTATCGTAATTCTATTAATATTGGATTTCCTATTTTAGAGTGTGCAGAAGCAGTTGATGGTATTGATGAAGGTGATCATGTCGTGGTTGATTTTGATAGTGGTATGATTTACAATCTTACTAAGAATACAGAATACAAATCACAACCATTCCCAGAATTTTTACAAAAAATGATTGAAGTGAATGGATTAGTCAATTATGTAAATTCTAAAAAAGGAGAATAGTTATGAATAAAAATATTGCAGTTATAAAAGGTGATGGAATTGGACCTGAGATTGTTGATGAAGCAATTAAAGTCTTAGATGCTATTAGTCAAAAATATAATCATACATTTTCTTATGACTATATCTTAATGGGTGGTTGTTCAATTGATGTTTGTGGAACTCCTTTAAGTGATGAAGCAATTGAAATCGCAAAAAAGAGTGATGCTGTTTTATTAGGATCTATTGGTGGAGATACAACAACATCACCTTGGTATAAATTGGAACCCTCATTAAGACCAGAAGCTGGTTTATTAAAAATGAGAAAGTCTTTAAATTTATTTGCTAATCTAAGACCAGCGTATTTATATAATGAATTAAAGGGAGCTTGTCCTTTAAAAGAAGAAATCACTGAGGGTGGTTTTGATATGATGATTGTTAGAGAATTAACAGGTGGTTTATATTTTGGTGATAGAGAAACTAAAGAAATTGATGGACAAATGGTTGCTCATGATAATTTAGTTTATAGTGAAAATGAAATTAAACGTATTGCAAAACGTGGTTTTGATATAGCAATGAAAAGAAATAAGAAAGTCACTAGTGTTGATAAAGCTAATGTTTTAGATTCTTCACGTTTATGGAGAAAGGTTGTAAATGAAGTATCTCAAGATTATCCAGAGGTCACATTAGAACATATGTTAGTTGATAATTGTGCAATGCAATTAGTCAAAGATCCTAAACAATTTGATGTTATTTTAACTGAAAATATGTTTGGAGATATTTTATCTGATGAAGCAAGTATGGTGACTGGGTCAATTGGTATGTTATCAAGTGCATCTTTAAGAGAAGATAAACTTGGAATGTATGAACCAAGTCATGGTAGTGCTCCAGATATTGCTGGAAAGAATGTTGCGAATCCAATTGCAACAATATTATCTGCTGCTATGATGCTTCGCTATTCTTTTGATATGGATAAAGAAGCAGATAATATTGAAAAAGCTATTGAAAAAGTTTTGGAAAAAGGTTATCGTACAATTGATATTATGTCCAAAGGAAAAGAGGAAGTGTCTTGCTCTAGAATGGGAGATTTAATTGTAGAAAATTTATAGGAGGTCATTTATGAGAAGTGATAATGCAAAAAAAGGAATTGAAAGAGCACCCCATAGATCTTTATTTAATGCTTTAGGTTTAACTGAAGAAGAATTAGAAAGACCATTGATTGGTGTTGTTAATTCATATAATGAAATTGTACCAGGTCATATGAACTTGGATAAAATAACAGAAGCAGTTAAAAAGGGAATTTATATGGCTGGAGGAACTCCAATTGAAGTTCCTGCTATTGCAGTTTGTGATGGTATTGCTATGAATCATACTGGAATGAAATATTCGTTAGTCACAAGAGAGTTGATTGCTGATAGTACAGAGTGTTTAGCAAATGCTCATCAATTTGATGGATTAGTTATGATTCCTAACTGTGATAAGAATGTTCCAGGATTATTGATGGCAGCTGCTAGAATTAATATTCCAACTATTTTTGTAAGTGGTGGACCAATGCTTGCAGGAAGAAGGTTAGATGGAAAACAAACTTGTTTATCAACATTATTTGAAGCCGTAGGACAATATAATGCTGGTAAAATGTCTGAAGAAAAGTTAAAAGAGTTTGAAGAAAAAGCATGCCCAACATGTGGTTCTTGTTCTGGTATGTATACAGCGAATTCAATGAACTGTTTAACAGAAGTTTTAGGCATGGGATTAAAAGGAAATGGTACAATTCCTGCTGTTTATAGTGAAAGAATTAGACTTGCAAAACATGCGGGTATGCAAGTTATGAAATTGATTGAAAAAGACATTAAACCTAGAGATATTATGAGCAATGATGCGTTCTTAAATGCTATTACTGTAGATATGGCATTAGGTTGCTCGACAAACTCTATGTTACATTTACCTGCTATCGCTTATGAAGCAGGTGTGGATTTAGATTTAGAAATTGCTAATGAAATTAGTAAAAAGACACCTAATTTATGTCATTTAGCTCCTGCTGGAGATACCTTTATGGAAGATTTAAATGAAGCTGGTGGAGTTTATGCAGTTATGAATGAACTTGATAAATTAGGAGTTTTACATACAGATGTTTTAACTTGTACAACAAAAACATTAAAAGAAAATATTGAAGGATGTATTAATTTGGATTCTAATATTATTAGACCAGTAGAAAATCCATATATGAAAACTGGTGGTATTGCAGTATTAAAAGGTAATTTAGCACCAGATAGTTGTGTTGTTAAACAAAGTGCTGTTGCACCAGAAATGATGAAACATCAAGGTCCAGCTAGAGTTTTTGAAAGTGAAGAAGAAGCTATTGAAGCCATTAGAGCTGGTAAGATTGTTAAAGGGGATGTTGTTGTTATTCGTTATGAGGGTCCTAAGGGTGGTCCTGGAATGAGAGAAATGTTATCACCTACAAGTGAAATTGCTGGTATGGGATTAGATAAAGATGTGGCTTTAATTACTGATGGACGTTTCTCAGGAGCTACTCGTGGAGCTTCTATTGGACATGTTTCTCCTGAAGCTGCAGTTGGTGGACCAATTGCTTTTGTTAAAGAGGGAGATATTATTGATATTGATATTCCTAATCATGCGATTAATGTTTTAGTTGATGAAAAGGAATTTGAAGAGAGAAAGAAAGATTTTGTTCCTAAGAAGAATGAAGTTAAAGGATATTTAAAAAAATATGCTTCTATGGTTACATCGGCTAACACAGGAGCTGTACTTAAAGTAAAGGATTAAAGGAGGAAGATTCATGAAGATGAAGGGATCAGACATTGTTGTTGAATGTTTATTAGAACAAGGTGTTGATACTGTGTTTGGTTATCCTGGTGGAACGATATTAGAAATATATGATAGCTTATATAAATATCAAGATAAGATTAATCATATTTTGACTTCTCATGAACAGGGTGCCTCACATGCAGCTGATGGTTATGCAAGAGCAAGTGGTAAAGTAGGAGTATGTATGGCAACAAGTGGACCAGGAGCAACTAATCTTGTGACTGGTATTGCGACTGCTTATATGGATTCTGTTCCTATAGTCGCAATTACTGCTAATGTAGCTGTTCCACTATTAGGAAAAGATAGTTTTCAGGAAATTGATATTACTGGTGTAACTATGCCAATTACTAAGCATAATTATATTGTTAAGAAGATTGAGGACTTAGCTCCAACAATTAGAAAAGCATTTCAGATTGCGAAGAGTGGAAGACCAGGACCAGTTTTAGTTGATATCACCAAAGATGTAACACTTGCATACACTGATTATGTGAAAGCAAAGCCAGAAGAATCAGAAAATAAATATACTTATGCAACTGAAACAGTGAAAAAAGCGATTACTATGATTGAAGAAAGTGAAAGACCATTTGTATTTGTTGGTGGTGGGGCTATTTCTTCTGATGCAAGTAGAGAATTAAAAGAGTTTGTAGAAAGAATTGATGCTCCTGTATGTGATTCTTTAATGGGAAAAGGAGCATTTGATGGAACGAGTCCACGTTATAGTGGAATGCTTGGAATGCATGGAACAAAAGCAAGTAATTTAGGTGTTTCTAAGTGTGATTTATTAATTGTTGTTGGTGCCCGTTTCTCTGATCGTGTAACCGGGAATACTAAAGCTTTCGCAAAGAATGCAAAGATTATTCATATTGATGTAGATGAAGCGGAAATTAATAAGAATGTACTTGTAGATTTAGGTATTGTTGGTGATGCAAGAAGTGTACTTAGTGCATTAAATCTATTATTAAAACAACAAAATCATCCTCAATGGTTAAAAGAAATTAGAGCATTAAAAGATCGTTATCCATTAACATATGATACTGATGTTTTAACAGGACCTTATATTGTAGAACAAATTGATTTATTAACAGATAGCGAAGCTATCATTACTACAGAAGTCGGTCAAAATCAAATGTGGGCTGCTCAATATTATCACTATAAACATTCTAGACAATTTATTTCAAGTGGTGGACTTGGAACAATGGGATATGGTTTAGGAGCAAGTATGGGTGCTAAATATGCAAAACCTGAAAAACCAGTTTTCAATATTGCAGGAGATGGATGTTTTAGAATGAATATTAATGAACTTGCGACTGCGTCACGTTATAATATTCCTATTATTGAAGTTGTTATTAATAATCATGTATTAGGTATGGTTAGACAATGGCAAACATTATTCTATGATAAACATTATTCAGCTACTGTATTAAATGATAAAGTTGATTTTGTAAAAGTAGCAGAAGGATTTGGATGTAAAGCTATTCGAGTAACAAAGAGAGAAGAAGTTGCTCCTGCTATTCAAGAAGCTCTTGAATATAATGGACCAGTCGTTTTAGATTGTATTATTCAAGAAGATGATAAAGTCTTCCCAATGGTTGCTCCAGGTGCACCTATATCAGAAGTCTTTGATCAAGAAGATGTAGATAAATAGTTTATAGAAGTTCTTACTTAATTGTAAGGACTTTTTTATATGTCATTTTTGGTTATTGACAAAATTGTACGGGGGGGGGGTATAATGGAAGAGAGAAAATTAAAATGATAGGGGGAGGAAGAGTAAATGAAAAAATATCTGATATTAATGATTACAATAATAATGTTATTGCCAATTAATGTTAGTGCTAATGGAGTAGAAAACGTATCTAAAAGTAATTTAGATAATAAAGGATTAGGAAATACAAATCTATATTCTGATACATATGACGAAGAAGAAAGTTATAAGATTTATTTTTCTATAAGTACAGATGGAAAAACATATAAGCCTTATACCATAAGTGATTACAATTTTACATATGATTTATCTAAGTTAAAAGATAATTCTTATTTGTATTTTAGGTTTGATAAATGTGTCGATAGTAAGAATAGGGTACTAGATAGTAGTAAGATAAAAATAGGACTAAGAGTTGGTCAAGGTTGCTCAAAAGAAAATGAAGGATATTGGATAAAAGGACAGGCTGGTTATTATTTAAAAGATAAAGAAACAAAGATTCCTGTAAAATTATTAAAGGCTGGTAATAGTCAGTATACTATAAAAAATAAACATTATTCTGGTGATGAAAATTATAGGTGCCATAATAGTGCATGGATACTAATTTATTTAGATAATGGAATTAATGAATATGGTGATAATTTAGGAAATATAGAATTTAAAACAAATAAAAATATTTTTTTTGAACCAAATGATTATAGTGATGGAATTAAAGAAGGAATTTATTTTGATGGAAGCAATTATATAAATCTTTCTAAATCATCATTTAGTATTAGTGGTAAAAAAACTGATTATTGGCAATGGAATATATGTAAATATACAATTGATAAAAAAGGAAATATAATTCCTAAAAAAGTGTATTTAGAAACTTCAGAGTTTGTGATGACTTTTGATATTGTAAATAAAAAATATGAAGGTTATTATGATGCTTTAAAGCTTGTAAATAAAGAAGTTAATGAATATTCAAATATTAAGGGTATTTTAGCAAAATTTAAAGTTGGAAGTACATTTAAAGCTAAAAGAAATATAGCTAATAAGGGAATGAAAATTACTTTACCTACTACTTCTAGTTATACATCTAAAGCTGTTAAGCCAAAAGTTGTAGTAAAAGATGCTGGAATAACATTAAAGAAAGATAAAGATTATACAGTACAATATAAGAATAATGTAAAAACAGGGAAAGCAACAATTATCATTAAAGGTAAGAATTATTATACAGGAACTGTTAAAAAGTATTTTTATATTGTACCAAAGAAAGTCACTATCAGTAGTGTGAAACCTGGAAAGAAACAATTAACAGTCAAATATAAGAAAGTCGCAGGAGCAAGTGGATATCAAATAGCCTATTCAACAAGTAAAAGTAAAGGATTTAAATATATCACAGTTAGTTATAAAACAGCTTCTAAGGTGATTAAGAAGTTAAAGAGTAAAAAGAATTATTATGTAAAAGTGAGAGCTTATAAAACTGTAGGTAAGAAAAAGTACTATGGAACTTATAGTAAATTAAAGAGTGTTAAAGTAAAATAGAAATTTAAGGTAAATAAATACAGAGATGGATATTAAATCATCTCTGTTTTATAATTAATATTTGAAAAATATTTAAATGGAGGATAAGGCTTTTAATTGAGAGAAATATAATATTGTTTAATACCATATTTTAATCCGTACTTTAATCCGTACTTTAATCCGTACTTTTAATTGACATAATATCCTCCGTCTTTTTTTGTACCTATATATTCTACTAAATTTTGTTTTTTTAATTTTCTAATTGCATTTTCTACACTACGTTCCTTTAATCCACATAATTTACTAATTGAAGGAATTCTAAGCCCCGGATTATTAAAAATAGTTTCATAAACAATTTTTTGATTTTTTGGTAGTTTAATGATATTAGTATGAATTGGTTTATCATCTTGATCTTCATATTCTTTATATTCTTGATTAATATACATAATAACTTGAGTATAGTCATCATGTTCGTTATTAGGGAAAAATTGAGGCAATTCATTACCATTATCTATTAAAGCATTTTTAGCTCTTCTAATACCTGAACCATAGGATTCAATTAAATGTAAAGCATAAAACATATCCTTTATTTGGGGATTTAAATATGATCTAATATCAAAACTTGTTTTTTCATTTAAATCTTGAATTGATAAAGGAGGTAACGGTCTATTGTGATTTGTAAATGAAATACGATCAGGGTATATATAAATTCCTGCATAATTAGGATTATCATAATTTTTATGAAGAATCATATTAGTAGAAAATTCATTCCATGCTGTATCAGGCCAGTTTTTGACAATACGATGATAAATATTTCCACTCTCTCTAATCGTATATGATCGTTCTATTCTATCTTTGAAATAATTTCTTACTTGTTGTGCCTGAATCCAAATTGGTCCATCAAACTTTTCAGAACTCATTCTAGAAGTTCCGTCTTTGCTCTCTGTAATAATTTCAACATGAGCTCCTGGAATATAATCTTCTGGTCTGTCTGCGAACATTAATAATGCAAAATTTTTAACTCTATCTTTATTAAATTCTTCATCACCAACAAGTTTTAGGGCTTTTGCCATCTCTTCTTTTGGTAGTTTTCTTAAATCTTGAGCCGCTTGAGTTTTAACAAGATATTCTTTCATATATTCATAATTTAAATCATCAAGCGTAGCAGTATCATGGAAATCATCACAAAAAGAATAACCTGCGAATTTTCTTAATAATTCAAACTCTTGTCTAGGAGTAGGTAGTACAGAATCTCTGTTAACACGGATATAACGGCCACCTTTATGTAGGTTAGTTGCACGAGCACCTTTTTCTGTGACTTCAGTTAATTTCATGCTTGGTTCGACAATAATAACTAAATACCATTTATTATCAATTTGATTAGAAATAAAATGACATACAGGGGTAGGTTGAATATACTTAAATAAAGATTTAATTTTGTTTTCAATAGCCTCTAGTTGACCCTCTTCTAATCCACTAATTGGTCTTAAAGGAATCGCTTTTATGTTATTTTGCATATCATTTACTTCTTCAATTCCAATAAATAAAAAACCATAATCCCGATTCATATAATTATTAGCATAAGCACATATTGTTTTTAAAATCTTGTCTTCTTGTAAATGTGATTTTTTATACTCAATATAATCACATTCTGCTCTATTGTTTTCAATAATATGATAAGCATATTGTTGTAAATCATTTAAATTCATACTATCCCACCTTTCATTATATTCTCTTTATATATTATACACTGATTAATCATTTTATTCATTGGATTTTTATAATAAAATGGTTAAATTTTAAGAATAAATTATATATTAAATAAAAAAGTAATCATGGTATGATGAAAATAGGAGGTGTAGGAGTAGTGTCAACAGAAATGTTTAAACAATTAGCTAATATGTATAAATCTCTTGATGATAGAAGTTTAAATTCTTTTACTAATAACGTCTTCATTATCCCTCAAGAAACAAAATTAAAGCGAACAAAAGAATCAAGCCAATTGAAGGATAAAAGAAAATCTTTAAGGGATTGTTTAGATAATGAGAAATCCAAAAATGGAAAAAGAGTTTACAATATTGAAATAGTTGATGAGTAAAAGTATGATAGTAAAATATACTGAAGGATAACAAAGATTGGATTCTTCATTTTTTTATAGAGTAATAATAAAACTTTAAATATTGATTAAAGAAATTAATGATATAAAAAATAATTAATAAGATATTACTCTTTACTTTGATTTAATCCATACTTTTTAATAATTTTATAAGATATTTAGAAGTATTCTTTTAAAATAATTGTGCTAACTTATAAACATACACAACAACTTCATATAATTTTCACAGTAATTCCATACTACAGCGCTATTATTATAAAGGACTTTGTTTAAAGAACGTATTATTAGATTTTAATTGTTTATAAGGAGGTCGTTTTATGAAACCAATCTTATATATTGTTATACCTTGTTATAATGAGGAGGAAGTTCTTCCTATTACATGTCAAATGTTTTTAGATAAAATAAAAAGTCTAATAGAAAAGGAACTTATTGATAATAAAAGTAGAATTATGTTTGTGAATGATGGTTCAAAAGATAAAACATGGGATATCATACAAGAATTATCATTAAAAGATGATCATTATATAGGGATATGTCAAAGTAGAAATAGAGGACATCAGAATGCAGTTTTAGCTGGATTAATGGAAGCAAAAGAAAAGTGTGATATCACTATCTCTATTGATTGTGATGGACAAGATGATATCAATGCTATGGATGAGATGATTAAAGAATATTTAAATGGGGCAGAGATTGTTTATGGTGTAAGAAGTAAAAGAGATACAGATACTTTCTTTAAAAGATTGACTGCCCAAGGATTTTATAAGTTTCTTAATTGGATGGGAGCAGATGTTGTTTATAATCATGCTGATTATCGCCTTGTTTCTAGTCAAGTGTTAGAAGAATTTTCTAGTTTTAAAGAAGTGAACTTATTTTTAAGGGGAATGTTTCCACTTGTTGGTTTTAAAAGTACAAGTGTTTATTATGAAAGACATGAAAGGATTGCAGGAGAAAGTCATTATCCTTTAAAGAAGATGCTTGCCTTAGCTTTTGATGGTATTACGAGTTTATCTGTAAAACCGATAAGAATGGTTATGACTTTAGGAATTATTATTGTTATTTTAAGTATTTTAGGAGCATTATCTTTATTGGTGACTTATTTTACTCAAGGGAAAATGATTCAATGGATATATATAACGACAATTGTTTTTCTTGTAGGTGGTATTGAATTAGTAGGTATGGGAATAATTGGTGAATATATTGGTAAAATATATATGGAAGTGAAAGCAAGACCACGATATATTATAAGTGATCGTACATATCAAAGTAAGAATAATAGAGGTCATGTATGAAAAGAATAAATAAAGAAGTTATAAGTTATATTGTTGTAGGAATTCTCACAACTTTAGTTAATCTTTTGTCATATACATTATTATATAAAATATTAAAAATAGATGTAACAGTAAGTAATATTATTTCTGTATCACTATCTATTCTTTTTGCTTATATTACAAATAGAATTTATGTATTTCATTCAAAAGAAGAAGGTTTAAGAAATATCTTTATTGAAATGTCTAAATTTTGTGGAGCGAGAGTTTCTACAATGATTATAGAAGTAGGAGGTGTTTTTCTTCTTCATAATATATTAGGAATTCAGCCTATGATTTCAAAACTTTTTACTCAAGTTATTGTGATTATGGGGAATTATTTTATTAGTAAATTTTTGGTCTTTAATCAATGATGGGAGGAAAAAGATGTTAGAGAAGTTTATCAATCATTTTCAGAAAATCGTTCTTATATTTGGGTTGTTTTTATTTGGTGTTATTTTTCTAGGTTCATTTTCTTTTATTCAAGGGTTTTCATTGGGAAAAGAAAATATAGTCTTAAATATCTTATTTGTTTGTTTTCTTCTTTTTTTACTTATTGGATTGATTTTATACGTGTTTAAAAAAATCAATTCTATGAGTAAAAAACAATTATATATAACAAGCATTATATTATTTATATTCGTAACACTTGTTTTTGTTTTCTTACTTTACAACTTACAAATATTACCAATAACTGATTCATATGCTATGTTAGATCAAGCAGCCCATCTTTCACAAAACAATCATTTAACTGTAACTTCTCAAGATTTATATGGATATTATTTTGGTGCGTATTCTAATAACTATTTGATGACAATTGTTTTTAAATATATATTTGTTATTATTCATTTCTTTGGGATAAAAAATGTATATTTACCATTTTATATCATTAATGTCATATGTATGCTTATAGGAATACTACTAACTTGGTTGATTACAAAGAAAATGTTCAATATAAAGACTGCTACAAAGGTATTAGTTTTTTCTGCATTAAATCCTATTTATTATGGAATAACTTTTTGGGTTTATACTTGTACATTTAGTATTCCTTTGTCAATGTTGATTATTTATTTAGGAATATGTCTATATAAAACAGATAATTATAAAATAGAAATATTATTAAGTATACTTGAAGGAATCGTTGTTATTGTAGGGTATTTTATTAGACCCACTGCTCTTATTCCTTTTATTGCAATGTTTATAAGTGCAATCATTCTCCTTATAAAGCATAGAAATTATAAAAAATATTTAAGAATTATGATATCTATAGTGATATCTATTATATTTTCATATAACTTGATAAGTCAATTAAATAATAAATATTTTGGTTCTATATCTAATCAAAACTTCCCCATTACTCATTGGTTAATGATGAGTTCTCATGGAGAAGGTTTAAATGATCCTAAGGATGTACAATATACTTTATCGTTTGATACCAAAGAAGCAAAAACAAAAGCAACTATCAATAAAACAATTGAACATTATAAAGATTTAGGATTTTTTGGTACAATAGAATTATATGGAAAAAAGATGATTACAACATGGTCTGATGGTTTTTCTAGAATAGATGTGAGATTTTCTCAAGCAGAAGATTATAATCGTTTATATTCTTTTATTGTAGGTGATAATCAAGGATTACTTTATGCTTATGCTGTAGCCTTTCGTATTGTTACTTTATTCTTTATATTTATAGAAATATGTCATTTATTAAAGGGATATATTGATCAAAAATACTTTTTTATGGTTGTTTCTTTGATAGGTGGAATTGTCTTTTATATATTATGGGAAGCAAAGGGAATATATTCTGCACCATTTTTACTTATTATGTTTATGCTTTCTCAAAATGGAGTGAGTTTGTCTGTTGGTTATGTATCTAAGCATATAAGATCTTTTTCAATGTTAAGAACAATACCTTTGATGAGTATAATGTTTACAATTGTTCTATCTTTAAATATGTTTCTGACATTAAGTGAAAAGATAGAACATAAGAATTATATTATCAAAAGTGCTACAAGTGCATTCTTAGAACCAATTATGATAAATGAAGGAGAAGTTATACAAGAGTTCTATAGTTCAAAGGAATTTAATCATTTATCTTTAAGAGTAGAAGAAATAGAGAAGTCTTCAGGGCATACATTATCTATATTGGATGAAAATAATACTGTATTAGTTCATCAGAATTTTGATTCATCACAGTGTACAGGCAATACAATAACATTTCATTTTAAAAATATAAAACCAAAACATAGACAAAAATATTATGTCAAAATCAATTCATTATCTCAAGATAATAGTTTACAAGTATTTTATAGAAAAAGATATGTACTAGATCAGTATCAAGGGAAATGCTTTGTAGATAATCAAGAAAAGAACTATGATATTTTTATGAGTGTTTATCATCAAGAAGAGTCATCAACTTTAAGGACAAAAGAAAATGTATGTTTATCTATATTTATGGTGATATCTATAATTATATTAAATTATGGCTACTATCATGAAATAAAAAAATCATAACGTTATTCACATGATTCTTTGTTTTGAATATACTAAGTTAGGTGATTGACTATGAATTATTCAAATATCCATCCTCTAACATTTACTACAAGTGCTGTTGCAGTCAGTTATTTACTTATTGAAGAATTAAATGTTAATGAACAAGGAGCTATTGGTGCTTGGTTTAATGTTGTAGGAGATATTTTATCTGCTTCTTCTGCATGGGAAGGATTACAACAATCTCAATTAGATACAAATGATAGTCATGATGATATAGAATCATTGAAGAAAAGTATAGATAAAATACAGAAAATCATTGATAGTCATTTTAATCATAAAGAGGATGTATAAAATTTCATTACAGCGTACGCTAGTAAGAAGCTTAATGAAGTGAAAAGTATCTTGACTTTTTACGAAGTCTAGATACTTTTTTTAAATAGTTATTATTTAGTAATAGGAGTTATTGATTTGATGAGTAAGAGTGTAAAAACCACCTTGGAAAGAATAAGCTTCATAGCCTTCATTTCTTAATTCTAAGGCAAGACTTTTAGATTTGTTTCCAGAATAACAAATAAGATAGATTGGTTGGTCTTTTTTTAATGTTGATTTATGATTATAAAATTCTTCATAGGGGATATTGATAGAGCCTTTAATATGAAGTTGATCATACTCAATTGAATCTCTTAAATCTATAATTATTTCATTTTTATTCATGATTTCTTGGATTTGATTTATATCGACAAAAATACTATTGTTCATAACACATTCTCCTTATTATTATAATATGAAATTAATTGAAAAGTGTGTTTGAGAATGTTATAATTTCTCTATGGAGGAGAGTTGAAAATGGATAAAAAAACAATTAGAGATATTGAAGTCACTGGAAAAACAGTATTAGTTCGTGTTGACTTCAACGTACCAAGAGACAAAGAAACAGGAGAAATTACAAATGACAATCGTATTGTCGCTGCTTTACCTACATTAAAATATTTATTAGAACAAAAACCTAAAGCAGTTGTATTATTCTCACATTTAGGAAAAGTAAAAACTGAAGAAGACAAAGCTAAAAATAATTTAGCAGTTGTTGCTCCTAGACTTTCAGAATTATTAGGAGTAGACGTAAAATTTGTAGATTGCACTAAAGGACCAGAATTAGAAGAAGCCGTTAAAGCTGCAGATAATGGACAAGTTATTTTAGTACAAAATACTCGTTATGAAAAAGGTGAAAGTAAAAATGATCCTGAATTAGGTGCATATTGGGCATCTTTAGGGGATGTATTTGTAGAAGATGCATTTGGTTCAGTACATAGAGCACATGCTTCTACAGCTGGAATCCCTGCACATTTACCTTCAGCAGCTGGTTTCTTAGTTGAAAAAGAAATTGCTTATATTGGAAAAGCTGTAAGTAATCCAGAAAGACCAATGGTTGCGATTTTAGGTGGTGCTAAAGTTTCTGATAAGATCTTAGTTATTGAAAACTTATTAAAGATTGCTGATAAAGTTATTGTTGGTGGAGGTATGTCATATACATTCGCTAAAGCACAAGGTAAGACTGTTGGAACTTCTTTATTAGAAGAAGATAGAGTTCAAGTTGCGAAAGATTTAATTGAAAAAGCTGGAGATAAATTAATTTTACCAGTTGATACAGTTATTAACAATGCATTTGCTGAAGAAGGAGATATCAAAGTTGTTGAAGGAGATATTCCTGATGGGTACATGGGATTAGATATTGGGCCTAAATCAGTTGAAAATATTGAGAATGCATTAAATGGTGCTAAAACAGTTATCTGGAATGGACCAATGGGTGTATTTGAAATGGATACATTCGCTAAGGGTACAATTTCAGTATGTGAAGCATTAGCTTCTTTACCAGAAGCAAATACAATCATCGGTGGTGGAGATAGTGCTGCTGCAGTTATGAAATTAGGATATGCTGATAAAGTATCTCACATTTCTACTGGTGGTGGAGCTTCATTAGAATACATGGAAGGTAAAGTATTACCAGGTATTGCTGCAATTGATGATAAATAATATATAGGGAGATTAGAAGAATGAGAAAACCAATTATCGTAGGAAACTGGAAAATGAATAAAACTATTGCTGAAACTAAAGCATTTGTTGAAGCAGTAGATAGCAGTGTAACAGATAGTGCTGATTGGGGAATTGCAACTCCATATTTAGCTTTACAAACTGCTAAAGCTGAAGCTAAGAAATTATTAGTTGCAGCTGAAAACTGCCATTTTAAAGATAGTGGTGCTTACACTGGAGAAGTCAGTGTTGAAATGTTAAAAGAAATTGGAATTGAATGGGTTATCTTAGGACATTCTGAAAGAAGACAATATTTTGGTGAAACTGATGAAACAGTTAATGCTAAAATGATTCAAGTATTAAAGAATGATTTAACTCCAATCGTATGTGTTGGTGAAACATTAGAAGAATATGAAGCTGGAACAACTAAAGATGTTGTAAAAACTCAAACAGTTGCTGCTTTCAAAGATGTTTGTCCAAAATGTGCTAGCAGAGTTGTTATTGCATATGAACCAGTATGGGCTATTGGTACAGGTAAAACTGCTACTAATGAAATTGCTCAAGATGTTTGTGCATATATTAGAAGTGTAGTTGCTGAATTATATGGACAAGAAGTTGCTGATAAAGTAAGAATTCAATATGGTGGATCTGTAAAACCTGAAGGATTAAAAGCTTTATTAGAACAACCTGATATTGATGGAGCATTAGTTGGTGGAGCTTCTTTAGTAGAAGATTCATACAAAGCTATGATTGCTGCATTAGATTAATGATATGGAACCACTTATGTGGTTCTTTTTTTATCCACAAGTGATATTTCTAATGTTATAATGAGATAGAGGTGATAATATGTATATTAAAACAAATACTCAATATACAACATTTGAAAATGATAAATTAACTGATTTATTAAGTCAAATAAATTTTAAAATTAATAATTTTGGAATATGGAGAAGTGATTGCGATACAAAAGCAAGTTATGTGTCTAATGATATAGAGATTGCCTATTATGTAGAAGGTGGTTCTACAACGATTATAAATAATAAGGAATATCAATGTACACCTCATAGTATTTTAATACTTGATCCCTATATATTACATACATCTATTAATAAAGGATATGAAAGTTATGCATATTATTACTTTCATTTTGATATTGAACCATATTACTTAAAAGATCAATTTATGTCTTTATTAAAAAAGAATGGTAATGTAATATATTCTCATGAAGTAAGAAACTTTGATGAAATGTTAGAAAGATTATTAAAAGAATCTCAAAATAAAGAAATAGGATATTCTAGTGTTATTACATCTGCATTAATAAGGATATTGGTAGAAATTATAAGAGTACAATTAAAAAGGAATAAAGATACTCATTTTAAACTTATTCGTTCACCATATATTCAATTAGTTAATGATACAATTATTTATATTCAAAAACATCTCTATGAATCATTAAGAGTTAAAGAGCTTTCTTCAATAATGGGAGTATCAAGTAGTATGTTATATAAAGCATTTATGAATGTATTAGAAATTTCACCAATGAATTATATACAACAACAAAAAATAAGACATGCACAAAATGAAATTATATTAGGAAAAAGTGTTAATGAAATTTCACAAGAATTAGGGTATTCTTCTGCTTATCATCTTTCTAAAGCATTTAAAAATATAGTAGGAATGAGTCCTAGAGAATATAAGAAGAAAATAATATAAAGCATATACTAAAAAGTATATGTTTTTTCATTAAAGTGATATGTTTTGTGTATTTGTAAGTGCTATCATGTAAATAACAAAATATATGGAGGTAGAATTATGAAATTATTAGAACCTATTCAAGTAGGTAAAATCACATTAAAAAATAGAATCATGTTTCCCCCAATGACAACTGGTTATGAAGAAAGAGATGGTTCTATAGGTCAACAAAGTTATAACTTCTATAAAAGAATAGCTGAGGGAGGAGTTGCTTATATTGTATTAGGTGATGTAGCACCAGTAAATACTGTTTCTCCTACACCAAAATTATTTAAGGATGATCAAATTGAAGCTTATAAGCGTTTAGCTGATGCTGTTCATGAATATGATTGTAAACTTGGAATTCAATTATTTCATCCAGAATATGATGTGGATGCTTTAGCTGAACTTTTTAGAAAAGGAGATATGCAAGCAGCTCGTACTAAACTTCATCATGATATGTTACATTATATTGATGAGGTTACAGAAGAACAGTTAAATGATATTTTAAAGAAAATGGGAGATTGTGTAAGACGAGCATATCAAGCAGGAGTTGATATTGTAGAGGTTCATGGAGATAGACTAGTAGGATCTTTGTGTTCAACTATTTTAAATCATAGAACAGATGAATATGGTGGAGCTTTTGATAATAGAATAAAATTTGCATTAAAAGTTGTAAATAAAATAAAAGAAAGTGCCCCTAATATTTGTATTGATTATAAATTACCAATTATTACTCAAAATAATGATGGGACATTAAGAGGAAAAGGTGGACTGGTTATTCAAGAAGCAATAAAATTTGCGAAAATATTAGAAGAAAATGGGGTTGATATGATTCATGTAGGACAAGCTAATCACACAGGAAATATGAATGATACAATTCCAGCAATGGGGACACAACCATATAGCTTTATGTCAAAATATACAATTCAAATTAAAGAAGCTGTATCTATTCCAGTATCTTCTGTAGGTAGAATTGTGACTGCTAGAAATGGGGAAGCTCTTATTGAAAGTGGAGTATGTGATATTGTTGGGTTAGGGCGTTCTTTATTAACGGATCCTGATTTTGTTAAGAAACTTGAAAATAACGAAGAAGATAGAATACGTCATTGTATGATGTGTAATAAAGGATGTACAGATGCGATTCAAAACAGGCAATTCTTAAGTTGTGTTTTAAATGCAGAAAATGGATATGAATATAAAAGAGTGATTACACCTGCAAAAGAGAAGAAGAAAGTTGTTGTTGTAGGTGGTGGAGTCGCTGGTATGGAAGCTGCAAGAGTTGCGAAATTGAAAGGTCATGATGTTGTTTTGTTTGAAAAAGAAACAAGACTTGGTGGTCAATTAAATATTGCAAGTATTCCACCTAGAAAATCAGAAATGAATAGAGCTATTCAATATTTAACTCATGAAATGAAAGTATTAGATATTGATTTAAGGATGGGACAAAAGGTTTGCGCAAAATCTGTTTTAAAAGAAAATCCAGATAGTGTTATTGTTGCGATAGGTGCACAAAATGTTATTCCAAATATCAAAGGAGTTAATCTTCCACATGTCTATGATGCATGGAAGGTCTTGAATCATGAACAATTACCAAGTGGTAAGGTTGTTGTTATTGGAGGAGGGCTAGTTGGAGCGGAAACAGCTGAATTATTAGCTCAAAATTGTGAAGTAACTGTTATTGAAATGATGGAAGAAATTGCAAAGGAAGAATCAACAACAGTTAGACCAATTATGTTTGAGGATTTTAATAGACATCATGTGAATCTTATTACGAAGACAAAAGTGACAGCTATTACCAATCAAAGTGTTGAAGCCCAAACTGAAAATGGTTTTGTTGCTATACCTTGTGATTATGTTGTTTTAGCAGTAGGCGCAAAACCTGTTCAATTTGATATGTCACCATTAGAGGGAATCGACGTTCATATTGTAGGAGATTGCAAAGAAGCAAGAGATATCAATCGAGCAATTGAAGAAGGATATTTAGTGGCGAATAGTTTATAACCTGTAGAATTCTACAGGTTTTTATGTTATGATATGACAAATGAGGTGAAAGAATGAAACAGTATTTAGAGATGTGTCAGTATATTTTAGATCATGGAGAGGATCGAGATGATCGTACTGGAACAGGTACAAGATCTGTGTTTGGATATCAAACACGTTATGATTTGAGGGAAGGATTTCCATTGTTGACGACAAAGAAAATGTTTTTAAGACCGATTGCTGAAGAATTATTGTGGTTTTTAAAGGGTGAAACAAATATTAAGTATTTGGTTGATAGAAATGTGAAGATATGGAATGAATGGCCTTATGAAAAATTTAAGAAATCTAAAGATTATAAAGGAGAAACATTAGAGGAATTTGTGAGTAAAATAAAAGAATTACCTGAAGATGATCCTTTTGTTATTGAATATGGTGAATTAGGTCCAGTTTATGGAAAACAATGGAGAAATTTTAATAGTCAAGGTATTGATCAAATTGAGAAATTAGTTGATTCATTAAAAAACAATCCATTTTCAAGAAGACATATTGTATGTGCATGGAATCCAGCTGAAGTCGATCAAATGGCATTGCCACCATGTCATGCATTTTTACAATTTTATGTATCAAATGATATGAAATACCTTTCATGTCAATTATATCAAAGAAGTGCTGATACGTTTTTAGGTGTTCCTTTTAATATTGCATCTTATGCTTTAATGACATCAATGTTAGCTTCTGTTTGTGGATATGAAGCTAAAGAATTTGTGCATACGATTGGTGATGCTCATATTTATAAAGATCATTTTGATGTTGTCAAAGAACAAATATCAAGAACTCCATTAAAGCCTTGTCGTTTAATTTTAAATCCTGATGTTAAATCTATTTTTGATTTTAAGATTGAAGATATTAAAATAGAAGATTATGAGAGTTATGGACGTTTGAAAGGGAGGGTAAGTGTATGATAAATATTATAGTTGCGATGGATAATAATCAATTAATTGGTAAAGAAGATTCTGTTAATGGATTACCTTGGCAGAATAAAGAAGATTTACAACATTTTAAAAATACAACAATTCATCAAACGATATTAATGGGTTATAATACATATAAGGCTATTGGAAGACCTTTACCTAATAGAAAAACAATTATTGTTTGTTTTGAAGAATTTGATGATGAAAGAGTAGAAGTGAGAACATCTTTAGAAGATGTTTTGAATGAATATAAAGGCAGTGATGAAACGTTATATATATGTGGGGGAGCTTCTATTTATAAGCAATCTTTACCATATGTTGATCAATTATTCATTTCAAGAATACCTGGTGAACATGATGGCGATGCTTATTTTCCTGATTTTATGCAATATGGATTTAAATTAAAAGAAGTCATTCCTCATGAAACATTTGATTTACAGATTTATAGTAGGTAGATAATATGAAAAGAATTATATTATTAGTTATTAAGTTGATATTTAAAATACCAGGATGGTTATTAAGAATTAGAAAGTATAATAAAGATGATAGCATTTCTTTGAAACAAAGATATGATTTTATTAGAGAGATTGCAGATAAAGTTATCAAAAGAGGAAATATCTCTGTAGAATGTTATGGTTTAGAGAATTTACCTCAAAATCAAGGCTATTTATTAACTCCTAATCATCAAGGTTTGTTTGATCCTATTATTTTGTTTTATACTCATAAAGAAGCCTATCGAGCAGTTGTTAAAGAGGAGCTTACACATACTTTTGTTATAAAGAATATTATATCTATGTTAGGATATTTACCTATAGATCGTTCTAATTTAAGAGCATCAGTCAAGGTCATTAGAGAAGTTACAAAACAATTAAAACAAGGTATAAATTATGTTATTTTTCCTGAGGGAACAAGATCAAAACAGAGAAATCAATTATTAGAGTTTAAAGGTGGTACATTTAAATCTGGGATAGATGCGAAGGTTCCAATTGTGCCTGTTGCTCTTATAGATTGTTATAAAGTCTTTGATGATAATTCTATTAAACAATGTTGTACTCAAGTTCATTATTTAAAACCATTATATTATGATGATTATAAAGATATGAGTAGTGTAGAAATTGCATCGCTTGTGCAATCAAGAATAGAGGATTGCATAGCCGATTATGAAAATAAGGAGTAAATATTTATGGCTATAAAAATGATTGTGACTGATTTAGATGGGACTTTTTATCATCAGGATTTAACTTATGATAAAAAACGATTTAATAGATTATATAAACAGATGGAAGAAAATGATATTCATTTTGTTGTTGCAAGTGGAAATCAGTATTATCAATTAATTTCTTTTTTTGATAATCCTGAAAGGATGACTTTTGTAAGTGAGAATGGTGGATATATTGTTGATAAAGGAAAAGAGTTGTTTTCAGTAGAAATAAAAAAAGATATTTATCATTCCATTGTTGATGTTATTAATCATTATCCTGAAATATCAGTAAAAATTATATGTGGTAAAAAATCTGCATATGCTCCTAGCGAGATGGATGAAAAGACCTTTCAATTTTTTGAAAATTATTTTCCAGTGATGGAAAAAATTAATGATTTGCATGATGTAGATGATCAAATCATTAAATTTTCATTGATGTGTGATGAAGATATTGCAGATGAAATCGCAATTGCATTAAGCCAAGTTATGGATGAATCTTTAACAGCAGTGACAAGTGGTCATGGTTGTATTGATTTGATTGTTACTGGTGTTCATAAAGGAAATGCTTTAAAAACTTTAATGAATATGTGGAATATTAAAGAAGATGAAATTATGGCCTTTGGTGATGCTAGAAATGATTTAGAAATGCTTCAAATAGCACGTTATGGTTTTGTTATGGCTAATGGAACTGATGAATTGAAAGAGAAAATAGGAAAGGTTGTACCATTTTCCAATGAAGAAGATGGAGAACTTGAAGTGATTGAAGAGTATTTTCTTGATCCAAATGGTTTTTTAGAAAAATATAAATAACGGCATATGCCGTTATTTTAATATATGTTATAATATAAAAGGTGATATTATGGATAAAAAACAACAATTAAAATTAAAACAATTAGAAGAAAAGGGATATATGATTCCTACTTCATCTATGATAAAAAGTGAAAAAGATATTATAAAGATAAGGAAAGCGGCTAAAGTGAATAGTGGATTATTAGATTATATTGGTGAAAATATATGTGCAGGGATGTCTACTGCTCAAATTGATAAAATGGCCGTTGAGTATACTCATGAACATGGAGGAGTATGTGCAGATTATCAGTATGAGGATTATCCTAAATCAATTTGTACTTCTATTAATGATGTTGTATGTCATGGAATTCCTAATGATGATGATATTTTATGTGAGGGTGATATCATTAATATTGACGCAACTACAATGGTGGATGGGTATTATGCTGATGCCTCTAGAATGTATATGATAGGAGAAGTTAGTCAGAAAGCAAGAAGGCTTGTAGAAGTGACAAAGGAATGTTTATATAAAGGAATAGAAGCTATTATTCCCTATCAAAGTAAAGTTGGAGATATTGGTAAAGCTATAGAAAAATATGCCTTAAAAAATGGATATAGTGTTGTGAAAGAATTTTGTGGTCATGGTATTGGATATGACTTACATGAGGATCCATATGTTTATCATTATGATCCTAAAATAGATACTGTTGTTTTAGTTCCTGGAATGTTAATTACAATTGAACCTATGATTAATGAAGGTAAAGCAGATGTATGCTTAGAGGAAGGAGATGACTGGACTGTTTATACTTTAGATGGTTCTCTTTCAGCTCAATGGGAACATACTTTATTAATTAAAGAGGATGGAGTTGAAATTATTTCTAGGTAGGAGGAAAGGAATATGAGTGAACATGAAGAAACAAAATATGTGTTTGCGAAAAGTATAAAAGATTTAATGGCAAATCAATCTTTAGATAAGATTACAGTGACTGATATTGTGAAAAAAGTGGTAAAACAAGGCAAACGTTTTATCGTAATTTTAAAGATAAATATGATTTAGTAAATTGGTATTTTGAAAAATTAGCAGATTAATCTTTTCGTCAAATTAGTAATTCCTATACTTTAAAAGAGGGACTTACAAAGAAGTTTACTTTTTTGTTAAATGATAAGATATTTTTTATGCAGGCGTTTCAATCTAAAGATTATAATAATGTAGAAAATTATGATTATCAGTGTATTTTAGAGTTTTATACTCATATTATTACAAAGAAAATTGGAGAAATTCCTAATGATATTAGGTTTTTATTAGAAATGTATTGTCATGGTTCTATTACAATGACTGTAGATTGGGCTTTGTCTGGAGTGAAAATGTCACCAGAGGAAATTGCTGATTTATTAATTTCAGCTCTTCCAGAAAGACTTAAAGAATTAATATCAGACTTATAAAAAAGAGAGAATTATTATTTTCTCTCTTTTTTTATTAGTTGCATATAATCTTTCATTTTATCTCTTTTATGTGGGATAAATCTTTTTACAAAATTTCCTTTTCCTTTATTTTTAATATAGACATAACCAAAAACCGAAAAAATAAAAGCACCAATAAAATTAACAATCAAATCATTCATCGTATCTATTAATCCAATATCCAAATAACCACCAACACCTAACGATTTACCATTAATAATTACATCCTTAATTCCTTGAATAGTAATAGGAATATTGCTGTTGGTTGGATCTAAAGTTACGCTATGAATTGTATGAATAATGGTGTCTTTTTGCATATCAAACCCTAAAAAAGTATCCATGGAATACTCAAACATTTCCCATATAACACCTATTGTCATAGAAAAGCAAAAAGCAACTATTGCAATAAATAAAGGTGATAATTGAAATTGAATACGCTCATCATTATTCATTAAATTGACTAATGAAAAACCAATAGCCGCGGCAAGAAAACCATTAATAGTATGTAAAATAGTATCCCATATAGGGAAAATAATATAAAAAGATTGAATTTCTCCTAATATTTCAGCACTAAAAATAAAAAGCAAGATAATAATCTCTAAAGTAGAAGGTAATTCTATTTTAAATTGAACTTGAATAAAACTAGGAACAATAAATAAAATGAGAGTTAAAGCGCATAAAAATACATTCTCATAATTACGATTAATAATTTGTAAAATCATTATTAAAATAACTAAACCTCTAAGTAAAAAATAAACAACAGCAGAGGCTTTATTTTCTCTTGTTTCATATTTAATAGCTTCATACATCATTTTTAATTTTTTCATCATTTTTAACACCTCATTATATAAGTGTAATATTAAGATAAAAACTTATAAATTACAATAAAAAGTTAATATTTTTATTTTTAACAATGGTATTTTTTATATTCATAAAATGTTTTGTTTTAATGTCATAAAACATGCTATTAATGACATATTGCTTGCATATTATTTAGGATTAGTTTAATATAACATCATATGGGGGAGATAGATTTTATGAAAATAAGATTTTTACAATCAGTAGATTTAGATTTCTATCATTTTAAAGAAAATGATATCTTATGTTTGGATAATGATGAATATGTTCAAGAACTTAATGAAGAATACTATATTTTATTATATAAAGGTTTAAGATTTGATCTTCATAAAGATAAGATAGAATTAATTGAGAGGTGACATGGGTCCCTTTTTTTTATTGAATTGTTTTGATAATAATAAGAAATGTTATATAATTGTTTATTGAAAGGAGTAAGAAAATGGAGGATTTAATTTTAAACGTAAAGAATTTAAGGAAGGTTTATGGGTATCATACTGAACAGGAATTTGAAGCCTTGCATAATATTAATTTTCAAGTGAAAAAGGGTGAATTTATTTGTATAATGGGCCCTAGTGGAAGTGGAAAATCAACTTTTATTAATAATATATCAACGATTGATTTACCTACTTCTGGTTTAGTTTATATTAATGGTGTAGAAGTAAGAACAATGTCGGCTAATGAGATAGGTAGGTTTCGTTATAAGAATTTAGGTTTTATTTTTCAGGAGTTTAATTTGTTAGATACTCATACAATGTATGAAAATATTGCGATGCCTCTTTCACTTGCAAAATTAAAAAGTAATGAAATTAAAGAGAGAATACATAATATTGCAAGTCAAATGAATATTGAACATTTACTTAAAAAATATCCTTATGAATGTTCAGGAGGTCAAAGACAAAGAGCGGCAATTTGTAGAGCACTTATTAATAATCCTAAGATTATTATCGCTGATGAGCCAACTGGTAATTTAGATAGTGTCAATTCATCAGAATTGTTAAAGATTTTACAAACATTAAATAAAGAAGAAGGAGTAACTATTATTATGGTTTCACATGATCCTCTTATTGCTTCTTATTCTTCTAGATTAATTTATATAAAAGATGGAAATATAGAACAAAAATTAGAAAAAAAGGATTTAACTCAAGAAGAGTATTTTCAAAAAATTGTTGAAATTAATTCTTTAGAATCTAAGGAGATACTTAGTCAATAATGTTTTTAGATTCACTTCGTTCCATTAAAGATGACCTTTCTAGATCTATCTTTTATTGGTTAACATTTGTTATGACATCAATGTTTATATTTCTATTTTTTAATCTCTCTTATAGTGATATGGTAGGTGTGCACTTTATCAATAGCCAAAATAATATGTCCACATTTATTACTGTTATGGTTATTACGATATGTATGATTGTTATCTTCTTTGCGAATGATTTCTTTGTAAAAAAGAAAGCAAAGGACTTAGCTGTTCGTTTAGTATGTGGTAGTACATATTTGCAAATTGCAAAATATCTTTTATATCAAACAGGTATACTTCTTTTTATCGCAATTCCTGTAGGTATAGCTTGTGCTATTGGTTTAATTCCATTTGTAAATATGTTTTTAGTGCATTATTTACATTCTCAAGAAGTCATCACAATTCAGGCTTCTGCTATTTATTCTACTATTTTGATTTTATCTATTGTGATTATTTGGTGCACTATTTTAAATTTAGGTTATTCTTTTCGTAACTCTATTAAAACCTTATTAACTGATGATAAGATGATACCTTCATCATTAAGTTTACCTTCTTTTTATAATTTACATATTGATATAAAAATAAAAAAAGCTTTATCATGGATATTATTTTTGGGGCCTATTATAGGTATCTATTATTATGGTTCTGATGTAAAAAGTATTCTTGCTTTTTCTGTTATTGGAATGATTGGTTTTTATATGTTTTTAGATAAAGTATTTATTTCTTATTTAAATGAAATGACACATCAAAAAAAAACAAATCAACCTATCACATTAATCACTTTTGGATTGTTGAGAAATAATATTAAAGTTTTAAAAAAGAATATTATATTATTAATTGTTAGTGATATTTTATTAATTGCTTTAATGGTATCATGTTTAAAAAATCCAATAGAAATGATGCTTGCATTAATATCTTTTGTAGTTATGAATATTTTATTATCATTATCAATTATGTTTAAGCTTTCTACTGAAGTATCGACAAGGAAAAAAATATATGATTCTATTGAAAGAATAGGATATATGAAAGACAGTCAAAAGAAAATCTTGAAAAATGAAATATTAAGTTTCTATGGCTTTATTTTCATTTGTTCGTTATTATATATTGCTAATATATTTATATCTTTGATATTAAGAGGTTTTTTAGAAAGTTATTTATGTTTGATACTTGTATTTATTTTTATGTTTCCATTATTTTTATGTGCGATAATGAATTCTATTTATTATAGAAAAGTCATTTTATAGTATCATTGATTACTATTTTTAGAAAAATATAGAATTTATTTATATAAAATAGAAATAAAAAATAATTTTTTTATGAAATGTAAATTTCTAATTGACAAATAAAATTAACTCATTTAAGATAATACTATACATTATTAAAAACAAAAACATTGAAGTGACATAGTAAAAGTGCTTGAGACATAAGAGATATGATGTTTGGTGCAAATCATACGATAAAGCATTTTGAATTCACCACGGAGTTACTGTTCTGATAAGGGACAGTCGGGTATCATACCGTTAAAAATGAAAGTTATTTAACTTGTCGAGTTTGTATTTGTGAGAATGCAATAAACTGAGGTGGTAACGCGATCACTCGCCCTCTATGGTGAGTGTTTTTTGTTTTTAAAATAAAAGGGGAGGAAATGAATATGAAGAAATTAGTTGTAAGTTTACTTACATTAGGATTGTTATTAACTGGTTGTGGAACTGGTAATTCTGATAATCAAGATAATAATCAAGCAAAGGATTTATCAAAAGCAAAAGTTGGGGTTATCCAATTAATGCAACATGATGCTTTAGATGCATCTTATGAGGGATTTAAAGAAGTTTTACTTGAAAATGGAATAAAAGAAGAGAATATTGATTATCAAGTTGCAGGTGATCAAGCAAACTGTCCAACAGTTGCAGATAAATTAGTTAATGGAAATAATGATTTAATTTATGCAATTGCAACCCCTGCACTTCAATCTGTAGCCTCTGCTACAACAGAACTTCCAATTGTTGGATGTGCAGTTACTGATTATGAAAGTACAAAATTAGTAAAGAGCAATGATGCTCCTGGTGGAAATGTAACAGGTGCTAGCGATTTAACTCCTGTTAAAGAACAATTTGATTTAATGAAGAAATTATTACCAGATGCTAAAAAGGTAGCGATTATGTATTGTGGTAGTGAAGATAATTCTATTTTCCAAGGTAATATTGCTGAACAAGCTGCTAAGGATAATGGTTATGAATATAAAGTATACAAAGTTTCAGATTCAAATGATATTCAAGCAGTTAGTGAAAAAGTTGTTTCTGATAAAATGGATGTTATTTATATTCCAACTGATAACTTATTAGCTACTTATATGAGTAGTGTTGAAGCTGTTGCTTCTCCTGCTAAGATTCCAACTATTGTTGGTGAAGAAGGTATGTGTAAATCTGGTGGTTTCGCTACTTATGGTATTAATTATAAGAATTTAGGAAGATTAGCTGGAGAACAAGCGATTGCTATTTTAAATGGAGATAAGACTGCTGCTAATACTGCAATTGGTCAATTAAAAGCTGAAGATTGTACATTAGTAATTAATTTAAAGGTTGCTAAAAAATGTGGCCTTTCTACAAATAAAGCAGATTATCCAGAAGAAGCTAACTTTATAGAATAGGTGTTTGCTCATGGGTCTATTTTATACTTATTTAGGGGCTGTTGACTTAGGTCTCATTTGGGGGTTTTTGGCTCTTGGTGTTTATATTACATTTAGATTATTAGATATAGCTGATTTAACAGTTGATGGAAGTTTTGCAACTGGTGGAGCTGTTTGTGCAATTTGTGTGCTGAATGGTTTCCATCCAATCCTTGCCATCTTAGCTTCTATTATTTCTGGATTTATTGCAGGAGCTATTACAGGTTTATTGCATACAAAATGTAAGATTCCAGCTATTCTTGCAGGTATTTTAACTCAGATAGGATTATATTCTATTAATTTAAGAATCATGGGTGGTCGTGCAAATTTACCATTAACAAGTGCGAATACTTTGTTTAATGATATTGCTACTTCTTTAAATATTAATAGATATTATGTAACTTTTGTTGTTGCTTTATTATTTGTTATTATATTTGTTGGTATTTTATATTGGTTCTTTGGAACAGAGTTAGGTTCTTCAATTAGAGCGACTGGAAATAGTGAACAGATGGCTAGATCTTTAGGGATTGATACTGATCATATGAAATTATTAGGATTGATGATTTCTAATGGACTAGTTGGATTATCGGGTGGATTAAATGCTTTATATGGTCAAGCAACTGATGTTCGTGTTGGAACTGGAGCTATTGTTATAGCGCTTGCATCTATTGTTATTGGAGAGGTTGTTATTTCTAATAAAAAAGGTGGTTTCGCTTTAGCTTTAACATCTATTGTTGTTGGTTCAATTATATATAGAATTATTGTTGCAGTTGTATTACAAATGGGATTAAATACAGATGATTTAAAAATCTTAACTGCTATTCTTGTTGCTATTGCATTGACAATTCCTGTTATGCTTTCTAAACGTAAACAGGTATCAATGTATAAGAAATTAACAGGAAAGGAGATTGATAAGAATGCTTAAACTAGAAAAAGTAAGTAAAACTTTTAATCTTGGGACTGTTAATGAGAAAAAAGTTCTTCATGAAATTGATTTAGAGTTAAATGCAGGAGATTTTGTAACAATTATTGGAGGTAATGGTGCTGGTAAATCAACGTTATTGAATATGATTTCTGGATTGTATCCTATGGATTGTGGTGTGATTACTTTAGATGGTGAAGATATATCATTACAACCTGAACATCAACGTGCCAAGAAAATTGGAAGACTTTTTCAAGATCCTATGTTAGGAACTGCTTCACAAATGCAGATTTTAGAAAATCTTGCTCTTGCAAAAAGAAGGGGAAGAAGAAGAGGGTTATCATGGGGTGTTACAAAAGAAGAAAGAGAGGAATATTATGAAGTTGTTAAATCATTAGGACTTGGATTAGAAGATCGTTTAACAACAAAGGTTGGTTTGTTGTCTGGTGGTCAAAGACAAGCTTTAACATTATTGATGGCAACTTTACAAAAACCAAAACTTTTACTTCTTGATGAGCATACTGCGGCTTTAGATCCAGCAACAAGCGCTAAGGTATTAAGTCTTACAAATAAACTTGTTACTGAACAGAATTTAACTGCAATGATGGTAACACATAATATGAAAGATGCTATTGATATTGGTAATCGTTTGATTATGATGTATGATGGTCATATTATATATGATGTCAAAGGTGAAGAAAAAAAGAATTTACAAGTTTCTGATTTACTAAAGAAATTTGAAGAGGCTAGTGGAGAAGAATTTGTAAATGATAGAATGTTATTAGGATAAATGTAAAGGTCATCTTGCTAAGGTGACCTTTTTATGAATTGATAAAAAGGTATTTTATTGAATAAGAGAATAGTGTATAATATTCAATTATAAAAAAATATTATTTTTGTAGAGGAGAAATAAAATGAATATAAGAATTGGAATACTTGGTTATGGAAATTTAGGTCGTGGTGTAGAATGTGCAATTAAACAAAATGATGATATGGAATTAGTTGCTGTTTTTACGAGAAGAAATCCTAAAGATTTAGCTATCTTAACTGAAGGTGTAGAGGTTTGTTCAATTAATGATATTAAAGAATGGAAAGATAAGATTGATGTTATGATTTTATGTGGAGGAAGTGCTACTGACTTACCACATCAAACACCAGAATATGCTTCTATGTTTAATGTTATTGATAGTTTTGATACACACGCTAAAATACCTGAACATTTTGAAAATGTTGATAATGCTGCTAAAGCTGGGGGAAATGTTGCAATTATTTCTTCTGGATGGGATCCAGGTATGTTTTCATTAAATAGACTTTATGCAAGTGCAGTTTTACCAAATGGTAGTGATTATACATTCTGGGGACGTGGTGTAAGTCAAGGACATTCTGATGCAATTAGAAGAATTAAAGGTGTCAAAGATGCTAGACAATATACAGTACCTGTAGAATCAGCACTTGAAGCAGTACGTAGTGGTAATAATCCAGAACTTACAACTCGTCAAAAACATACAAGAGAATGTTATGTTGTTTTAGAAGAAGGGGCAGATGCTGAAAAGATAGAAGAAGAAATTAAGACAATGCCTAATTATTTTGCTGATTATGATACAACTGTATATTTTATAAGTGAAGAAGAATTACAACGTAATCATAGTGGTATCCCACATGGTGGTTTTGTATTACGTAGTGGAAAAACGGGATGGAATAATGAAAACTCACATTTGATTGAATATAGTTTAAAATTGGATTCAAACCCAGAATTTACTGCAAGTGTTATTGTTGCTTATGCTAGAGCTGTTTATCGCTTAGCTAAAGAAGGACAAACTGGATGTAAAACAGTATTTGATATTGCTCCTGCATATTTAAGTGCAATGAGCTCTGAAGAATTAAGAAAGATTATGTTATAAAAAAGATTCCCAATCGGGAATCTTTTTACATATAATTTTTCGCAAATATAACTTTTCCAATGATTCTAAGATGAGCTTTTTTGGCTTCTGTTAAAGTAAAATGTTTATCTGTAACATCAGGGTTCGTAGCTTTTAATGTGATACCGTCTTTTGAAACATAATACTTTTTAATTGTAACTTCATCATTAAATGCAATAACTGCAATATCACCATTAGAAACAGTACTACATGATTGAACGTAAACTAAACCACCATCAATAATTCCTGAAGCATTCATTGAATCACCAACAACCTTTAAATAAAAGCTACCATTTTTAAATTCATTAGTAGAAACATCCTCTTCTCCTAAATAGTTATCTTGTAAAAACATATCATATCCAGCTTTTGCTAAGCCTAGAATTGGTCTTTTAAGATTAATCTCTTTACCTTTAAGTAATGTTTGAACATCATAGCCTATCTTTTGACTAATTCGATCTGCTGTTTCATCTTGTAAATTCTTTATATCCCCATGTAACCAACGTGTGATTGTATTAGGAGTCACTCCAAATGTTTCAGCTAAATCTTTATTAGATAATTGGAATCTATTTTTATAATCTCTAATAATATCTTTTAATTCCATTGTGCTCACCTCTATATTATTATAAATGAATTATTATAAAAAAATCAACATAAAAGATAATTTTATGTTGATTAAATCATTCCTTTTTCTTCTAATTCTTTTAGATAATAAGCAATACCATTATCATTATTAGATTTAGTAATATAATTGGCTCTAGATTTAACTTCATCTACTGCATTTTCCATCGCTACTCCTAAATGACACCATTCTATTAGTGATAGATCATTATACCCATCACCAAATGCTATTGTTTCATCTCTAGAAATACCTAATTGTTGACATAGAATACTTAATGAAGCAGCTTTATCAATTCCTTTATCCATACATTCAATAAAATATGGATCAGAACGATATATACTCATTTTATCAACATATGGAGCTTTAAATTCATCAATGATGCTTGCTACATATGATGGCTCGCCAGTAATTAATACTTTATTAACTGGGGTTGTAATTTCTTCTTTAAAATTATGAACATGCTTAATAGGCATTTTAGTTGTAAAGCTTTCTAATTGTATCCAATGATCTCCAACATCTTCACTAATAATCTCAGTAGCATTATATGTAAGAGGTGATAAACCATAATATTTAGCTCTATCATACATCTCATGAGCAATCTCTGGATTCAAAGTTTGTTCATATACGACTTCATTTGTTTTATAATTTAAAACTCTAGCACCATTAAATGATAGTAAATAGCCTTCAGTTTTATCTAATTCTAATTCATTAGCTTCTTTAAATATACCAGCTGTTGGTCTACCAGAGGCAAGAACAATGACAACTCCCTTTCTTGAAAGTTTAATTAGTTCATTTTTTGTTTCTTCTAAGATATCTTTATTATCATTAGTAAGAGTACCATCTAAATCTAATGCAATTAATTTATACATATTTCTCTCTCCTTTTTTATTAGTATACAAAACTTTATAAAAAAAGCAATATTATAAAAAGAAAAAGGTGAAATTCTTATTTCACCTTTACACGCTTTACACTACTATATGGACTATAATATTTCTTTCCACCAATTGTTTTATATGCTCTTACTCTTATATAATACGTTTTCTTACTTGTAAGTTTTTTTATAGTTCCACTTGTCTTTGTAATAGTCACGCTCTTTTTACCACTCATATTTTTCTTTAATGAGTATTCAATAATATATCCATTTGCTCCTGTTGACTTTGTAGTCACTTTTGCACTCTTCTTTGAAGAAGCAACTTTTAAACTTGGTGCTTTTGGTACAATGTTAAATGTCTTCTTAACACTTCCAGTGTAGTTTCCTTTTCCTTTAATAGTTATTGTTGCTTTACCAGGATTCTTGTTTGCGCTATATGTTAATGTATAATCTTTTCCATTCTTTAATGTTTTAGATCCATCTTTTACTGTGATTCCAGGTTTAATTGCTTTTCCTGTATATGTCTTATTAGAAACTGTTGAATATTTTAATTTAGATACATTCTTCTTTGAAGATTTAGATGATGGATTATTTTTAAAGTGTTCTGTTACATAAACTGTGACTTTACCTTTTTCTAATTTAGATGTAATTCCAATTCCTATTTGTCTATAATTTTTATCAAGAATAACACTCTTATGTGTTGGAGAGTTCATTAAACTTTGATGAATGGCATCACTAACTTGATCGATGAATGCATCTTTATAATCAGCTTTTGCATTCATTGAAATCTTTGCTAAATCTTCTCCTGCCATTAAGCCATTTGTGCTAATTCCATGAGAAACTAATACTGTTGACCAATTTGACCCATTTGGTCTAGTATGTGACCATTTTTTAATAATTTCTTTTGCTCTTACTGTACCTGTTTCTTCTAATGTATCATTTTGACTAACAAGAATATTTGCTGCCCCTGTTTTTCTTTCTTTGTTAACTGAATTAATAAGGTTATTTCTTATTCTGTCTAATTCATTTACAGATAAAGCTCTTACATTTCCTTTGTTTGGTCCAATAATCATAACTAATGGTGTTTCATTGTCTGTAATCTCAATAACATGATTTTTTTCTTCTGCCATAACAGTTCCATCTGTTTTTTCTGTATCTAATATAGTTGTTTGCAAAGATACTTTTTGAGTTTGACTAGTATTTACAAATACTAATGCGAAAGCTACTAGACATACAATGATTGGAATAATAAATTTTTTCATTTTCATAATAAAAAGCTCCTTTCATTTTAGAATACTATAAGAGCCATTACGATTAAATATAAATATAAAATTCTTTTATAAATAATTGCAACTGGCTGTCATTTTAAAGACCCTATAGCTTTGCGTCACTACCTTTCGATAGTTTTGCTAATTTAATTTACACCTATATGATAACATTTTTTTAGAAAAAATCAATAGCCTATATCAAAAAAATATAATTATTTTTATGGTGTATATTAATAGCTATAAATTGTTGTATCTTATCAAATAAAAACCTATTTATAAGTTTATTCTACATAAACTATTATATATCATTTTTTTATTTTGTGAATGGGTATTAATGTATATTTTATAATTTATTAGTATATTTTTTTATATTAATAGGATATTATACAGTTATATTATTATGTCTTTTGTAAAAACCACAAGATATTTTCAGAATATGAAAAAAAGTTGCCATTTATATTGTTTGATATAAAATATTTTTAGAAGTATACAAGGAGGAAACAATATAATGGAAAAGAAACCTGTAAAAATAGTTACAATTGGTGGAGGTAGTAGTTATACTCCAGAATTAATGGAAGGCTTTATTAAAAGATATGATGAACTTCCAATTAGAGAAATTTGGTTAGTTGATATTGAAGATGGTAAAGAAAAATTAGAAATCGTTGGAAAAATGGCTCAACGTATGTGGGATGCATCTCCATATGATGTTAAAGTTCATTTAACATTAGATAGAAGAGAAGCATTAAAAGATGCAGACTTTGTTACTACACAATTTAGAGTTGGTTTATTAAATGCTCGTATCAAAGATGAAAGAGTTCCATTTAGTTATGGAATGTTAGGACAAGAAACTAACGGTGCAGGAGGAATGTTTAAAGCATTAAGAACAATTCCAGTTATTCTTTCAATTGTTGAAGATATGAAAGAATTATGTCCAGATGCATGGTTAGTTAACTTTACTAATCCAAGTGGTATGGTTACTGAGGCTGTTATGAGATATGGTAAATGGGATAAAGTTATTGGGTTATGTAATGTTCCAGTAGGGGCTATGATGAAAGAACCTCAAATGATTGGTAAAACTTTAGATCAATTGACATATAAATTTGCTGGATTAAATCATTTCCATTGGCATAAAGTTTATGATGAAAATGGTAGAGAAGTGACTCGTGATATTATTGAGGCAACTTATGATCCTAATGTTGATGATGGAACACCTGCTAATATTTTTGATGTTAAATTCTTTAAAGAACAATTATTACAAATGAATATGATTCCATGTGGATATCATAGATATTACTATAGAGAAGAAGAAATGTTAGCTCATGGTTTAGAAGAATATAATGATCCTAAAGTGGGGACACGTGGTCAACAAGTTAAACAAACTGAAGAAGAATTATTTGAATTATATAAAGATCCAGATTTAGATCATAAACCAGAACAATTAGCAAAACGTGGAGGAGCTCATTATAGTGATGCTGCTTGTGAAACAATTGCTTCAATTTATGGAAATAAATTATCACATATTGTTGTAACTACTAAAAATAATGGTGCTGTTCCTGATTTACCTGCTGATGTAGCAGTAGAAGTATCTGCATATATTGGTTCAACTGGAGCAAGAGCAATCGCATTTGGTGAATTACATCCTGCTCAAAGAGGATGGTTACAATGTATGAAGAATATGGAATTATGTGTTGAAGAAGCTGCTGTAACAGGAGACTATGGATTGTTATTACAAGCATTTACTTTAAATCCTCAAACTGTTGCTGGTGAAAAAATGAAGAGGGTTATGGATGAATTATTATTAGCTCATAAGAAATATTTACCACAATTTGCTGATAAGATTGCTGAACTTGAAGCAGAAGGTGTTACTATTAAAGATGATGTAGTAAGAGAATTAACTGAAAAAGGGTTATAAAATGTATTGAAAGGTGTTATATGATGTAACACCTTTTTTTAAAGGAAAGGAAGAGAGTTATGGAATATTTAGATGTTGTTGATGAATTTGGGAATCCTACAGGAGAAATTGTAGAAAGACAAAAAGCACATAGAGAAGGTATTAGACATAGAACTAGCCATGTTTGGATTATTAGGGAATATAATGGAATAGAAGTGTTATTACAAAAAAGAAGTGAAAATAAAGACTCATATCCAGGTTGTTATGATATATCAAGTGCTGGTCATTTAATAGCAGGTAGTGAATACAAAGAATCCGCTCTTAGGGAATTAAAAGAGGAATTAGGGATAAGTGCTAAAATAGATGAGCTACATGAAATAGGAATAACATATAGTGATACTCATAATATTTTTCATGGACAACCTTTTCATAATGTACAAGTTTCCAAAGTTTATTTAATGTGGTATAAAGGTGAAGAGTTAACGTTACAAAAAGAAGAACTTTCTCAAGTGGAGTGGATGAATTTAGAGGTTTGTAAGCAAAAGGTTATCAATAAAGAAATGCCTAATTGTATTAAAATATCTGAATTAGAGATGATTTCTAAGTATTTAAAAAGATGATATTTAAGTTATCATCTCTTATTTTATTCTTAACATTTGATCTAATCGTGTTAAATATGTTTCAATACGTTCAAGTTGTTTTTCATCAGTAACTTTTTCACCTGAATAATAATATTCAACATCACCTTGAATTTCATGAGATTTAATATATTGCATTAAATGATTAACAGTTCCTTCATTGCCATCTACAAAATGGATATGATGAGGAAGAATCTTTCTAAAACTATCTTTAAAATAATTAAAATGAGTACAACCTAAAACAATTGAAGAATAATTTTCAAAATGGTATGAAGATAATTGTTGAACCAAATAATTGTAAACTTCTTGAGAATCAAATTCCTGTTTTTCTGCAAACCTTACTAATTTAGGTAAAGCAATATTATCAACAAGATGATCTTTATCAAATCTTTCAATTAAATAATGAAGCTTTTCACCTTTAACAGTAACAGGAGTTGCAACTACTAAAACTTTTGCATAACCATATGTATCAATTGCTTTTTTTACTGCTGGTTCCATTCCAATGATAGGGATATTGTATTTTGTACGCATTTTTTTTACAGCTACACTAGTTGCAGTATTACATGCAATAACAATAACATCTACACCTTTATTGATCATAAATTGAATAATTTCATCAACATATTGCATAATTTCTTCTTTTGTTTTTTCACCATATGGAACATGTTTTTCATCAGCATAATAAATAAAATAATCGTTAGGAAGATATCTTCTAGCAAGATGTAATACAGATAATCCTCCTATACCAGAATCAAATATACCTATTTTCATACTTTCACCTACATTTTTATTCATTATAACATAGAAATATAAAAGATAAAATAAGCATTTGAATGATGAATTCAATAATAGTATGATTATAGAGAGGTGAGAAAATGAATAGATTAGAAAAACAATTTGCATTTATAAAAGAAATAGATAAAGAAAAAAATATTATACGACAAACTTATTTAAGTGATGGGATTCATAAAGAGAATGATGCTGAACATGCTTGGCATCTAGGAATCATGGCTATTTTATTAAGTGAATATGCAAATGAGGAAATAGATCTTTTAAAAACAGTAACTATGTTACTCATACATGATGTAGTTGAGATTGATGCAGGTGATACTTATGCTTATGATGAAGAAGGATTAAAAACACAAAAGGATAGAGAAGAAAAAGCAGCACAAAGATTGTTTTCTTTATTGCCAATAGATCAAAAAGAGAAATTAAAGAGTTTATGGGAAGAGTTTGAAGAAGGAAAGACACCAGAGGCTAGATTTGCTCATACAATAGATAATATTCAACCTGTTATGTTAAATGATGTAACTGATGGGAAAGCTTGGCAAGAGAGAGGAATACATATTGATCAGATTTTAAAGAGAAATAAGAATACAAATAAAGGTTCTCAAATTTTATGGGATTATTCTTATCAACATTTTATTAAACCTAATTTAGATAAAGGAAAAATAAAGGAATAGGGTATATATATGATAAACATGGAGATTGTTAATAAGGATCATAGAGATATTGGCGAAGTAAAAAGATTATATGATACTGCTTTTCCTTTAAATGAAAGAGTGCCATTTGAGAAATTATTAGATCATCAACAATCACAAATGATAGCTTTTTATGATAAAGAATTTATTGGTTTTGTTTATATGTATAATGATAAAGATATAATAAGTATTGCATATTACACGATAAAGGAAGACTTTAGAAATCAAGGATATGGAAGTTCTTGTCTTCAAATGATTCATGAATTAAAAAATGAATATAGAATTTTTGTAGATATTGAAAAAACAAACGATAATGTATTTAATAGAGAACAACGTTATAGAAGAAAATCATTTTATATAAAAAATGGTTATAAAGAAACATCTATTCAATATAAATGGAGAAATGAGAGTTATGAAATATTATCTTATGGTAGCAATTTAACCGAAAAAGAATTTGATGAATTTTGGGATCATATTTTAAAACGATAAGATAAAGGAGGACATTATGAGAAAAGTTATTTTTTTAGATATAGATGGGACACTTACCCATAATCATCAAGATATATCTTCTAGGGTTTTACAAGCTCTTAAAGAAGCAAGGGAAAATGGACACTATATCTTTTTGTGTACAGGGAGAAATAGAGTAGGAGTTAATGATTTATTAGCTTTAAATATTTTTGATGGGACTGTTTGTAGTGCGGGAGGTTATATTGAAGTTAATGGTCAAAAAATTTTTGAGGAAGGTATGAGCAAAGAGGAAGTAAGTATAGCTCAAAAGGTATTTAATGAATATGGAATATTATATAATCTAGAAGCTGATTTTAAAGTTTTTCAATCAATAGAAATGTCTAGAAAATTAGCTTTCGCATTTGGAGATAACAATTCTGAAATAGAAAGATTAATTGAACAACAAAGTGAACAATTTAATGTTTTTTCATTAGAAAAATATCAATCGGATAAAGATGTTATACAAACAATATGTTATATTGCCGATAATGATGAAATTATTTTAAAAGCGAAAGAGCAATTATTACCCTATTTTCATTTTTTGATTTATGCAAAAACAAAAAATCAGGTTGTTAATGGAGAACTTATGAAAAAGGGTGTTAATAAAGGAGAAGGTATAAAAAAGGTCATGCAATTTCTCCAATTACCACTTGAAAGTTCAATTGGATTTGGTGATAGTATGAATGATCTAGAAATGTTAGAAACTTGTTATTATAGTGTTGTTATGGCAAATGGTGATGAAAAAATCAAAAAATATGCTGATACAATTTGTGAAAGTGTTGAAGATGATGGTATATATCACGAATTAAAACGTTTAGGGTTAATAAAAAGGTGAAATTCTTATTTCACCTTTATACTCTTTACATTACTATATGGACTATAATATTTCTTTCCACCAATTGTTTTATATGCTCTTACTCTTATATAATACGTTTTCTTACTTGTAAGTTTTTTTATAGTTCCACTTGTCTTTGTAATAGTCACGCTCTTTTTACCACTCATATTTTTCTTTAATGAGTATTCAATAATATATCCATTTGCTCCTGTTGACTTTGTAGTCACTTTTGCACTCTTCTTTGAAGAAGCAACTTTTAAACTTGGTGCTTTTGGTACAATGTTAAATGTCTTCTTAACACTTCCAGTGTAGTTTCCTTTTCCTTTAATAGTTATTGTTGCTTTACCAGGATTCTTGTTTGCGCTATATGTTAATGTATAATCTTTTCCATTCTTTAATGTTTTAGATCCATCTTTTACTGTGATTCCAGGTTTAATTGCTTTTCCTGTATATGTCTTATTAGAAACTGTTGAATATTTTAATTTAGATACATTCTTCTTTGAAGATTTAGATGATGGATTATTTTTAAAGTGTTCTGTTACATAAATTGTTAATTCACCATTCTTTATTTCTGATGTAATTCCTACTCCAACGAGACAATAACTGCCATTTAGTATAACACTTCTATGAGTTGGAGAATTAATTAAACTAGTGTGTAGAGTTTCTGCAATTTGATTAATATATGAACTTGAATAAGTTGATTTTGCAGTTGCAGTTATCTTTGCTAAGTTCTCTCCAGTTTTTAATTCTTTAGTACTAATTCCATTCGCTGTTAAAACTGTTGTCCATGATTTTCCATTTGGTCTAGTATGTGACCATTTTTGAATAATCTCTTTTGCTCTAATGTCACCAGTTTTTTGTAATGGAGCATTATTAGTAACTGAATCTTTAGAATTCTCTTCTCTATATTTATTAACGGAATTATAAAGGCTAGTCCTAATTGTATTTAACTGTTGAATAGTTAAATTTGTAATGCTCTTATCTTTAGTAACTATCGCTTTTGGTGTTTCTTCTTCATCGATTGTTATAGTATTATTTTCATTTGCGTTCTCATTATTATCTTTTTCATCTACTAAAGCAACCTTGAGTTCATTTTCATTGTTTTGAGATGCGTTATCATTATTTGAAGAACAACCAGAAAGACTTACAACAATGAATGCACCTGCAATTAATGATATAAATAATTTTTTCATTTTCTCTTCTCCTTTATTATATTTTATACTATTTATTTATAAATGAAAATAAATTTTAGAAAAAAAGAAAAATATTTAATGAAAATATCAATATATTTTATTCAGCAATCTCTATGCCTAATAATTTTGCCATTTGAGCTGCTTGATAAATATTCACTTTCATACCTTTTAAGGAGCTTAAATCAGTCTTTATTTCTTCTAAAGTACAGCTTGATAAATCTATTTTATTAAATTGACTTAACATAAATTCACTTTTTGATAAGTTACATTGAATAAATTGTGTTTTTGTAGTTGTTGTTTCAACAAAAGATGAATCTATTAAAATAGAATTTTTAAATAAACAATCTTTTATTTTAGAAAAAGAAAAATTAGCATATGTCATTAAACAATCAATAAATTGTATATTTTGTAATATAGAATCTGAAAAATCTATTCCCATAAGTCTACAGTTTCTAAAGATAACACGGCGATTATTTTTATTTTCAAATGATATATTAGATAAATCGCAATTATCAAATATAACATCTAATAAATCATTATCTTTAAATATCATATCATTAAAAGATATTCCTTTGAAATGACATTCATTAATTGTAATATGAGATAATTCTGTATCTTCATTATCGTTTTCTTCTATATAAAAATTTTCAAATAGATCCTCTTGTAATGCTTCTTTAAAAGTTGTATGTAGTAAATTTCTTATTTTTGGTTGAATCATATATATACCTCCAAGTTCATTATATCAAATACATAAAATGAGAAAACCTTATCTTTTGATAAGGTTAATCATATGGTTTATATTCTACTTCTTGTGTTTTAAAATCAATAAAGATTTGAAAAGCTTTTCTATTTTCATCTTCATCCCAAATTTCTACAAAATCAGGAGTAACTTCGATTAATATTTCAGTATCAATATGAGAGTAAGCATTATAGCTTTGCCATAAAAATTCTTTATATTTCTTTTCAAATATTCTTCCTTCTTCATCAATAACTAATCCTTTATTAAGAGCAGTTCCTTCTACTTGGACACCATTAAAACACATAGCAACTCTATTGTTTTGAAATAATTGTTGTGTTTTTCTAAAATTCTTATCTGTTTTAAAGTAAATCTTATCATTGTAAAAAATACAACTTACATTTCTAACCATTGGATAATTATCTACACAGCTTGCGAGTGCCATGATTTTATAATCACCCATTTTCTTTTTCATAATTTCTTTTGCTTGTTCAAATTTCATATTTTCCTCCTTATATTATCCCTTGAAACACTAATATTAAAACTAATGCAGTAATAAAAATGAAAGCTGCTATAATCATTATCTCTTTAGAAATAGATACTTCTTGTGAATTTTTTTCTACAAAATTTGTATTTCTTAAAATAGTCACTATAGGTTTATACAAGAATAAAGTGACAGCCATATTTAAACCACTTTTAATAACATTAAATAAGCCAATTGCTGGAAGCATTGCGACGACTGCTTCTCTTGGCATCTGAAAATAAATGGGATCAACAATATAATTCCACACTAACATACTGATAGTACATCCAATAATACCTAAAGTCAATCCTATTACTGCTCCTTTTTTAGTATGATTTTTTTGATAGAAGTAGGCAGCAGTAAGAGCAAATGTACAAGTAGAAATCATATTCATTAAAATATCTAATATTGTTCCACCTCTAAACATTATTTCTAATACTGAAGTTATGGCACTCATAATAAAACATACAAATGGACCATAAATAAATCCTCCAATAACAATAATAATATCTTTTGGATCATAATTTAGAAAAGATACTGATGGAACAATAGGAAAATGAATAATAAGATTAACAACCATTGCCATCGCACATAACATTCCTACTGTTGTAATTTTCTTCGTACTCATATTTTACACCTCCATAAACAAAGAAAACGTGCCTAAAACAAATGCTTCTAGGTACGTTTTTTTGTATAATAAAGATATAACAAAAAACTTCTTCTTTCATCCAGACTTTACTGTTGCTACTGGAGTTTCACCAGTTCAGCTCTATATAGAGGTCGCGGAGTTTACCGCCAGTCGAGAATTTCACTCTGCCCTGAAGATTTATTTTATGCATATTTATTATATGCTTAAAATATTTATATGTAAAGGGCATTTTTATTAATATAAACAATTATTTAGTATTCAAAGAATATTTTACAATTTATTTATTCGGTACTTTCTAGATTGATTTTGTCTTTAAATACCTTTAATAACAGTATAAATTTATTTTAATCAATAGAATGATTGTCTATAGCATATTTTAAAAAGAATAAATAATTCATATATGTATTGTTTTTTTTCTCAATATCTTTTGTATTTATTCCTTTTTTGACTATAAGCTCTGCAAGCAAATCGTTTGAATTGGATGAGATAAATTCTGTTTTATATTCAAAAACAACATAAATTGTATCATCAAAATTTGAATAGTACATTGAACTTTTTTCGTTATTTATAATTTCCCATACTTCAATAATAAAATGATCACTATTTATTTTTTTGTTTTCATTACAATAAGAATTATAAATGTTACTTTTTGTTTTTTCGTAATAATATTTGTGTTTATGAAGATCTATAATACGATAATCAATTTTATTTTTAAGATATTCTATCATTTCAATTATGCTATTTTCTGGTGAAATAATTTTGTTTTGATAAATATTTTTGACATTTTTATATTCATTCATTTAAAGATTATCCTTTCCTATTGTATTTTATAAATATCACTATTTAATAGTTACCGTTTGGCTAGATAAAATTCCAGATAACCAACCAAATTGATTATCGTAAACTTGTAAAGTTGAAACGTTGACTTTTACTTTTTTTACATTTTTTGGAATAATAACTCTTTTTATATGTTTATAATAATGTTTACTAGCTGGAAAATTATATGTCATATAGTTACCAGTAAACATATATTCATAAATTGTTGAGGATAAATAGTTTGTGGGATTTATTGTTAATTTATTAAATCTAATATCATTTACTATAAAATCTCCTTTCCATTCTAATGCTAAATCAACCTTATTTGTATTTTAAACTCTAACTAAATTGGCGTATACGCGACCAGTTTTAACCGCTGTTGCTTTAGCATTTGCAGTTTTCTTATCATTGTTTGGTATACTCTCTTCAAATATTCCTAATTCATTACCATTATCTTTATTAACATCAATAGCAAGTGTTGGAACTGAAGAAGATAATAATAATATAAACACTAAAAATAAACTCATAATTTTTTTCATAATCATTCCTATTGTGATGTTCTATCACTTTTTATTTTTGAAGTTAACTCCTATACTCACTATATATAAATTTCTAATTGTTTTCAATCAAATGTGTAAATTGGTACGTTTGGCGTGCATTTTGGTAAGTTTTTCTGAAAATTATGAGATTTTTATATGCTTGTCCTTTTTAAAATATCACCTTTAAATTTATTTAATGATGTATTAGATAGTCATTTTTTTATGTATATAAAATGTTAAGAGTTCAATTTTAATAAATAACTATTTAGTAACAGTTACAGTTGCTTTTGCATGCGTTTTAAAATAACTTGGAAATATTCTTACTTTAAATTTAGAAGTTCTACTTGTGTAACTGTAGCAGCATTTGTTTTAGAAGTTCCTTTTGAAGCACCTCAAGTTGTTTCGACTGTATATGGATAAGCTCCTTTCCATATTTATATAACAATAAATCATAATATAATTCAAGGCTATTTTTTTAACTCACATAAAGTTAAATATATATTGAATATTAGCATAAAAATTAAAATAACAGTTATAAAAATAACAAAATTATTTTGGGTTTCAGTAAGAAAATTATTATTTTCTTCAAACAAAAAATATGCAAATCTTATAGCAAGAAATATAGAGCAAATAACTGTATTAGAAATATAGAAAATAAATTTTTTCATTTAATTATCTTCTCCTCTTCTATAGAATTTTTACTTTTTATTATTAAGGATATAATTAAAAGTTATAAAATGGAATTATCAATTAAAAACACTTGTTGTAGCAGTTACTAAATCCTTACCTGAAGTAATAGGATTAGTTATTTTTTTACTTATCATTTTTGCTGTATACCAATTATCACCATATTTATAGCTAATTGCACTACTTGATTTATTATAAATAGGTTGTATTGCAGTTGAAGTACATGTCATTACATTTTGATATGTTACTGAGATAACAGCGCCAGAATATTTATCTGTTTTAGTTATTTTATATTTAGAGGTCTGTAATCTTGCAAATAATCCCAAACAATTATCATAATTTTTATTTGCTGTATATTCTTCTTCTGTACCTAACTTTATTGATGCTTCTCCTGAAATAGATTTATAAGAACCTTTTATTGTAAACGTAACCTCTTTTGCTACTGGAATTTTTGATCTTTGAGCTCAGCTTAGGTATTTTCCAATCAAAACTTTTGATGTAGCATTAGAACCAGTATCGTATACAGTTGATACTCTATCATATTTATAAGCATAACCACTCGTTCTTTGAATAGCATGTTGTTCATATTTTTCTTTTAATTGAGTAATTTCATATTTTTCAATTTCTTCATCACTCATATCAAGAACTCGAGCAATATTTCCATACTCATCTAATGTGGTTTTCCATCGCAAAACTGTTTCATCTTCTTTAAAATGTAATTAGAAATTGATTTCTAATTATATGTATCACCATTTATATAAATATTAACTAATATATAGTTTATCTATATATTGAATTTAACTATATATTGTGTTAATTTTTTATTTAAAGAAAGGTTGAGATGTATGCCAAAAGTATTGATACAAATCATGAAAGACTAGTATCAACATGAACGATTAAAATATTATTTTAAAGACAGTGCATCTGTATCTGGGTTTATTTATCCACTTGCAGGTAATACTATTTCTAATCAATTTAGAAATCATTTGAGAATTGGTACAAAGGGTTATGGTTATACTGATGAGAAAAGTTTAACAGGAGATCTTAAGGAAGATGCAATTGTTCTATTAAATGGAAAAGTGTATTTTAATGAAGAGAAAGCAGGTGGTTACAGAGAATTTAAGATTCATGTTCAAATTATAGATAATCCAAATGGTCTTAATTACGTTGTCAGTATTGATTTGCCATATGTGCGTTTGCATGATCTAAGGCACAGTAGCGTGAGCCTAATGATCAATAATATGAAAAATCAACAATCATTAGTCACAATGGCACATCACTTTGGACATACTATTGATACGATGTTAAAAACATATGCTCATCTATTTACTGAAACTGAACAAGCATTAATATCAGAATTTGATACCATTATAGAAAATGAAATGACTTCAGATCATGATCGATTTGAAGTTTTTTCTCTTTTTTTGGTGGATTTATTTTTTAATATAGAAAAAAACCCTAATTTTCAAGGGTTTTGTCTGTTATCTGGGGCGTACGACAGGAATCGAACCTGCGCATGCTAGAGCCACAATCTAGTGTGTTAACCACTTCACCACGTACGCCATATTATTGATTGCTAAAATATAATAGCATAGAAAATTTGTTGTTGCAATAGTTTTTTTGTATTTTCATTCATTTTGCTTTAGAGCCTTAATATATTATAGTGAGGTGGGTTATGAAACAAGTGTGGGTATTAATGTTATTTATATTTCTTTTAAGTGGGTGTATGCAATATGATATTCATATGTCAGTTGATCAAGATGGAAAAATAGAAACAAAATTAGAAATGCTTGTTTCTAAAGAATATTTAAATCAGTTAGAAACAACAAAAGAACAATGGACTTTAGAGATGAAACAAAATATTAAAGAGATATATAATAAGATAGATATGAATTTTAAGGAAGTAACAAAGAAAATTGATGGTAAGGAGTATATAGGAATAACTGCTTATGGAAAAGATAAAGAAAAGAATGATATGATAAAAATAGAAAATCATAAAATGATTTTAAGGTTTTTAGATTTTTATAAACAGGTAAAAGAGATAGAAGAAATAGATGTTCATCAATTAAAGGAAAGTGGAATGAAAATTAATCTTGTTGTTGAGATGCCTAATGTTCCTAATACAAATGTAGGAAGTATTAAAGAGAATAAGGTTTATATAGATTTATTGGAATATATATGTAATAAGGATAAGGAGTGTATTGTTATAAGTTGTGAATTATCTCAAGATTATTATATGATTATAGGGATAGTGATGATTGGTATTTTATTTTTAATAAAGAAGGTAAGATTTCTCAAATGAGAAATCTTTTTAAATATGGTAGTGAATGATAAGAATAATTAAAATAAGGAGGAATATTTTTAAAACTTGATTGACTCTTCTTAAAAGATACTTCATAAATATACACCTCATTTTATTATATGAAATAAAAAAGTAAGAATGATTGAAAAAAAACTATAACTAGCATATAATAAACACATTGATAGGTGGTGGACAAATTGTTGAAATTTACTAAGATGGAAGGTATTGGAAATGACTATATTTATTTTGATGGAATTCATCAAAATGTACCAATGAATAAAGAATTTATTCAAAAGATTAGTCATCGTAATTATGGAATAGGTTCTGATGGTATGATTGTTATATTAGATTCTAATATCTGTGATTTTAAGATGAGAATGTTTAATCTTGATGGTAGTGAAGGGAAAATGTGCGGAAATGGTATTCGTTGTTTTGCAAAATTTGTGTATGAAAATCATTTGACTGATAAAGACTACTTAGAAATAGAAACTTTAGGTGGTATTAAGAAAGTTTGGTTAAACATTAAAAATGATAAAGTTGTAAGTGTTAAGGTTGATATGGGGGAACCAGTCATTACAACTAAAGATATTCCTTGTTTATTTTCTAAAGAGAAAATGATTGATGAAGCAATAGAAGTTAGTGGAAGAGAATATTATATAACAAGTGTTTCTATGGGGAATCCACATGCTGTAATATTTGTGGATGATTTAGATTTTGATATTTCTGTTATTGGAAAACAGTTGGAAAGACATCCTTTATTCCCAGAATCAGTGAATACTGAATTTGTTGTAAAGGTAGATAGAAATCATTTAAAGATGAGAGTATGGGAAAGAGGTTCTGGAGAAACATTAGCTTGTGGTACAGGAGCTTGCGCATCGTTTTATGCAAGTTATTTGAATGATTATTGTGATGATAAGGTACAAGTAAGTTTAAAGGGTGGAACTCTAGATATCGAATTGAAAGATGGACGTATTTATATGACTGGTCCAGCAAGAACATGTTTTGAGGGGATGATTAATGATGAAGAATACTATGTTAAATAGTGCAGAAGAAATTATTAAATATATTAGAGATGCGAAAAAACAAACGCCTGTAAAGGTTTATGTGAATGGACATGATTTACCTGATTCTAAGGAAATAAGTGTTTTTGGTGTTGAAACAAGTCGTGTGCTTATTGGTGATTATGAAAAAGTAAATCAATATTTAGATGAGAATAAAGATAAAATTACCGAAAGTTATTTAGAACAAGATAGAAGAAACAGTGCAATTCCAATGTTAGATACAATTCATATTAATGCTCGTATTGAACCAGGATGTTTTATTAGAGAAAACGTTGAAATTGGTGATAATGCAGTTATTATGATGGGGGCTGTTATCAATATTGGTGCTAAAATTGGTGAAAACTCTATGATTGATATGGGGGCTGTTTTAGGTGGAAGAGCAATTGTTGGAAAAAGATGTCATGTTGGTGCTGGTGCAGTATTAGCTGGTGTGATTGAACCTCCAAGTGCGACTCCTGTTATTTTAGAAGATGATGTTTTAGTTGGAGCAAATGCTGTTATTGTAGAAGGGTGTCATATCGGAAAAGGTGCTGTTATTGGTGCTGGGAGTATTGTTTTAAATGATGTTCCTGCTGGTGTGGTAGTAGCTGGAAATCCAGCTAAAATTATTAAAGAGAAAAAAGATGATAAGACTGAGAATAAGACTCAGTTAATGGATGATTTAAGAAAGATTTAATTATGGAAGATATTAAAAGATGGCGTAGAGAATTACATAAAATTCCTGAACTTGGATTAAAAGAAGTAAAAACTGCAGAATATATAAGAAACGAAATCATGAAAATGGGTTATTCTTATCAATCTATTTTAGAAACTGGTACAGTGATATATATTAATCATCATCAAAAGGAAACTCTAGCTTTTAGAAGTGACATTGATGGTTTATTAATTCATGAAAAAAATGATATTGATTTTAAATCAATACATCAAGGATGTATGCATGCTTGTGGTCATGATGGTCATATGAGTGCTCTGTTAGCACTTGCGAAAAGATTAAAAACAATACAGTCTCCTAAATATAATTATTTACTTATTTTTCAACCTGCAGAAGAGTCTCCAGGAGTTGCTAAGGATATTGTTTTAAGTGGAATATTAGAAAAATATCATGTGAAAGTTATTTTTGGAATGCATCTTATGCCATTTTTAAAAGAGGGTATTATTGCTTGTAAGAGTGGAGCGTTGATGGCACAGTGTGGAGAATTAGATGTTTCTATCTGTGGTAAGGGAAGTCATGCAGGACTTCCTCAAGAAGGTATTGATAGCATTGTTATTGCTAGTGAAGCTATTATGAGTTATCAAAATATTATATCTAGAAAAATATCACCTTTTCAAATGGCAGTATTAAATATAGGAATAATCCAAGGGGGAACTGCTAGAAATAGTGTTGCGAAAACAACTGAATTTCATGGAACAATAAGATGTTATGATGAAGATGTATTTGATTTTATTGTTGGTGAGATTGATAAAGTGAATAAGGGATTACAAATGGCTTATGGATGTCATATTGAAATGAGTTGTCCACCATTGTATCCTCCTCTTATTAATGATGAAAAGGTATATGAAAGATTTATAAATCTTGTTGATAAAGATAATTATGAGGAATTAAAAGAACCATTAATGTTAGCTGAAGATTTTGCTTTTTATGGTAAAGCTATACCTTCTTTGTTTTTCTATGTAGGAACAAAGAGTGATTTATATAGTAGTGGTTTACATACAGAGACTTTTAATTTTAATGAAGAAGTTTTAATTAAAGCAGTTGATTTATATATGAAAATTGCACAAGAATATTAAATGAAGGGGATGAATTCAACATGAGTGTGAATTATAATGAGGGAGAAAATGTTTTTTTAAAGGCGTATGGAAGATATGAGACTTTAATTGAAAGAGGAGAAGGTGTTTATTTATATGATACTAATGGAAAGAAATATTTAGATTTCTTTGCAGGTATTGGTGTTAATTCACTTGGATATCAACATCCAAAGTATACAAAGGCACTTACTCAACAATTAAATCAATTAACTCATGTTTCTAATTATTTTTATACTCCAATTTCAATAGAAGCAGCAAAGAAAGTTGTAAAAGCAACTCATTTATCAAAAGTCTTCTTTTGTAATTCAGGAGCAGAAGCAACTGAAGGGGCTTTAAAACTTGCTAGAAAGTATTATTATTTAAAGAATGGTGTAGCTGATAGTGAAATTATTTCATTAAATCATTCTTTTCATGGAAGAAGTACAGGTTCTGTAAAATTAACTGGTAATGAGAATTACCAAAAACCATTTGGACCTTTAATTGAAGGTGTTCAATATGGTAATATTAATGATTTAGAAAGTGTTAAAAGATTAGTTAATGATAAAACAGCAGCTATTATTGTTGAACCTGTTCAAGGTGAAGGTGGAGTTAATCCATGTACTAAAGAATTTTTAGTAGGATTAAGACAAATATGTGATGAAAAAGATATTTGTTTAATTCTTGACGAAGTTCAATGTGGTATGGGAAGAACAGGAACAATCATGACTTATTTCCAATATGATATTATGCCAGATATTCTTTGCCTTGCAAAAGGAATTGGAGCAGGGGTTCCAGTAGGAGCTTTTGTTGCAAGTGAAAAAGTTGGGGCTGCAATGCAACCAGGTGATCATGGTAGTACATATGGAGGGAATCCATTTGTTTGTGCAGCAGTTTCTAGTGTATTTGATATTTTAGAGGAAGAACATTTGATTGAACATGTTCAAGAGGTATCTCAATATTTAATTGAAAAATTAGATTCTCTTGCCAATCAATATGATATTATCAAAGAAAGACGTGGACTTGGATTGATGCAAGGATTAGAATTAAAAGTTCCTGTTAAACCAGTGATTAATGAACTTTTTGAAGATGGAGTTATTGTTGTAAGTGCAGGGGCTAATGTGATTAGAATGCTTCCTCCATTTATTGTTGAAAAGGAACATATTGATGAATTTATTAAAAAGTTGGAAAAAAGTTTAAAAAATTTAAAATAAAAAAAGAAAATCTCCTATTTTTTTAGAATGTAATAATAGGAGGTCTTTTTTTATGAAAAAATATTATATAGAATTACAAGATGAACCAAAGGCATGTGGGGCCTATTGTATTTATATGATACTTAAAAATAAAGGTATTCATATAGAGTTAAAAAGTATTAAAGAAAAATGTAGGATGGATGAAAATGGAATTAGTATTAAAGGGTTATTAGAGTGTTTAAAGGAATATCAAGTAGAAGCTAAGGCTTATGAAGCTTCTTTAGATGATATTAAAGAAAATGTTATATTGCCTTGTATTCTTCATCTAAATGTAGATGGTTATGGACATTATGTTGTTTTATTTGAAATTCATGATGATGAATATATTATAGGAGATCCAGCACAAGGGTTAATAACTTTATATAAAGAAGAGATTGAACAATTATATTCATCTATGATGATTTCTATATTACATATAGGAAGAGTACCAGATGATAAAGAAAAAGATTACTTTCAATTTGTAAAAGAAAGTTTTCAATTATATCTTAGTGAAGTTTTTCACTTTTTGCTCTCAGGAATAAGTATTTCCTTTTTCTCTTTTATCGCAAGTTTTATGTTTCAAATCATAATAGATGTTATTAATATCAAAACACCTTACTTTTATATGGCTATGTTAAGTGTTGCTTATATTATTATAGAATTATTGCGCTTAGCCATGGAGAAACACCAAAATATTCACCTTGTAGAATTACAAAGAGTATTAGATGAAGATTATGTTTTGAGTCCAATTTCTCATCTCGTAGATTTACCAATGTCTTTTTATCATCAATCTAAAGCTGTTATTCATAGTCAATTATTAAGCCTTTATCAATTAAGTGAAATGAGTACATCTTTATTTGAAAATATTTTATTGCATGCCATTATTTTTATTTTATTCTCTATAGGTTTATTTTTTATTCAACCTATACTTACGGGTGTTATTCTTATTATGTTTATAGTTATTGTTATTTATATGAGGTATACTGTACCTCATTTAAAGAAAATTTCTAAAAATCATTTAGAAAAATATTATCAACATCATCAAACTTTATTAGAGTATATAGAAAATATTTTTGTTTTAAAAAGATTTGATGTAAAAAATAGAAAAAATGATTATCATAATATCTATATTGATTATGCTTTATCTAAAGAAGATAAGGAAAAGAAATCTATTATTATGAATAGTTTTATTTCTATTATGATACAGATTGCTTTTTTTGTTATTTTGATTATTGGACTATGGTTTTACAGTTATAAGAAAATATCTTTAGGAAATTTAGTGACATTTTATATGTTAGTTCAAACGATGATACCTTCTTTTTTATCGTTAGTTTCTTTATCTTTTGAATATCAACAAATGAAATTAATCTATGAAAGATATAAGAATTTTCAATATCAAAAAGTAGAGAAAGAGAAGATAAAAGATTCTATCAAAAGAATAACATTAGATAACGTAAGTTATTCTTATGGATATCGCCAAAATTTATTTGAACATGTTGATTTAGATATTGAAAAAACATTATATGTAAAGGGAAGTAGTGGAAGTGGAAAATCTACGTTTTTAAGACTTTTAATGGGAAATGATCTTCATTATAATGGCGATATTTATTTCAATGACCAAGAGTTAAGAGATATAGATTTATCTTCATTATATGAACATATTGGTTATGAATGTGATACTCCCACCTTTTTTCATATGTCTTTATATGATAATTTTCTAATTGACGATAGAAAAAAGATTTTATCTCTTTTAAAAAGTTTTGGATATTCTTTTTTAGAAGATCAATTTAAAGTTGTTTTAAATGAAGATGGAAGTCCATTATCTTCTGGAGAAAGACAGGTTGTCGCATTAATAAGGTTATTTTTAAGAGAATATGATGTTTATATATTAGATGAGGTCTTTTCTCATATGGATACAAGGAGTGCGGGGAGAATTTATCGTTATATTGTGAAAAATTATAGTGATAAAATTCTAATTATGGTGAATCATCAAACAAAATTAGTGAATAGAAATGATGATTATGTTATAATTGATAAAGGTAAATTAAAGAAAAAGGATGATTAGATGATTGATTTTATGTATACGAGTGAAGTCAATAATTTTCAAGAAGATTATGAAAATGATTTTATGAAAATTATTGAAACAACTTTAGATGATTTAAAGATTGATGATGATATTGAAATGTCTTGTGTATTAGTTGATGATGAAAGAATTCATGAAATTAATAGGGAATATCGACAGATTGATAGAGCAACTGATGTCATTAGTTTTGCTTTAGAGGATAATGATCAATTTTATGTTGATGGCATGCCTAGAAATATTGGAGATATTTTTATTTCAGTTGACCATGCGAAAAGTCAAGCTGAAGAATATGAACATTCTTTAAGAAGAGAGATGTGTTTTTTATTTACTCATGGATTGTTACATTTATTAGGATATGATCACATGAATGAAGAAGATGAAAAAGTTATGTTTAGTAAACAAAAAGAAATTTTAAGTTTTTTACATATTGAAAGAGAGAAAGACTAATGGATTATCAAATATTAGTAGATGAGGCTTTTCAAGCAAGTGAAAAGGCATATATACCTTATTCTCATTTTGCGGTAGGTGCTTGTCTTTTGCTTAAAGATGGCAAAAAAATTCATGGTTGTAATATTGAAAATGCGGCGTATGGTTCAACGATGTGTGCTGAAAGAAATGCAGTTTTTCAAGCTTATTGTCAAGGATATAGAAAAGATGATATTTTAGCACTCGCAATCGTTGCAGATTGTCAGCCTTTGATTTCTCCATGTGGAGCTTGTCGTCAAGTCTTATCTGAATTGATGAATCCTCAAACACCTATTATTTTAGGGTGTAAAGATTTTTATCAAGTCACAAATATAGAAAAGTTAATGCCATTAGCGTTTATAGGAGAGAGTTTATAATGTTTAAATCAGGATTTGTAAGTATAGTAGGAAGACCTAATGTTGGGAAGTCAACATTATTAAATCATATTTTAGAAACAAAACTAGCAATTATTTCATCAACTGCTCAAACAACAAGGAATACCATTCAGGGTATTTATACTGATGATGAGTCACAGATTATTTTTATGGATACACCAGGCATTCATAAACCACAAGATGGTTTGGGTTCGTTTATGAATACAACAGCCCTTAATAGTATTTATGGAGTAGATGTTGTTTTATTTATTGCGCCTGCTGATGAAAAGATTGGTAGAGGTGATCGTTTTATTGTAGAAAGATTAAAAGAGGCTGATGGACCAGTTTATCTTCTTTTAAATAAGATTGATTTATTAAGCAAGGATGAAATTATTAAGAAGTTAAGTGAATGGAAAGAATTGTATTCATTTAAAGAAATTATTCCAATAAGTGCAATGAATGGAGATAATGTAGATGTTCTTTTAAAAACAATTAAGAACGAACTTAATGAAGGTGTTATGTATTATCCAAAAGATCATATTACTGATCATCCTGAAAAATTTATTATGGCAGAATTTATTAGAGAAAAGATTTTATACTTTACAAGAGAAGAAGTTCCTCATAGTGTTGCGATTGTCATTGAAAAAATGAGTGAAGATGAAAATGGTGTAGAAATCATGGCAGCTATTGTTGTGGATAGACCAAGTCAAAAAGGAATTATTATTGGTAAGGGTGGACAAATGATCAAAAAAATCAGAGAGAATGCAAGAAGAGAAATGAAAAGATTCTTACAGACTCCTGTTTCTTTAGAATTATTTGTAAAAGTAGAAAAGAATTGGCGTAATAAACAGAAATATTTAAGAGAGTTCGGTTACGATGAAAACGACTACTAATCAACAGAGAATAGAAGCGATTATTTTAAAAAATACTCCTTATAAGGAAAATGATGTTATTGCTCATATTTATAGTTTAGAATATGGAAAGATAAGTGTTATGGTGAAAGGAGCAAGGAAACTAACAAGTAAAACTGCTTCTGGGTGTTCGCCTATAACTAATAGCTATTTAGATATTATTTTAAAAAAGGGAATTTCAACTTTAATTAGATCAGAAGTCAGTCAATATTATCGACAAATCAAGGAAAATATAGATAGTGAAATTATTGCGAATGTTATTTTAGAATATTATTATCGCTATGTGGAAGAAAATCAACCTTCTTTAGAACAGTTTCAATTTTTAAAAACTTCTTTAGAGGCTTTAAATAATGGTTATTCAGTTTTAGGTGTTTATTTGTTTTTCTTATCTCATGTTTTAAAACATGAGGGTGTTGAATTAGAAGTCAATAAATGTATTCATTGTGATGATAAAAAGGTTGTTTCTATCTCTTTAAATGGAGGATTTGTTTGTTATGAACATAGAGGATCACTTCCTTTAATGGAAGTACAGGTTTTAAAAGCTTTTAGACATCTTAATAAGTTAAGTATTAATGATATTGATAAGTTTCATTATGATGATGTCTTTCTTAAAGAATTAATTCCTTTTTTTGATTATTATATAGAGGAATACGCAGGTATTCAGTTTAAATCAAAAGTTTTTGTTGATAGTTTATTTAAAGGTATATAAGTTAATCTTTTTAACTTAACAGAAGGTAAATCTCGACCTTTAACTGAGATAGTTATAAGTAAGTGTTTCGTCATCTGGAATACGATTCTAAACGGGAGTGGAATAGCCACTCTTTTTTAGTCCACTTGAAAATAATTTGCCATAAATTAGAAAAATACTTATAATTTTTTTTCAAATTAAGTATGAAATATTGAAAAAATATATTATTTGTATATGATTAGCTATATATAGGAGGGAAATATATGAGTATAAAAGTTATTATTATGGATGTTGATGGGACATTAACTAATGGTAAGAAAGTGATTACACCAAAAACAAAAGAAGCTTTATTAAAAGCTGAAGAAAAAGGAGTAATATTGATTCTAGCTTCTGGAAGACCAACTTCTGGATTAGAAGATATCGCAAAAGAATTACAAATGGATAAATACCATGGGTTACTTGTTGCGTTTAATGGATCAAAAGTGATTGATTGTCAAACAAAAGAAGTGATATTTAATCAAGCGATGAGTGTAGAAGAAGGAAAAGCAGTATTAGAACATATGAAGAAATTTGAAAAAGTTCGTCCTATGATTGATAAGGGTGAATATATGTTTGTAAATAATGTATATGATAATTGGATTACTTGGAAAGGAAAACCTTTTGATGTGATTCAATATGAATCAAGAGGTGGAAAGTTTAAGCTATGTGAGATTGATGATCTAGCAGCTTTTGTAGATTATCCTTTAAATAAAATATTGACAACTAGTGATCCTGAATATTTACAAGAACATTATAAGGAAATGATGGAACCTTTTAAGGATACATTAAGTTGTATGTTTACAGGTGATTTCTATTTTGAATTTACTGCAAAAGGAATTGATAAAGCAAAGGCTTTAGATACCGTTTTAATTCCAATGGGATATAATAGAGATGAGATGATTGCTTTTGGTGATGGACAAAATGATTCATCAATGGTGAAATATGCTGGAATAGGTGTGGCTATGGAAAATGCTGTACAAGAATTAAAAGATATTGCAGATGAAATTACTTTATCAAATGAAGAAGATGGAATAGCTGCTTCATTATATAAACATATGCCTGTCCTTAGTGAATAAAAGGAGAAGATTATGAAAGGAACATATAGTATCTATATAAGTGGATATGATTGGGGATGTGGAGTTTCTAAGGTATTAATAGCTTTAGATAGCCAATTAGATAGTATAAGTAAAGATGATCTTAAAGTAGTAGAAACAAAACAAATATGTCATTTTTCTAAAAAAGATTACCCAATAGAAGTTGTTGAAATAGAACGACAAATTATAAATGTCTATTTATGTGATCAATCAGCTAATGCAGTTCAAGGATCTTCAAATTATATAGCTTTAGAACTTTATGTTAGCCCAGAAATGGGTTCACCATTATTATTTAGTATGAAAACTCAGTTTAATACATGGAGCGATCCTTATTTTCTAACAATTACTAAAAATGATAATGCAAGATTAACATCTCAAGGATCTATGGTTAAAGATTTTAATATAGATACAGAATTTACAGATAAAATAACAGATGCTGATGTATTTAAATTAGATCATTTTCAATCAAGTGATCATACCTTATATCGTTATGCTTATTATGATGTCCCTAGTAGCGATACACTTATTGTATGGTTGCATGGTTTAGGAGAAGGAGGAGTTAACCAAACTGATCCTTACGTAACTTTACTTGCGAATAAAGTAACGGCTCTCACAAGCCATAAATTCCAAGAAATAGTTGGAAAGGTTAATATATTGGTACCTCAATGTCCAACATATTGGATGGATAAAGATGGTAAACAAACAAATTTAAATAATGGTCATATTATTGCAGATGATAATTCTTTTTATCAAGAATCTTTAAATGAACTTATTCTGTATTTTCAAAAAAGATGTCAAGCTAAAAGGGTTATCTTAGTGGGATGTTCAAATGGTGGATATATGTCACTTTTAATGGCTATTAAGTATCCTAAACAATATCGAGCTATTATTCCAATTTGTGAAGCTTTAAAAGATGAATGTATAACAGATGAACAATTATCATCTATTAAAGATTTACCAATGTTTTTCATTTATTCTAAGGATGATCCAGTTGTTCTTCCTAGTTTGCATGAAATTCCTACTATCAAAAGATTGAAAGCAATGAGTGCTTCTTCTTTACATGTTTCTACTTTTGATCATGTTATTGATACATCAGGAAAATATAATGATGATAAGGGGAATCCTTACCAATATAATGGACATTGGTCATGGATTTATTTTGATAATAATGAAGCTAAATGTGATGAAAGTCATCAATTAGTATGGCAATGGATAAAAGAACAAATTTAAAATGAACTATCTCTTTGTAGTAAGGAGATAGTTTTTCTTGTAGAAATTTATTATAGACTATTAAATAAGTGTTTAGTAAAATGTTTCATAGGTGATTAAGATGAAGAAATATGAAAAAGTTTATTTTAAATATAGAGAGGATATTATTAATGGATATTTAAAAAAAGGAGCACAATTACCAAGCATTAGAAAGAGTTGTGAGATGTTTAAGGCTAGTCAAACAACAATTGAACATGCTTATGAAAAGCTATTAATTGATGGATATATTTATAGTGTTCCTCAAATAGGTTATTTTGTAAATATTGAAGAAGAAAGAATACAACTTCATAAGCAGTTTGATCAATATTCTATGATACATAAGCCTGTTTCTTATTTATATGATTTTCGTTCTCAAACTGTATCACAAGATAGTTTTGAAGTGAGTACATGGAAAAGATATATTAAAGATGTATTAGATGATAGGATAAATATGTCAACATATGGGGATAGTCAAGGTGAATATGTTTTAAGAGAAGCAATTTGTCAATATGCCTATAAAATAAGAGGAGTTTTAAGTCAACCAGATAAAATACTCATTGGATCTAATTATCAATCATTATTATTTATATTATGTGGTCTTTTTGAAAAAGAAACAGTTATCGCAATGGAAAAAGAAGCTGATCAAGCTCAAAGAGTATTTGAATCTTATGGATATGAAGTGAAGATTATAAATAGTAATGATGGTGGAATTGATGTAGAAGATTTAAAAAAATACGATGTAGATGTTTTATATATGAATAGTGCTTCGCAAGGAAATAAGAAAAGACCTATTTCGAATCACCTAAGAGAAGAATTGATGACTTATACAACAGAACATAACATTCTTATTATTGAAGATGATTATAATGGAGAATTAACATATGCCTCAAAACATCATCATGCTATGCAAGGTTTTTCTAAAAATGATAATATTATTTATTGTGGTTCTTTTTCTAGATTGTTATTACCTTCACTTAGAATAAGTTATATGGTGTTAAATGATCAGTATTCAAAGATATATCAACATTTTAAAAATGATTATGGACCTACTGCTTCAAAATTAGAACAATTAGCTTTTTCTAGATATATTGTAGATGGGTATTTAGAAAAGCATTTAAGAAAATTAAAGAAAGAATATAAAGAAAAATATATAGAAATGAAAAAAGCGATAGAAGAGCATCTACCTTATCAGCATTATTTAAATGAAGCTTATTTATGTTATTGTATTGAATTAAAAGATATAGATGAAAATAGATTAGAAGAAAAATGTATTGAAAATAAGATTGCAATTAATCCTATAGTACATCATATATTAAAGATATCTTTTGCTTCTATTGATACTAAAAAAATAAATCAGTCAATTTCTTTATTGTCAAAATTAATTCAGGAATGTTGTTTATAAAAAAATAATATAGCAGACATAATAAATAGATATAGAGATCCTACTAAACAAGTTATAATTGGGTTAAGAATATATAATAAGCCTATAATAATTTCACTAAAATATATAAAAGAATAGTTATTTTTATAAGTAAACATACTTACATTATAACCAATAAGTATAAAAGCAAATATCCACATTAAGAAAGTAAAATTATATATATGATAATGTGTAACTAAAAATAAAGAAATACTTGCGATAATTATATTTGTAAATCCTAAAATTAAACGATATTTTTTCATGAATGTCCTCCCTATATTATTATACTACAAATATATAAAATATGGAAAAGAGTTTAAAGTCACAGAAAATTCATCTTTTTATCATATAATAAGAATGGGTGATATATATGGATCAAATTACAAAAAGAATTGTTTATTTATATACGTTAAGAAAAAATAGAAGAAAAGAGATATTAAATCAATATAATTTAACAGAAATAGAATATACATTTTTATCAGAATTAGAATATATTAAAAGAATAGGATTGAAAGAAGCTTTTGAAATAGCAAATTATACCAAAGAACAAGCAACAAGTATTATAAGATCATTGGAAAATAAAGGTTTTATTATCATAAAAAATGAATGTATTTTTTTAAGTGAATCTTATTTAGAAATACAGTCAGAGATTAAAGTGAAGATTAAAAAAACAGAAAGTTATTTTGAGGAAAAAATTAGTCCAAAAGAAATGACTAGATTTGTGAATATTCTTGATGAGATCATTGATTATTGGGATGAACAATGAGATAAATGATATTATAAATTCCATATAAAAATAATCTATGCTATAATATAGTAAAGAAGGGAAAAGATTTTTATGGGACGAATTATGGTTATTGGAATAGGTGGTGTTGGTGGATATATGGCTTCGCTTTTATCTAAACACTATCAAGATGTGACTTTGGTTGCTAGAGGGGAAAGATATGAATCGTTAAAGCAAAATGGTTTATCTCTTTCTAGTGATTTACATGGTGATTTTACTACGCATCCTAATGTAGTGGACGAACCTTTAAAGGCTGGAAAACAAGATTATATTTTTATTTGTGTTAAAAATTATTCTTTAAGAGAAGTTTTAGAACAAATAAAGCCTTGTATTAAAGATGATACAATTATTATTCCTGTTTTAAATGGTGTGAATCATGGTGAGATTTGTGAAGAGGTTTTAGACAAAGGTTATGTAGTCAATTCTTTGATTTATATTGTTTCTTTCTTTAAAGAAGACTATTCTATTGTTCAACAAGGTGAAACAGCATATTTGTATGTGGGTGGAAAGCATGAGGAAAAAAATCAAAGGGTCTGTGATTTAATGAATGAAGCATCAATTGATTGTGCTTTATCTGATTATATTGAAAGAGAATTGTGGACAAAATATATTCTTAATTGTGCATATAATACTTTAACAGCTTATTATAATTGTACAAATATAGAAATTAAGGTTTCTAAGATAAGATGTCATGAGTATAAAGAATTATTGAAAGAGGCTTATAATGTAGCACTAGCAAAGGGAATCATATTAGATGAAAACCTAGTTGAAAAGCATTATAATGAGATATTATATAACCAACCAGAAAATGCAACAAGTTCTTTATCTAGAGATATTCAAAAACATCGTAGGAATGAATTAGAAACTTTTAGTGGTTATTTGGTAGAAGAAGCTAAGAAGTATGGCGTATCAGTACCACAGACAACTTTCTTTCATTTAGAATTAAAGAGAAAGAGTATATAACACAAGCATAAGCTTGTGTTTTTAAATAAAAATAGAGATATGTTTTATATCTCTATATATCTTTAATAAATTGTTTAACAAATTTAATCATTCTTTCTTCAGCACTATTAGCAGCTTCCATAACTTCCTGATGGTTTAATTCATTAGAAGATAAACCAGCAGCCTTATTTGTGACTAAAGAAATTCCTAATGTTTTCATACCACAATGTCTTGCGACAATAGCTTCAGGAACAGTAGACATTCCTACCATATCTGCACCTAATACCTTAAATGCTCTGATTTCTGCTGGTGTTTCAAACATAGGACCTTTAAAGAAACAATAAATACCTTCTTTAACATCAACATTGACTTTCTTTGCTGATTCTTTTGCAAGAATTCTTAAATCTTTAGAATAAACATCACTCATATCTTGAAAACGAGGACCAAATTCATCTAAATTAGGACCACGTAATGGGCTTGGTGCCATGAATCCTAAATGATCACTAATAAGTGTAATTTGACCAGGATTTAAATCTTCTCTAATTCCTCCGCAAGCATTAGTAACAATTAAAGTTTGAATTCCTAACTTTGAAAAAACTCTAATAGGTAAAGTTACAACATCCATATCATGCCCTTCATAATAATGGAAACGACCTTTCATTGCAATAATTGTTTTATCACATAATGTTCCAATAATAAGCTTTCCTTCATGACCTAAAATAGTAGAAACTGGGAAGTGTGGAATATCATTGTAATCAATAGTAATAGGATTTTCTAACTGTTCGGCAAGTTTTCCTAAACCAGATCCACATATTATAGCGATATCTATAGGTTGAGGGTATTTTGAATAAATATAAGAATAAGCATTATTAATTTGTTTGTACATTTTTTTCCTCCCAATAAAATACACATACTAAAAGTATGTGTATTAATTTTATTCTTGAGCTAAAATAGATGAAGTTGAATAAACTCTAGCAGCTAATTCACTATTTAAAGAGTATAATGCTTTAGGGTCACTACCAAATAAATCAAATTTAGTAATCATATCACTAGCATTCTTTTCTTCTTCACCTTGTTCTTCAACATACCAATCTAAGAATTTCATAGTTCTATAATCATGAACTTCATGTGCTGCATGATAAATAGTATGAATTAAATCAGTAACATATCTTTCATGTTCTAAACCGTAATGAAGTGGATCAGATAATTTTTCTAATTTCTTATCAGGTTTTGCGATAGCATCTAAAGTAACACTATAATCATTATCCTGTAGATATTTTAATATACCCATAGCATGATCCATTTCTTCTTGAGCTTGGATATAATACCAATTTGAGAATCCGTCTAATCCTTTATCATTATAAAAGTTTGAAAAATCTAAATATAAATATGCTGAATATATCTCTTTGTTAATTTGAACATTTAATAAATCTGCAACTTTTTTATCTAACATTACTCTTACCTCCTTGTTATATTATACTTTTATTAAAAGAAGAATTCAAGGATGTTAATCTTCTTTTGTGTTATAAAACATGATAGAATAGGGAAAGAAGGTGAGAAGATGGATTTTAAAAAAACTTATATATTAAAAAGTAATGAGCTTAAGGAAAAGAAAGTTTTTAGAGATGCTGTTCATGATTATATTCATGTTAATCATTTAATTATTTGGCAACTTATTAATAGTGAACAAATGCAAAGATTAAGAAGGATCAAACAATTAGGAGGAACTTATCAGGTTTTTCCAACTAGTGAGCATTCTCGTTTTACTCATTCTTTAGGGGTTTATGAGGTTATAAGAAAGATGTTAGAGGTTGAGTGTTTAAAGACAACACTTAGTGATTATGATAAATTATGTGTTATGTGCGCTGCACTTCTTCATGATATTGGACATGGACCTTTTTCCCATTCTTTTGAATATGTTTTTCATAATAATCATGAAGAAATGACAATAAGGATGATATTAGAAGATAGTGAAATTCATCAAATATTATCTCATTTATATTTTGATTTACCTAAAGATGTTGCTTCTATTATTTCTAAAACTCATTCTAATTCATTATTGATACAGATGGTTTCTAGTCAGTTAGATGGGGATAGAATGGACTATCTACTTCGAGATTCTTATATGAGTGGGACAACTTATGGTCATTTTGATATGTCAAGGTTATTAAGGACTATGAGAGTGTATAATGGTAAGATTGTTTTTAAGGAGTCTGGAGTACATGCTATTGAGAATTATATACTAGCAAGATATCATATGTATTGGCAGGTTTATTATCATCCTGTTTCAAGAAGTTATGAGCATTTGTTAGGATGTATTTTTTTAAGAGTAAAAGATTTATATATTCATCATTATAGTTTTAAGACAAATATTCATTATTTATTACCTTTTTTTAAAGAAGATATTTCTGTTGCTGATTATACCAATTTAGATGAATCGGTATTAGAATATTATTTTAGAGAGTTTATTAATGAAGATGATGAAATATTAAGTGATCTTTCTTATCGTTTCTTAAATCGTCATTTATTTAAGTATTGTGAATTGATTGATGAAAATCATTTTAAGCATATTAAAGATACTGCATCAAACCATGGTTTTGATCCTAGGTATTATATTTTTACTGATACTCAAAAACAAGTTCCTTATAAACATTATCATATAACAGGTGAACTTAGTGAAATAGAAGTTCTTACAGACAAGGGGTTAAAACCATTGCCACAAGTTTCAGAAATAGTTGATGCAATTGTAAAATCAGATAGATATAAAGAAGATCATAAGGTTTTCTTTCCAAAGGAGATTAGAGATGAAATATAAGGTTATAGAAAATTTTAATGAAGCTCTAAATGCAAAAAAAATTAGAGAAAAAGTTTTTATGGAAGAACAAGGATTTGAGAATGAGTTTGATGAAATAGATCAACAAGCTATTCATATAGAGCTTTATGATGAAGATAAAGCAATAGGTTGTGCAAGAATGTATTCTATACATGAAGATACTTATATTTTAGGAAGAATTGCGATTTTGAAAGAATATAGAGGAAAGAACTATGGTTCAAAGATTCTTGATGTATTAGAAGAGGAATGTAAAAAAAGGAATGTAAAAAAAATTGAACTTTCTGCCCAAGTAAGAGCATCTCATTTTTATGAAAAGAATGGTTATAAAAAGATAGGTGAAGAATATTTGGATGAATATTGTCCACATATACATATGAGAAAAACATTAAAATAGTTAAAATTTAAAAAATGTTGATTTTATCAATATAAATTAAAACAATAGCATTAGATAAGTAGTGGTTTAATTAACTTTTGGGGTAATTTTGGGGTAATTATCATTAAAATTGTTAGAAAATACGCTTTCTAATGCTTTTTGTTCTTCACTAAAATTAGTGTGTGTATAAATGTCTAGTGTTGTTTCAACCTTTGCATGTCTTAGCAATTTTTTAGCAACACTTATATTGACATTGTTCTTTACAAGATTTGTAGCATATAAGTGTCTTAGCATATGAAAATGAAATGGTATACCTAGTTCTTTGCTTGCTGATTTGATATGCTTTTGAATATAGTTGTATGATGGATAGCTGCCATCTTCAAAACACACTATATTTTCATAAGGATTAACCTCAAGCCACTCCTCTAATAGATTTTCAAGTGGTTTAGCAAGTGGTAATATAGCATAAGAATTTTGAGTTTTCATTGTAGATGTGTATAGATCTTCTTTTTTAACCCTGTATTCTAGTCTTTTGTTAAAGCTGATTGTATGATGCTCAAAATCGATATCATTTTTTGTCAATGCCATAACCTCGCTTATTCTCGCTCCTGTGTAATATCCAATACATAAGGCTATATATATACTCTTATGTTCAAAAGTATTGTCGGATAAGAAATAATTGCATATCCTGATGAATTCTTGATTTGTGATTATTCTTTTTTCTTTGTTGTTCTTTTTTACGTTGATTTTTACATATTGCATAGGATTGAAAGACATATAACCGTTTTTAATGGCATGTGTAAAAGTAGCATTGAATACTTTCTTGACCTGTTCACATGAACTTTTGCTATGATCCTTTGCTAATTCATTAAAGAAACTTTGCAAGATAGAATAATTAATATCTAATATTTTCATTTTATATACTTTATTTTTCTTGATGTGATATATACCTGTATTATATGAACTGATTGTATTTAATGCCATCTTATCTTTTTGAATACGGAAGAACTCCTCATATACTTCAAAAAATCTCTTCTCGCATGGTTGGAAGTATGATCCATTTTTATTCACTTCATATTTGATTGTAATTTCCCAGTTTTCAGCCTCTCCTTTCGTTTTAAAACCTCTTTTCTTGTATCGTATACCCTTATACATAAATGCGTTGTCATATACGATTTTACCATTCTTTAATTCTCTTGTTGTAATACTCATGCTGTTTATCCTCCTTTTTTAACTTCTTGATTAATGTGTTATCTTACGTTATAATAGGAGCGTAAATAAAAACGTACGCCAATACACTAATTTATTTACGCTGAAACGTTCTCTAGTGCCAATAAGGACGTTTTTTTTACTTTTAGTTAACCTCACATTTATATCCTTTGTCTATAAATTCTATGTTTTCTATTTCTTTTTTATTTTTATTAATAGTAATAATTAAATCACATGAAAATTCATTTTTGAGTGAGTGAAATCTAGAATATATATCTTTATACATTATTGTAAAATTATACTGAAAGTAAAAGCGTGAATCATTGTTGTTTTTCTTATATAAATTGTAAATATTGTTTTTGTTTAAGCCTTTATTATAAATGGGTTCTATCTTATCATAAATGGGTATTTCGAGAGTGACTTTTGATATCTCGTTGTAGTTTAAATATCGTTTTAATGTTTCTTTTGTTTTGATTGTTTGGATAGGGATTAAATTATCTTTATATTGTCCAATAAATAAAAAATTAGAGATACAACTAACATAAGTTGCTGGAGATAAACCAATGTTTTTTATTGATAACTCAATTTTTAGATAATTTTTTAAGTAATAAGTTGTACACTGATCAGTAACAAGGATGGATGAATTACGATCTTTTGATTCTGTTAAATATTGTTTTATGCTCCATATAATACTAATAAATGTTATTTCACTACCAATTAAAACACCATAGAAGTTTATCCAAGTATCTTGTTCATTTTTAGGAATAAATCCTAAAGGGGATGATGTTTTAACTATTAAGTTAATACCCAGTGGAATAATAAATATAAAGAATATTGTCAAGGTTATAACTATAATGATCTTATGGTTATTAATAAAATTTAAGATTTTTATTTTCATTTGTTCGTCTCCTTTTTATAAAAATTTAGATTCAAAACGCTCTAAGCATTGCTTAGAGCGCGGAGTAGTAATTTACGACTCCATAGCTTTTGCTCATTTTTTGTTTTCGAGAAAATTCTTTTACTTATTTTTTTGATTATCTTTTATTTGATTAATAAAATATGTGTAATCTTCTTTTCTATTTTGGAGTGGTTTTGATTTTATGAATTTATTTATCAGGTATTCTAGATATAAATCATGTTCTTTTTTTATTTCCTTCAATTCATTAATTGACATAGGAATATTACCATGATCAAATAAAAGGAAAAAATCAAGTTCATTTTCTTTGCTTTCTGATGTTACTTCTACCAGGTTATATCCAAGATGGGTAATTGATTTTGTTATTTCTAATATTCCATTATCTTTTTTTATTTGTGTGTGCATTTCATCAATTTTTTTTGAAGATTCTTTTTCTTCCTTTTCAAAATCTTCTTTGTTTAGTAATAAAATATAAGGCTGATCAAATACTCGACATATTTTTTTTATTGTTTCAACAGTAGGATTACTTTGACCTTTTTCTAATTTTCTTATTGTTATTTCTGCTACACCCGATTTCTCTGCTAATTCTTTTTGAGTCATTTTTCTATCTTTTCTCATTTGTTTTATTAATTTTCCTGTTTCCATTTTTTTGTCTCCTTTTTTTTAGAATAACATATATCTTAATATCTTTCAATATACAAAACAGATATCAAAATATCTATTTTATATTGACATATATTATAATATCGTTTATATTGTTTTATAGATATCATAATATCGGAGAGGGGATGAATAAAATGAAGTTTGATAAAGACAAGTTATTAATACTTATGGCTGAGCAAGAGCTTAATCCTTATGATCTATGCGAAAAAGCTGGTATCACTTATATGGTATATCATAAAACTAGTAAGGGTATATCAAATCCAAAACCTGCAACAATTGGAAAATTAGCCAAAGCATTAAATGTCAAAGTACAAGATTTATTAAAAGATTAGGAGGTATCAAACATGACAGAAAAAGAAAAGATCATTCTTAAGCATACGAAGCTAGCAGAAGAATATTCAAGGCTAGCAAATAGTGATCGGTTATTAAGTGCTAAGGAATGGGAATCAATCAATGCTAGAATGAATGAAATACTAGCAGAGATTAACAAGTTAAGAGAAATTGAACATACATGGGAAGAATTCCAGGATATAGACAATCCAGAAGAAACTGGCTTAAGAATGCTAAGCATTGATGATGTGGGAGAAATTCTTAATGTATCAAGACAACAAGTAACTATGCTAAGAGAGGTAGGCATTATTAATGCTATAAAGACTGGAAAGAATTATATGTTCCCTAGAGAGGAAATAAGACGTTTTCAGCGTGATTATGTTGGATATGATGTTTCTAACAGGATAAAGGCTTTGAAAGCGTATGAGGTGGTCAATGGTGCATAATTTAAAAGAAAGCGCCTTGAATTACGCTAAAGCTGGTCTTAGGGTTTTCCCACTAGCGCCAAATAGCAAGGGAAAACAAGTATTAAGATCATGGAAAAATGAGGCCACAACGGATTTAGTAACAATAAAACAATGGTGGAATACGAACCCTAATTATAATATAGGAATTGCAACAGGTAATGGAATATTGGTGATAGATATTGATGTAAAACATGATGCAAGAGGTCTTGAATCATTAAAAAAATATGGTGAAAACTTACCTACCACGGCAAAAGTAAAGACCCCTAGTGGTGGATATCATCTATATTATTATGTTGAGGGCAATTTTAAGAACAGAGTGAATATTTATCCAGGAATTGATATAAGGACTGATAATGGCTATGTAGTTGCTCCACCGAGCGTGATAGATGGACTAAGATATGAATGGATTAATGAAGATCCAATGGCAGAGGCTAATCAGGAAGTTTATAGTTTCTTAGATGAACCAATAGAAAAAGAGGATAATAAACAACCATTACACATGGAAAATGAAATTATTCAAGGATCAAGAAATGACATACTATTTAAACTTGCAAGCTCTTTACAATCAAAAGGATTAAGTAATGAAGCAATACTATCTAGTGTGATAGCAGAAAATAGTATTAAGTGTAATCCACCATTAGAGATTGAGGAAGTAAAAACAATCGTGGAAGGTGCTTTAAACTACAATAAAGGAACAAATCCATACAATAAACAAAAAAAGAATTTAAGCCTTGAAATGATACCTATGTCAGAAGTAAAGGAAAAGGAAGCTCAATGGTTAATACCTGATTTCATTCCTAAAGGTGTTATAACTGTTGTTGCTGGTGATGGTGGAGTTGGTAAAACATTCTTTTGGTGTGATCTAGTGGCTTCAGTAAGTAGTGGCACATATACATTCTTTGAAAATGAAAATTATTCAGTAATTGAAAAAAAAGAGCCACAAAAGGTTATGTATTTTTCAAGTGAAGATGATATGCAAGTAACATTAAAGAAAAGACTTAGATTAAGTGGTGCTAATATGGGAAACATTATAACCATTCCTATAGGTGATGAGAGGTTTCAAGAAATACAATACAACAGTAAATTTCTAAATGATCTAATAGCTTATCATAAACCTGTTCTTGTAGTGTTTGACCCATTACAGGGATTTATACCTAACAATGTCAATATGGGCTATAGAAACCAAATGAGAAATGTTCTAAAGCCATTAAATGGATATGGTGAAAAGTATGGTGTAACAACTGTTATTGTTTGTCATACGAATAAAAAAAGTGATACATCAGCAAGAGGACGAGTTAGCGACAGTTCAGATATATGGGATATTGCAAGAAGTGTATTTATCATAGGACATACTGGAAGTGACGATATACGTTATTTATCGCATGAAAAGTGTAATTATGGACCATTACAGGACACAACATTATTTTCTATAGGTGATGGAATTTTAACCAATAGAGGAACAACCAAGAAGAAAGATAGAGATTTCATGAGCAAAAAGTCTTATGAGCGTAAGGGAAAAGGTGCTAAAGATGAAGCTAAAGAGTTCATATTAGACCAATTAAAAGAGCAGGGTGGCAGTATGGAAAATAAAGAACTTCTTGAATATGCACAAGCATGTGGATATTCAAAAGGAACATTAGAAAGAGCAAAAGCAGATTTAAAAAAAGAAAAAAATATAGTTATAGAAGTGAATGGCTTTGGTAAAGAAAAAACTACAACTTTATCACTTGTTCCTATAGAGGGTTAAAAATTGAGAATATTGATAAAAAATGTTGATTATATCAATACTTTTACATAATTATCAACTTGAGAAAATTGGTAGTTATTAATAATTCTCAAATGCTTCATAATTATCAACTTGAGAAAATTGTAAAAACGTTGATTTTAAGGGCATATTTCTTCAATTTTCTCAAAATGTCACTATACATAGAAAGAGATGAAAAAATGAGAAACTTAAAACTTGATAATCTTGTATCAAAAATCATAAAAGCACCATTCACCACAAACGAAAACTACATAGATATCTTATTAAAGATAAAGAAGTTATATGGTTGTGATTATAGTGCTTTAAATGTGGCATTCAATTTTGGTTATGCCATAGGTAGAAGTGTAAAAAATAACCAAAGTACAAAGAGTACGATATAAAACGTGCTACCAACACATAAAATATAGCTCTATATCACTACCAACGATATTGAGTTAAAACATATATCTTAGAGAGGTTATAATCCAATACTACCAATATGGATTGTAACATTCTCTTTAGAAAAAAGAAAGAGAGGAATATAAAAAAGTGAAAACAATAAAAGACACACATCAATATTATGTTGATGAACAATTAGCTATATTAGGAAAGACAACATTTACAGATAATAGAAACTATCAAAGAGTTATTAGAGCTAATCCTGAACACTTTGGAAGTAATGATATTTTCGCTTGTATGATGTTAGCATTCAATTTTGGAGAAATGAAAGGTAGAGAATGTGAAAGGGACAAAATCAAATGGAATGCATTAGCAACTTTTCATAACATGAAATCATATGCACAAGCACATGAAGGACAACTTCCTAAAACATTAAATGATCTAAAAGATTGGGAGGAAGAAGTAAAGAAAGGGGTAGGACTTTGATTAAGGTACAGAAAGCCCCTATAAGCTTTATTTATAATAAACCTAATACAACTCATTATCTTGTATGTTATGCACCTGAAGATGGTGTGAAAGAGGTGTTTAAGTTGGTTTATCAGTATATCAAATGCAACCTCAAGAAGAAAAATGTTAAGAAATGTTAAGGTTTTTAGAGTATATAGGTGATTGAAATGATTAAAATAAAAGTATCATATGAAAAAGATGAGGAGCTTAAGAAGTTCCTCTTACTGATCCAAAACAAAACGGACAAGATAAAGCTATCGAAGAATACTAAAGGCCAATATAAAAAGCATATATAACAATGAAAGACCACGATTAAGTGGCCTTTTTTGTAAAAATGTTAAGAAATGTTAAGATTTTCTATATATAGTGTGTTATAATAGTGTTGGGCATAGAGCCCAGACATATTCACAAAGCATTATTATCTATGTATTTGTTTTTTTGATTTAATATTAAGGCTTCTAAGAAATTTTTAATAAATACATAATAAATCCATGACGTTTAATGCTTGATAATTGAAAGTATATGATTAATTTCATATGCTTTTCTTTTGATTATATTTCTAGCCAAAGATAAAGAATTATGATATAATAATTACAGGTAAATAAAAGTACCCCAAGGATCACTCTCTTGGAAGTTATATATTTGATACATATATATGACATGGGAATGACATAGCACTTCATAAAGTGCAATATGTTGTTGCTATGTCTTTTTATTTTTCTATACCACCATATAGAAGAAATAGAGGAAGAGAAGGAAGGAAATAAACATGAAAAATAAAAATTTATTAGCAATTAAAGAAAGTTTGAAAATTTTTGACAAGGAGTATAAAGAAAGAGTTGAAAAGTATAAAAATGATCAAAAAGACATTAGAGAAACTTATCATCAAACAAAAGCAATACCTTTACTTGATGAATTAAAAGTTAATTTTGAAAATGATATTCAGGAAATGAAAAATAAGGGAAAAGAATATTGCGATAGTAAGTTTACAATAATCAAGGATTCAGTAACTAAAATCATTACTCAAAAACTTTCTAGTGATTTTGCTGAAACATTACAACTTATAAAATTTTTAGGTAATAAAATCACTAAAACAGAAGTTGATGCATTTATTGGAAAATATAAAAATAATTACTTAGAAATTAGAAGTTTAATAATTGCATTAAAAGAAAATGAAAATGTAAGAAATTTAGATGTCATTTCATCTGATGATATTTTAGAAAATACTAATGAAATACAAAGAAAAGTTAACCATTTCTTTGATTATCCTAATTCATATGAGTATATAGCAATGCTTATAGATGATGGAACATTGGAAGAATATGACAAATGTATCTATCCATTTATGAGCAAAGAATTTATTTATGATATAAATGAACGTGTTTTTGAGAACGATGTTTATAATGGCTAAATGGGGAAACTGTAATTTTAGACAATTAAAAAGACTTGATGATAATATGGCCTATTATGAATAAAGAATAGAGGGGTGAATGAAACGCCTCTTTTTTTACTAGCTGGAGATATAGAATGAATAAGAAGCAAAGACAAATACAGTGTATACAATACAGGCTTAAACAGTATAAAAGCCTTGAATGTGATTTACGATATTATGAAAACAAGATGAAAAATTTAAAAAGTATAACATTTGATATAGTTAAGTCAACCAATAGCAAGAAAGATATAAATATTGATTACATTCAAAAGATGGACGATATAAAGCAAAACATGGCCAATATCATACGATTTATTGAAAAGATCTTTAATGGTAAAGAGCGCCTTGTTCTATGGTATAGATATATTGATGAGAAGGTGACAGATCATGAAAAGCAGAAAAGAAAAGATAAAATATCTCAGTCGATTTATCAGGGCAAGAAGAAAATATGAAGTGCTGAATCAACAATTAAAGAGTGTAGAATCTATTGATATTAACAAAATTAAATCAACAGTACATAAGAGTATGGCTGAACGTATTCATGATAAAGACAAGGCCTATGAAAAAATGATGATGACCTATATTGAAATAGATTCTCTTATTGGTGATAATGCTTTTTTAAGCTATTTATTTTTATTAGATTATTCAATAGAGGATATAGCTAAGACATTGAATATGACAAAAAACAATGTAAGAAAACAATTATATAACGCAATAGATAAATTAGAAATTTAAAAAAATTAGAAAAGAGGTAAAAACATGAAGAAAAAATTTTTAAAATTATTAAATGAATATGAAACAAAAAGAAAAGAAATCGTTAATGCTATGAATAGTATTGATAGTAGCAATGATTTTACTCCTGAAGGCAAGGAAAAGAAAAAACAAACGTTAAAGGATAATATGAACAAATTGGAAGCAACATATTCTAATGCAATGAACACAATCATAGATCAAGTGATTTTAAATGCTCAAGAAAATGATAAAAAGGAAATGAAAAAGAGAATGACTGATACAAGCTACCAAGTTGGGCTAAGTAATATTGTTAAAGGAATTGAACTAGGAGCGTATGATGAACCATATTTACAGGAAATCATTGAGGATAATTATAGTGATGATTTATATGCTTTAAAATTAATCAATGGTGCAATTAGTTCAAGCAATTCAAGATTAATACCATTCATAGAACAAACTCGTTCTCAAATGACAATTAAATATCTCAATAAGGAAAAAGAACAAGTAAGAGAATATGTAGAGTTTGGATCAACAAACAATATGGTTGATATCGCTCTTGTTGGAATGAAAGATTTTATTGAAAATAACTTTGATGATAGTTTAAATTATATTATTAAATAAGCTCCTAGTGAGCTTTTTTGTTTATTATGGTATCTATTTCTGTAAAAACTTATAGAGTATTTAGTCAGTTGGAAATAAAAAATGTTTAAAATAATGGTATAATTTATTAAATAGTTGTTAAGGAGGGAGAAATCATGAAAAAAGAAGATGATGTTATAGATATTTTGTATAGATATCAGGATAGCAAAAAACTAAAGGAAACAATAGATATAATAAAGAAAAGTACTAAAAATAGTTTTATTATGATTGATGGTGAGTGGGGAAGTGGCAAAACAACTTTGCTAAAAATACTTAAAAAAGATATAATATTTACTAATAATGTGGTGGAATACAATTGTTGGGCAAATAGTTTTTATCCAGAACCATTGATTGCTATAATAAGCAGCATAAATGATCAATTAAATCATTTTCGAGATATTGATCGAACTACTATCGAAATATTGAAAAGATATAGTATTGATATGGGGATTAATATGAGTTTTAAAGTTAATTTTTTTGGCTTCGCTATATCCCCATTAAAGAAAAGAAAAAATCAAGATTATAAATCACTAGAACATTATATCTTAGATTTTAAAAATGGATTGACTGGATTTAATTCAAATAATATTAGAGAGAATAATAAGGGCACTACAATTATTCTTGTAGATGAATTAGATAGATGTTTGCCAGAATATGCAATTAAAGTACTAGAGAGATTGTATTTATTATTTAAAGATGTTTTGAATATTATAGTGATTATAGCATGTGACAAAAAACAACTTGAGAATTCAATAAAGAAAATTTATGGAAATGAATATCAAGCAAGTGAGTATTTAAAGAAGTTTATTGATAAATATTTTCTTATTGAAAATACAAAAATAGATCCTTATAAACTCCGATTAAGATTTGACGATTACTTTAAAATGTTTGATGTTAAAGATGATATTTCTATTTTGACTATTGTGGGATGTTTTTTATATAATATGAATATACGAGAAATTGTTCAAAAATTTAATGATCTTATACAAAAACATTTAATATGTTTTGGTGATAAGAAAATGAGTGATTATATATCTGTTGTTGAAGTTATGCTTGCTTTTATATCTATAGAAAAAATGAACGGCATTTTAATGGATATACATAAAATCGAAAATAGTATTTCTCCTATTATTTATGAATCAGTTAAGGATATAAAAAGATTGGAGTTTTACTTAAAAAAATCATTACCATGGAATTATATTCCATCTAAAAAAATTACTGATCCTGTAGAGAAAGCATTGCGTGTATATTTTAGGATTTATTATCAGTATTATAAAGATTCTAAAGATGAAAATATAAAAAAAATAATAAACTTAATTAAAGATAAATATTACTTTCTCTTGTATTTCAATAATAATAATAGAGGCTACTATTCTAAGTTTTATATTTTCATAAATGAATAGTTAAATGATAACATTGTGGAATTAAATATTTTTTAAATCCAAGAGTAACAGTTTTTAACAAATAAAGTATAATCATAATATAACATAAGTACCTCATAAGAACTTGCTTATGAAAATCATATATAAATGATGTGGGAAATAGAATGGTCAATCTATTTTTCACATTTTTTATTTAATGGGAGTGTAACTATGAGTAATAAGTATACTGATGATTAACAAGAAATTGATGTTTATTAACAACGAACAAAGAATGAGCAGTGAGGGAACAGCGAGAAAATGCAATAAAGTAGGTATTGCAAGTGATAAGACAAGATAAAAAAGTAGAAATGATATTCTACTTTTGTGAGGTAATTTTGGGGTAGTTCGTACATATAGTGAAGTACCATATATTAACTTTAAAATGTTATAGAATATAAAATTAATTGTAAGATAACACATAAATACATTGAATAATTTCATTGATTTTTTAATAGCTTATTGTCCACATATTAAAATGATTAAGATATTATAAAAGAGGCTGTAACGAAATAAAATATTAATACAGTCTATCAAAAAAGGACAATG